>NZ_SDAK01000001.1:907085-1209447 GCF_004210295.1 Lactococcus sp. S-13 | reverse complement strand
TTTGACGAGTACTTTTGTTAGTTTTGGGAGTATCTTGGATAGTGGTGCGCTGTACAGTGGTCTTGCTGATAGAAATAGTTTGTTTATCTAAATCAATATCAGACCATGATAGAGCCATAGCCTCCCCGATACGTAAGCCAGAAGCCACGAGTAGGCGTAGAAGCGCTTGAAAGTACTCAGTTGACCATTTACCACTAGGCAAACTTCTAACGTGAGAGAATAGCGTTTCAAGCTCCATTTTAGTATAAAATTTGAGCTGTTTAGTCGCTTTATCAATTTTTATCTGCGGGATAATTACCGACTGGCAAGGGTTAAAATCTATCATCCCAAGAGAAAAAGCGTGTTGGAATATACGATTTATCACGTTAAATTGTAACTTATAGTCTTTTCCTTTTCCCTGCGTTCTTTTCTGCTTACCTTCAAGAGGTTCTGCAGCGTTTTTGGCCCAAAGGATTACTTGCTTTTGGATTTGTGCAGTAGTAATTTTACTAATTCGTTTATTTCCAAAAGCTGGGAGAGAATAAGTATCAAGATTAGCTCTCATTTGTTTAACTGATCCAATTTTTTGCTGCAGCTTATAAAATTCAAAGAAACTCTCAGCAACTTCAGAAAAAGTGTTCAAGGATGATTTTCTTTTAGCACAACCATTTTTCTTAAAATCATTTTTCAGGCGTTCGAGTTCATTCTTGACGCCTGTTTTTGTACGCCCTCTGACGTATGTTTTAACTTGCTTACCTGTCAGCACATCAGTACCAATATAAGCACCACGGAGAATATAACGCACCTCTCCGCCTTTGGTTTTGTATTCTTTGATATTTAGTTTGTTCATGTTGATTTGTCTTTCTAGCACCGCCCAGTACGCAAAATTGAAAACATAAAAATAAAGCGTTGAAACACGGTGAGTAGCCTGACAGATCTGTCAGTAGAAAAGAGGAAGATGAACCCATTAGTATTATTTGACAGTCTCGACTTATCTAAATCAAGCAATGAAAATTTTTATACCACGACCGAGATTATTGCGACACAATCAGGCAACTCTTATAAAGTTGAATCTGACTTGGTACGTAAATATCGTTCTGAACTTGAAAAAATTGCACATCTAAATAGCTTTTTCAAAAAGCTAAATGTAAATGATGCAGGACGCTCAAGAAAAGTATATAAATTAAACGAACAACAAACTCTTTTCTTTATTCCGCTTTTGGGGAACACTCCTGCAGTTGTACAATTTAAATTTGATTTAGCTGCAGCCTTTGTTGCGATGAGAAATGAGCTACAAGCTCGCAAAATTGAGCGAGCCACAGAAAAAGCGACTACTCGAAGTTTAACGGATGCAGTTCAAAATTGGAAGCATACTAATAACTACGCACAAAGTAATTTTAGAAAGTTGCTAATTAAGTGTGCTACAGGTTTGCCTTATACGAAGGTACAAGCTCGGGGAGATAAAGGCGTTCCAATGGTTGACTTGCTGACAGCTGAAGAATTAGAACGATATAACAAGTTAAAAGCGCTGGTTATTCCTTTACTTGATTTTGGGGAAACTTATAAGGACATCAAGGAATATGTCGAAAAAATTGCAACAAAAAAACTGTCCGAAAGTTTGGCGACCAAAGACAGTTTTTGAAAAAAGTAATTATGAGTAGAAAGGCTCTAGTAAAGCTTTTCTACTCTCTATTTTACACTAAAAAGAGAGGTAACACAAATGAACAATACAATCGAAGTATTATACCCAACTCACGGCACACAGTCAGGCGCACAGGTTCAGTTTGACCCAAGTACTCATATTTGGACGGTTTGGAACAAACGGGGCTTAGAACGCACGTTTAGAACAGTTACAGCATACACACGTTACATGACGAAAGGTTAAGGTGTAGGTTATGAAAAGTATCACTGCAGAAAACAAGTATATTTTGCTTTTTTCTACTCCTTTAGATGAAAATCGTAATCATTATTTTATCCGTAAAAGCGTCTCTGGAAATGCGTTTAACAAAAATGTATTTTTTATTAACACTAACCGCGAACCATGGAGTATTAAAATTACTGCTGGAATGGTACAACGTTGGAAAGAGAAGCAACAAGCTAAGCGAGATCTAAGAGCTTGTTATACCAGGCCTGTTGATGATTCATTATTTCTTAATACTTTCGAGCTTTCTATGGCTAACAAAGCGAACGGTAGAGAGGCAAGGTGGATAGCCCCAGACTTATACTGGGCTGGATATGCTAGAGGAATTAGAGAACAGCGCCAAAGATCAAGGAAAACAGATTTGTCAGCATTTGACATTCTTGCTGCTGCTGATGTTGTTGAACTTTCTTCTGAGCTTGGGATTGCTGAAGATAAATTAACCTATGCCGTCATGGAAGTTATTTCCAAACGTAAGAATGGAGGTTACCAATGAGCTTACTATCTGACCAAGCAGAGCGGTTATTAAGTATCGCAGAAACTGCTGAGCACACAGGATTGACAGTTTACCAAGTTTCTACACGAACAGCTAAATTCATGAAGAGAGCCAAGGAGATCATAGCACAAGCGTAAAATAAAAGTACCTCTCTATTTGAGTGAGGTACTTTTTAAGTTGCTCTAAGGTCTTATGGCAGCATAGTAAGTATGATAATGAATGTAATCAACTATAGTTATTCTAAAATAGTAAAAATTACTCTAAAAGTAAACTAAAGTTACCCCCCCCTATCCAAAATAAAAATAAATTTCTTTTTGGAGGATAGGGTAGATGGAGTCACAAATAAAGTTGCACAACTTTTAAAAAATGAAAGGGGGTGTGAAATCATAGAAAAAGTGTCAAAAAAGCCTAATCATTCAAGCTACACAACGATTTATGGGAAAATTAGTTTTTGTGGGAATTCTCGCAAAAAAAGTGGAGATAAAAGCTCTAATATGCATATTATCAATAGTTTAGGTAAAAAATGGAAAATAGGTGTTTTAACGTTAATAATAGATATTTATGACATCGTTTAATAAAAAATCAAAGAAATAATTAATGGGAAGAAAAAAGCATCCATTATAGATGCTTTTACTTACTTTTATTCTCTGATAGTACTGCTTTTACAATCTTATCAATTACCCCATCCAACATATCACTGACTCGTTTTTGAAACTGCTCACTTGTAGTATATTTTATAATCTGTTGAGAAATAATTTGAATAATGATTTTCCCGATTTTTATTCCTAAGGTTTGAATACTCATTTATTTCCCCCTTTTGTGAATTTGCTTATTTTTTCTTTCAAAATTTTTTTCATAAATTTATTTTTGGTTTTTGAAGATAAAAATTTATAAGCAGCTAACTTAAGCTCCTCTTCTGAAATATCAGGATTGAGAGCAGTTTCGGCTTTGAGGGTGAAATAAATCGAAGTAGGATTTAGATCAATGCTGTTATTAAGTGCAGTTAATTTCTTTTCAACTTCTTTTTCAACTTCTAAAGATAATTCTTCGTCCCAAATTTCTTTTGAAAATGAATTTTTCGTTTTAATAATTTCTTGATTGATATTATCTTTTAAAATAACTTCATTATTCTTTTTGAAATCGTCAATTTGATTTTCAGAACGTGTTATCAAATCCTGCGTGTCCATAAGTTTACCTCACTAAATATTTTACTATTATTTTACCTTAAAACTATTTTAAATACTAGTATCTATATAATAGGCTCTGATTTTTATATTAGGAAATAGAAAGTAAGTTGTAAATATAAGGGATATCAATTATTAATTTTAATGGACGCAACAACGAAAATTTCAGTTTTACGATACGTGGTATAATGTCATACCAAAAACACGGTTTCGGGTGTAAAGTTCCTAACGCTCTCAAAGGTGTGGAGGTTACAACGCTAGACAAAATCCATACTGACATCACGTAGGTATGAGAAGCACATCGTTCAGTCAGGGATTTTTGAATTCCTAAAATTTATGACTTGTGATAAAGGGGGCAGTTTCAATTACTCTTCATGAATGATATGAACTTAAAAATATGATAAGCTATTATCTAGTAGGAGAATAATATTTTGAAAGCAAAATTTATTCCAAGCTGCTCAGGTAAGGCAAATACATGCTAGAAGAAAATGAGATGAATTAGAATCTAATTTGAGGAGATTTCGGTAATAATCTGTGTAGCAAGTTTTATAATGAACAAATTAGTTCAAAAAGGTTTTTAGGAGAATTATTGATGACGATTTTATTGAAAGATATACTTAATTTTGAAACTTTACTGGAAAAATATAAAGGAAAAAGAATAAAATTAAGATTTAACACTAATTGGAAGTATAATGATATTGTATTTGATTATGCTGATATGTGTAGAATGAAAGAAGATTATTTTATTCCCATGATGTTGACAGCTGGGAGTAAGAGTGTATCTAGAAATGCAGTGAACGATATACAATTTCAATTTATTGAGGTTGAAAAGCATAGGTGGCTCTTTGTTGGGGCATACGACATCAAAAGCCGAGATAGTTTAACTTACCATTTTTCTGCAAATTATTTCAAGTCTTATGCTGAAGCAGTCAGAATTCAAGAATATGATCAATATGCAGAAAGGCTGATTGTTGATTTCAAAAACAGGGGTCAAAGTTTTTTTTATGTTAACCCTGAGATTATTAACAGCGTCCAGGTAGATTCTATTTCAACAGAACCATATTTTGAATTAGATATTAACTTCCCAGGTTATGAAAACTTATGTAAAAGCTATTATGATTTAAAACAGCATTGGAATAATAAGTTGTGGGTGCAAGCTTTATCAGAAGTTTATGGGGTCTATTTAATAACAGATAAAAAAACTGGAAAATTATACGTTGGTTCTGCAACTGGCCAAGATGGTATTTATGGACGATGGTCTGCTTATCTTGCTGATGGATATGATAAAAATGAGAAAGAAGATAGTAAATATCCAAATACTAAATTAAAAGAACTCGTCAGTAACAAAGGGATAGAGTATGTTCAAAAGAATTTTCAATACACAGTTCTAGAAATATTTAAAAAAGATGAAATTGGAAAAGGTAAAGCATTAAAAAGAGAAATATATTGGAAGGAGGCTTTCCAATCACGTAAGTTTGGATATAATCAAAATTAAATAATTAATGATCAGGGCACATTTTAAACCACTCGCTCACAGATGATATGAACTATACTAAATTTCTGATAGTTGAAGTAATAAAATAACTATCTCCGCCCTTCAGGGCGTTTTTATTTTATCCCGATTATGCTATAATTTTCTAAAAGAGAAACGCAAGCATGAGAACCTTCACAGAAGGAAATAATAATTGAGGGAAGAAAAAAGTACAGCTGTGATCTAAGGAAGGATGTAGGTTAAGGAAACTAATGCAGGAAGCATATAGTGTTGGGGGTGTAAATGAGTTATACAAAGAAAAAAAATAAGGCAAAGGATCGCTTATTAGAAAGGCGGGTAAAATTTTTTAGACAATTATCATTAGAGCAAAATGAGGCGCTCTACTCTCATCGCAAATGGTTGTGGATTTCTAAATTTCATACAAATATTATTAACAATACACAATGGCTTTTTGCAGGTTATACTGAGGATTTAAACTTCGATATTCACTTAGGAAATAAGAATACTTTACATTGTGACTGTGGTCATGCTGTAAAATATTTATATGAAATAAAGAGAATTGATGAAAAAAAAAGTAAATTTTTAGGTATAAATCATTTGGAGCAGCATCTAAAAATTTCCGAACTAGCTGTAGATGAAATTAAAGACAAAAATAAAAAGATACAGAAGGATTTGGATGATTTAATACTGAGGTATTTTTCTGGGCAGAACTTTCCCTACAAACTTTACAAAAATTATAAAGATTTGAAATGTGTTTCAAATCCCCCAACTTTTTTTGATCAAAAATTAGAAGATTTTTCGAAAGGGAATTTTCCCTTGAAGAAGAAAGAAAAATTGTGTATGAAAAAGAGCATAATAGGAACGCTTGAAAAAAATATTTTATTCCAAGGTAATGAAAAGGTAGTTAGTGTCTTAGAATTATCTCAAAGAACAGGAATACAAAAAAAGGACATTATGAAAATTACTAAGAAACAAGGGGATTCATACTCGAGTTTATTAACTCAAGATGAAGTGAAAGTTTTTTTGAATAAGGTAAATTTTAATGATATTGAACTGCTTATACCGGATACTGAGATGGGAGAATCAGTTAATGATATAAAATTAATAACTACTTACTTTGATTTCCCTAGACCGCCTTTCAATATAAGAGATAAAGATTTTGTTATAGATATAGTATATGAAACTGTCCAGTGGGAAGGAAGGGTGAAAAAGTCTAATTTAATTAAAGAAATTGAGGATTTTTATATTTTAAATGAAGAAATAGAAGAATTTGAGGAATTAGTTAATATCAATCAAATTATCGATGGCTTGATTCTTGATGGTGATATTTATTGTGATGATGAATATTTACTATATGAGCAGCCAATTTCATTGCAAGAAAACGAGTTTCCACTATTAAAAGGATTTTATGAGAATAAAGAAGAATCTATTAAAGACTATGTAGGAGAGTATGTTGCGATTTTTCCAGCTCACAGGGACTGGCTCGGGGACAATCACTATATGACTGGTTATATTTTAAATGTGATAATAGAGGAATCTCCTATTCATAAAAAATTCTTGAAAAAAAGATTAGAAATGATAATGGAAGAAGAGTTTAATGGTGAACAATTTAAGACTTGTGTTCAGAAGTTAATAAATAGTTCAGCAATAATTCAGAAGGATAAATTTTTATACGTACGGGACTCGAAAGTTAACTCTATACGAAAAAATTCAAAATATAAATTCAATTGTAGAAAATCGAATTATGTATCTATAGAGGAATTAGAGCTTGCAGTTCATCTCTTAACGATAAAAAATGATCCAATAGAATTTGAACACCTTATAAAGAGTATGCAGAGCATTTTTAATATTTCTAATTTTAGTGATAAAACGATAAAGCGAATAAGAAATTTAGTAGATAAATAAAAAGCACTCAATAAGTGCTCACTCATGATTCTCAATTTTACGCACGGCGGTGCAATGAATAATTTTTGTATATTTTTTTAACAGAGTTTTTAACAGCGTTGCAATATCAAATCAAGTAAATTTAAGTTACTTGATTTTTTGCTTGGATGCCTTTGTAGCACAGTAAATCAGTTTATGGTATTATAGATAGTGTCAGGGGCATAAGCCTTGGATTTATTATAATATAAATAGTCACAAAACTGTACCAAAATTTATCAAAATAAGAAAGCCAAGTCTAATTTACAAAAAGATTTGAGCCAAAGGGAGCCTATGTTTAAAAAAAGTAAACTTTTCTTCTGGACAATTGAGATTTTAGCGGTGGCGCTCTTAATCTTCATGCTAACCGAGATTCAATTTGTCTTTCAACCCATCAAAACCTTGCTCGCTCTTCTTTTCATTCCTTTTATTATCGCTGGTTTTTTGTACTATGTTTTTAATCCAGTCGTTGTTTATCTGGAGCAAAAATTAAAAATCAAAAAAATATTTGGTATTTTTATTGTTCTTTTAGTTCTTTTAGGAATGATTATTTTTGCAATTGCTTCGGTAATTCCTAGCTTGATTTCGCAACTGACGGATCTGATTAGTGCAACAGCAAAAGTTTATCCAGAAGCAATGAAATGGCTTGAAGGGCTGCGTCATAGTCCAAGATTCGCTGAAATTTACCGACAAGTGGATGTTAATAGTCTTGTAGAAAAATTGAACCTGTCCTATACAGATATTCTCCATAATCTGCTTAATAGCATCACAATTAGCGTGGGAAGCATCGTGAGTATTGCCACAAGCATTGTTATGGTTCTCATTTTAGTTCCAATTTTGCTGTTTTATATGCTTAAAGATGGTGAAAAAATCATCCCATTCTTGAAAAAGAACGTTTTGGTTGAAGATAAGCTCAATATCTTTGAGTTATTGGAAAATATGAACCATACCATTTCGCGATATATTTCAGGAGTTGCGCTTGATGCGCTCTTAGTCTTTGTGGTAGTTTTTGTAGGGTATCTCGTGTTAGGAATTCCTTATGCCTTCCTTTTTGCCCTTTTTGCTGGGGTGACAAATCTGATTCCTTACGCCGGCCCTTACATTGGGGTACTGCCAATGGTGCTGACTGTTGCTTTCAATCGTCCAATTACTGCACTTATTGCCGTTGTTTACGTCCTTGTCCTTCAACAATTGGATGGCAATCTGGTTTATCCTAAAATCGTTGGGTCAGCAGTTAAAGTTCATCCAGTGACTGTAATGATTCTGATGCTTATTTCTGGCAGTCTTTATGGAATTGTTGGAATGATTATCGCTGTTCCGACTTATTGTCTGGTCAAAGAGATCGTGAAGTTCTTAAACAGCCTTTATCGAAATCATAGAGAGCAGCAGAGGAAAATTATTTCAAAATGAGAATAAAAATATGATATAATAAATGCTATCTAATAAAATAATTTCGCCATTCCATGGGCGTTTTATGTCTTATTAACTGAGTTCGTCCTCCTTGAAAGAGGTGAAAATAGATAAATCTCTTCAAGCAACAAAGTTGCTTTGCGTGATATCCTAATTTTCAATCTTTCAGAACAGTCGGGCTCACATCTTTAACTGAGTTCGTCCTCCTTGAAAGAGGTGAGAATAGATAAATCTCTTCAAGCAACAAAGTTGCTTTGCGTGATTTCCTAATTTTCAATCTTTCAAAATAGTCGGTCTCACACCTTAATCTTAAATTCAAGGAGTAATAATGTCAAACCCTGATCCCGAGAGTGTATCGATACTCTTGCAGATTCTCTTACTTATCTTTCTGACGGCTTTAAATGCCTTTTTCTCTGCCAGTGAAATGGCAATGGTCAGTCTTAGCCGAACAAAGGTTGAGCAAAAAGCAAGTGAAGGTGATAAAAAATACATCAATCTTGTCAAAATATTGAATCAACCAAGCAATTTCCTTTCAACGATTCAAATCGGAATTACTCTGATTAACATCTTGGCTGGGGCCAGTCTGGCAGATGCCCTTTCTTCACGCTTAGCACCACTTTTGGGTGGGACGACTTTGGCTAAAACTTTGGCACAGGTGATTGTTTTGGCAATCTTGACCTATGTTTCATTGGTTTTTGGGGAATTGTATCCTAAACGAATCGCCCAAAATCTGAAGGAAAAAATGGCGCTACGTGTTGCACCACCTATTCAATTTTTAGGGAAGGTGATGAAGCCTTTTGTCTGGTTTTTGGCTAGCTCAACGAATTTATTGAGCCGTTTAACACCAATGAAATTTGATGATGCTGATGAAAGCATGACTCGAGATGAGATTGAGTATTTGCTTAATTCTAATGATGAAGCGCTGGATGATAGCGAACGTGAGATGATCACAGGTGTTTTCAGCTTGGATGAGTTGGTGGCAAGGGAGATTATGGTGCCACGGACGGATTCCTTCATGATTGATGTTAATGATGATTCACATGAAAGTATCACTGCAATTTTAAACGAAACCTATTCGCGTGTGCCTGTCTATGATGACGACAAAGATAATATTTTAGGAATTTTGCACGTTAAAAAATTGTTGAGATATGGTTTTGATCATGGTTTTGAAAATATTGATTTGCGCGAAATTTTGCAAGAGCCTTTGTTTGTACCAGAAACAATTTTTGTGGATGATTTGATGCGCCAAATGCGTAAAACCCAAAATCAAATGGCGGTTTTACTTAATGAATACGGGGGCGTTGAAGGACTTATCACTTTAGAAGATTTATTGGAAGAAATCGTTGGAGAAATTGACGATGAAACTGATATTGCTGAAGAAGAAGTTTTTAAAATCGGAGACAATCTGTATGTTGTTCAAGGAAAAATGACGCTTAATGATTTCAACGAAGAATTTGAGACGCATCTTGAAAGCAATGATGTAGACACAATTGCTGGTTATTTCTTGTCGGAAACTGGTCAAATTCCAGAAAAAGGTCAGCAAATTGTCTGCAAAGTAGATAATGAAGAGGATCATTTATCATTAACTAGCTTGGAAGTTTCTGGAAAACGAGTAGTTAAGCTTCGAGTAGAGTTTGATGTGAAGCCTGAAGAAATCGAAGAATAATTGAAATTGCTGACTTTTGTCAGCAATTTTTTGTCTTTAAAAATCTGGTAGATAAGTTGATAAAAGTCCATATTTGCGGTATTATAGAGGTGTAAATTGCTTTGAAATGGAGAATGGAATGTCTGAAAATATAGAAGAACTCAAGAAAGTTACGGGATTGGTTCATTCTACGGAATCTTTTGGTTCGGTAGATGGGCCTGGTGTACGTTTTATTATCTTTATGCAAGGATGTCGGATGCGTTGTAAATATTGCCATAATCCAGACACTTGGGCGATGAAATCAGACAAAGCTTCAGAACGAACAGTTGAGGATGTTTTGGACGAAGCAACACGTTTCCGTGGATTCTGGGGAGAAAAAGGGGGAATCACTGTTTCTGGAGGGGAAGCTCTGCTTCAGATTGACTTTGTGACGGCGCTTTTTAAAGTGGCTAAATCACTAGGCATTCACACCACACTGGATACGGCTGCTCAACCTTATCAAACGGATGATTATATCACTGAACGCATCGATGACTTACTTGATTATACGGATTTGGTCTTGTTAGACATTAAAGAAATCAATCCAGAGCGTCACAAAGAATTGACTGCTAATAAAAATGACAATATTCTTGCTTTTGCTCAATATCTTTCTGAGCGAGGGAATGCGATGTGGGTTCGCCACGTTTTAGTTCCAGGAGAGAGCGACTTCGATGAAGATTTGGTTCAACTGGGCGAATTTGTCAAAACGTTGAAAAATGTCTTGAAATTTGAAATCTTGCCTTACCACACGATGGGTGAATTTAAATGGCGTGAGTTGGGCTGGAAATATCCACTTGAGGGAGTTAAACCTCCAACAAAAGACCGAGTGCATAATGCTAAAGAAGTGATGGCAACCGAATCTTACCAAGATTATTTGACACGGATCAAATAAAAACTAGAAAATTTTGCTAGAACGCCGTTGAATTAAGGAATGAATCCAGGTTTACTGGGTTCATTTTTTTGTAGAAAAGGAATTGACAAGGAAAAGGAGAGGGTGTATAATGAACGTAACAAAAGAAAGAAGGCGGTTACATGAAAGCGACATTTGGAATAGAAGGAACGTGTAATGCTTGGAAAGTGACAAGAGCTGAAACACCAGAAGCTTGGGTTCAAGAGCTGCTTGATGAAGGCAAATTAGTCTGGAAAAAGGATGTGGTGGGGGTATTTATTGGCCCTACTGCAAGCATTGGCAAAGCAGGAGTGGTGACGCAGGTTATTCTTGGAAAAACAGGTGGTGGCTCGTTTGCTACGCCAGTCAAAGCTTATGTGGGTCAATGGTTAATTTTGAATGCAAATGGTGAGTTTCGTGGGATTAGCGAAAAAGAATTCAAAAAGGTTTATCATCTTGTTTGATGAAAAAAATCACAGCATCTTGTGACTTATTTGAGCTGAAAAATAAATATCAAAGAAAGCGTGCTAAATCATGCTTTTTTTGGTATAATTTAGAGGATATCATCCGATTTTATCGGAGAAAGCCCATGCTTAGCTTAGTCAAACTGAGCTGAAGTTCTGGGAAGTAAATTTTTTTAACGAGGTAGGAAAATGTCTGACAAAATTTTTGTTTTTGGTCATCAAAAACCAGATACTGATGCTATTGCATCATCATACGGTTTCTCATATTTGAGCAATCACCGTCCAAATGGCGCGCTTAATACGGAAGTTGTTGCTCTTGGAACACCAAATGAAGAAACACAATTTGTTTTGGATTACTTTGGTGTGGAAGCGCCCCGCGTGGTGACTTCTGCTAAAGAAGAGGGTGTGGATACGGTTATTTTGACTGACCACAATGAATTTCAACAATCAATTTCTGATATTGAAGATGTAACAATCTTTGGTGTTGTGGATCATCACCGTGTGGCTAATTTTAATACGGCTGCGCCTTTGTTTATGACAGTTGAACCTGTCGGTTCTGCATCATCAATTGTTTACCGCAAATTCCTTGAAGCTGGTGTTGAGCTTCCTAAAGAAGTGGCTGGACTTTTGCTTTCAGGTTTAATTTCAGATACTTTGCTTTTGAAATCACCAACTACTCACGTGACTGACCACAAAGTGGCTAAAGAATTGGCTGAAATTGCTGGTGTAAATCTGGAAGAATATGGCCTTGCCATGCTCAAAGCTGGGACAAACTTAGCTAATAAATCAGCTGAAGAATTGATTGATATCGATGCTAAAACATTCGAATTAAACGGTTCAAAAGTTCGTATTGCTCAAGTTAATACAGTAGATATTCCTGAAGTTTTGGAACGTTTGGTGGATCTTAAAGCAGCAATCAATGCGGCAATGCAAGCAAATGGTTATGATGACTTTGTGTTCATGATTACTGATATTGTTAACTCAAATTCAGAAATCGTGGAAGTGGGCTCACATGCGGATAAGGTTGAAGCGGCTTTCCATTTCAAACTTGAAGATGGTCATGCCTTCCTTGAAGGTGCTGTTTCACGTAAGAAACAAGTGGTTCCACAATTGACTGAAAGCTTTAACAACTAATGCTTGTTAAAATCTACAACGAAAATAGGCTGACACGTCAGCCCTTTTTCAAAGATTTGATTAACTATTTGGCTCAAAATGATGGGGTGATGTTGCGGCAAATTCACAGAGATTTTGCTGACGTAAAAAATATTGACCGTCAGATTGATGCTTTTATTGCTGCGGGGTTGGTTGAGCGTTCAGATAAGCGTTATTCGTTGGGGCTGGAGTGCTTTGGTGATGGAGATTTTGCTGACGTCCTGCAAAAAAATCCGTCAGTAAATTCTCTGAGCAAAAATAGCTTTACAGCGCCATTTTTTGTGGAAGCTGGGAGTAATTTAGCGCAAAAACTAGATGAATCTTGGGCCTTCCAGAGTTTGAAAAATGCAATAAATCAGGTGACTTTAAATTTTTCCAGTCGCTATGATTTATCAACGGACACGCTCTTTAATTATTTTCATAAAGTGGCTGAAAATCTGCCGTTGACGGCTTTGGAGCAGGAAGTTTACGAGCTTATTGGCGACGTTGATCCGGAGTATGCGCTCAAATATATGACTACTTTTTTGCTGAAATTCATGCGAAAAGAAGTGGTTAAAACGAAATCAGATATTTTCATTCAAGTGTTGGAAAAATATGCTTACATTGAAAAAATTTCTGAGCGAGAATACCGCTGCCTCTTGGATTTTTCTGAGCAAGTGATTCCAGAGAAAAAATTTACGGATGCGAAGCTATTCATTGCTGCACAAATCCAGCAAACTCAACCGCTCACGGCTTTTATCTCTCTAGGAGAATAAAATGAAAAATATCTATGTCATGCGTCATGGGCAAACCTTGTTCAATGTTCAAGGGCGCACACAGGGTTGGTGCGATTCACCATTGACTGAAAAAGGAATTGCGGACACGCAAAAAGCGGGGCAATTTTTGAGAAATTTCCCAGTTCAGTTTGATGCTTTTTATAGTTCGACGCAAGAAAGAGCGTGTGATACGCTGGAAATTATTTTTCCAAAGCAAGCTTATCAACGTTTGAAAGGCTTGAAAGAGCTAAATTTTGGTCAATTTGAAGGGCATCCGCAGTACCTTGAAGTGCGAGATAAGACGACATTTTTCAAGGATTTTGGGGGTGAAACGTTCGACGAGGTGGCTGATCGAATGCTTTCAACTTTTGGTGAAATTGCTCAGGAAACTGAGGCTCAAAATATCTTTTGCGTCAGTCATGGTGCAGCTTTATGGGCAACATTGATAAGCATTTTTGGTTACCGTCCAGAGGAATTGGCACCGATTCAGAATTTGGAAATGATACATTTTACATTTGATGAACAAACGAAAAAAATAGGATTTAAGGAGAAAATTTCAACATTATGAAATACGAAAAACTTTTACCACGCTTTTTAGAATATGTCAAAGTGAACACACGTTCAGATGAAAACAGTACGACAACACCTTCTACGCAGGATTTAGTCGCTTTTGCGCACAAAATGGGTGAAGAAATGAAGTCAATTGGTGTTCAAGATGTTCATTATTTGGAATCAAATGGTTACATTATCGGAACAATTCCTGCGAATACGGACAAAAAAGTCCGTAAAATTGGACTTTTGGCCCACTTAGACACTGCCGATTTCAATGCAGAAGGGGTTAATCCGCAGATTTTGGAAAATTATGACGGTGAATCAGTGATTCAGCTCGGTGAGACTGAATTTACACTTGATCCTAAAGATTTCCCAAATCTGAAAAATTATAAAGGCCAAACTTTGGTGCATACAGACGGCACAACTTTGCTTGGTTCTGATGATAAATCTGGCGTGGCTGAAATTATGACTTTGGCGGATTATTTGTTGAATATCAACCCTGATTTTGAACATGGTGAAATCCGTATTGGATTTGGCCCTGATGAAGAAATTGGTGTTGGTGCAGATAAGTTTGATGTGGCTGATTTTGATGTAGATTTTGCTTATACTGTGGATGGCGGGCCGCTTGGCGAGTTGCAATACGAAACTTTCTCAGCAGCGGGTGCAGTCATTGATTTCCAAGGGAAAAATGTCCATCCAGGAACGGCGAAAAATACAATGGTGAATGCTTTGCAGTTGGCGATTGATTTCCACAATGCTTTGCCTGACTTTGATCGTCCTGAAAAGACAGAAGGACGTGAAGGTTTCTTCCACCTTTTGAAACTTGATGGAACCCCAGAAGAAGCACGCAGCCAATACATTATTCGTGACCACGAAGAAGGCAAATTCAACGAGCGCAAAGCTTTGATTCAAGAAATTGCGGATAAAATGAACGCTGAACTCGGTCAAAATCGCGTCAAACCAGTCATCAAGGATCAATACTACAACATGGCACAAGTGATTGAAAAAGATATGTCTATCATTGACATCGCTAAAAAAGCCATGGAAAATCTGGATATTGTGCCAATCATTGAACCTATTCGCGGGGGAACTGACGGATCAAAAATCTCATTTATGGGACTTCCTACACCAAACCTCTTTGCGGGTGGTGAAAATATGCACGGCCGTTTTGAGTTTGTTTCCGTGCAAACAATGGAAAAAGCAGTGGACACCTTGCTTGAAATCATCCGTTTGAACAACGAGGTCGCAAAATAAACCAGAGAAATTACTGACGAAATGTTTTTAACCAATTCGTCAGTAAAAATTCTGAAAAAAACAGCTGACGAAAGAAAAATTACGTCTGACAGCTAGAAAAAATACTGACGAAAACGTCGGTCATCGAAAAATATAATCCGTCAGTAAATTTTCTGGCTCTATCTTACACAAGTCGCCCGACAGGAGTTTGTTCGCAAATTTCTGTTGGACGGCTTGCTTTGTTATCAATCTGAAAATATCAGACTAATGCCTATTTTTCATGAAAATTCAGCGCGTGTAATCTTTATCGTTTTTGAAAATGGAAATTTTCACTGACAACACTCATCTCTCAGAAAAAATACTGACGAAAAGTGCAAAAAATTTGCGTCAGCATTTTCTCTCAACCATCTACTAAACAGGTGCAAAAACGCACCAGACAAGAAAGGAAACCTTATGTCACAAAACATAAAAGGTAAACTCTCCCTCGTCGGTCTCTCTCTCATGATTTTCACGACCGTTTTTGGCTTCGGAAATATTCCCGTTGCCTTCTACCAAATGGGCTACGGCGCCATTCCTTGGTACATCATTGGCGCATTACTCTTTTTCCTGCCCTTTGCCTTCATGGTCACAGAAATGGGATCAGCCTTTAAAGACGAAAAAGGCGGAATTTACTCTTGGATGAGTGAAGCTGTCAACCCAACTTTTGCCTTCATTGGCACCTTCATGTGGTACGCCAGCTACGTCATCTGGATGGTTTCAGTTGCCAATAAAATTCTGATTCCAATCGTCAATCTGATTTTTGGAAATTCGGCCAATACACCTTCTCCCTTCTGGATTTCCCTCGCGGCAATCGTTTGGATGGGACTTATCACTTTCATGGTGTCCAAAGGTGTTGATACCATCAAAAAATTCACCTCAGTTGCTGGAGTTGCTGTCCTTTCGCTCAATATTATTTTGATTCTTGGCGCTATTATTGTGCTTATTGCCAATGGACACCCTGCAACACCAATCACGCTTTCTGCCTTTGCTTCTTCACCAAATCCAACCTTCAACGGTAGTGCTGTCGCCTTCATCGCCTTTCTAGTTTTTGCTATTTTTGCTTATGGTGGTGTAGAATCTATTGCAGGACTCGTTGACCAAACACACAAACCAGAGAAAAACTTCCCTCGAGGCATTATCACTTCAGCAATCGTCATCGCTGTTGGTTATTCTGTGGCCATTCTCAGTGTTGGTTTCTTTGTTGACTATTCACAATGGCTTCCAGCCATCAAAGCCGGCACCATGAACCTTGGGACAGTGCCTTATATGCTTTTGCAAAGTCTTGGTGAGTCAGTTGGTCACGCCTTAGGCCTTTCAACTGCTGGCGCTGATCTTCTCGGAGCAATTTTTGCCCGCTATATTGGCCTGTCAATGCTCCTTGCCTACATGGGTGCCTTTTTCAACCTGACTTATAGCCCGATTAAACAATTGATTACAGGAACACCACAAAAACTGTGGCCTGGAAAATTAGGAAAACTTGACGAAAATGGTCTGCCAAAATTTGCCATGTGGATTCAATGTGCTATTGTTGTATTGATTATTGTCTTGAATTTCTTGACTTCTCAAGGCGGAGCCAGCGAGTTTTTCCTTATCTTAACTTACATGGCCAATGTTTCGATGACCTTGCCTTATATTTTCATCGTCATCGCCTACTGGTTTTTCAAGAAAAATACTACAATCAACAAACCGATTGAATTTTTCAAATCACACGCAGTAGCGACATTTTTGACCCTCTTGGTTCTGATTGTTGTTATTGGCGCGAATTTCTTCACCATTATCCAACCGATTGTTGATTACGTAGGCTTGCCAGCCGCTGCTCAAACATCAGCAGCACTTAGCCAAACAATTACTTCAGTCGTCTCAATGGTTGGTGGGCCAATTATTTTCAGTATAATTGCCTACTTAATGATGCTTCGCTACAAAAAAATGACAAATAAATAAATAAAAAATACGCCTCTTGTTTAACGTCTGTCTCTAAATGTTTAGAGCAATCGCGACAACAAGTGGCGTATTTTTATTGAATTTTATTAAAAAAGCTAGGTGCATCGGACTTGATTTTTATAACTCCAATGAAGTGTTGATTGAGTTAAAGCGTATTTTCACGCAGTAGCGCCATGAAAACTTGCCCATATTTTTCCATTTTGACCGGTCCGACCCCAGAAATCTGTAAAAAATCAGTTTCTGTCGTGGGACAAACAAGACTCATTTCTTTCAGGGCGGCATCAGAAAAAATCAAAAAAGGTGGGACTTTCTCAGCTTTGGCGATTTCTAAGCGCAACTGTCGTAATTTTTCAAAGACCTGAGGATTGAACTGGTCAGAAGCAAGATTTCTCTTGTCAGCAATAAAAGTCGCCCGCCGCATCACTTTTTGCTTGCCTGTCAAGACTTTTTTGCCTTTGGCAGAAACGCGAAGCACCGGAAATTGACCATTAGAAACAGTCAAATAATTTTCAGCCGTCAAAAAATCAATCAATTCCCCCACATTTTTTTGAGAATACGTACTCATAATGCCAAAAGTTGACAGTTTTTCAAAATGCCAGCTTGCAAGTTTTTGATTTTTAGAACCAACAAGCACTTGGGCAACTGCTGTTTTACCAAAACGTTCTTGCATCCGAACCACGCAAGACAAGACTTTTTGCGTGTCAATCGTAATATCTGTAAGTTCACGTTCGTCTAAGCAATTACTACATTTTCCGCAGTCGGCTCCTTCATCACCAAAATATTGTAAAATATAGCGCTGTAAACACGTTTCAGAATTGGCATAGGCTGCCATTTGTCGTAATTTTTCATAATCATGAGCTTTGTGTAGCTCATCACTCTCGCTTTGCTCAATAAAGTACAACCGTAAGCGTAAATCATTAGGAGCAAAAAGTAAAATAGCATCAGAATCCAAGCCATCGCGCCCCGCTCTCCCGGCTTCTTGATAATAAGCTTCAATCGTGGCAGGAATATTGTAATGAATGACAAAGCGAACATTTGATTTATTGATGCCCATGCCAAAAGCATTCGTAGCAACCATAATTGGTTTTTCGTCATATAGAAAAGCTTCCTGGTTACTCTGGCGCTCATTTTCAGCCAAGCCAGCATGATAACGCGTGGCAGCAAATTTAGCCTTGCACAAAAAAGCTGTAATTTCTTCAACTTCCTTGCGCGTGCTGGCATAAATAATGCCAGATTCTTGCGGATGTTTTTGCAAATAGTCCTTTAGAAAAGTCCTTTTGTCCACCCCTTTAGCCACTTCAAACCGTAAATTTTCACGTAAAAATCCTGTTTTAATCGTTTGTTTAGCAGAAATAGCCAGCAAAGTTTGAATATCTTTGGCGACTTGCGGTGTGGCTGTTGCTGTTAAAGCCAGAAGCGTTGGCTTGTTTTTTAATTCAGCCAAATGATTCGTAAATTCGACATAAGAAGGTCGGAAATCATGCCCCCACTGGGAAATACAGTGAGCTTCATCAATAGCAACAAGTTTAAGTGGGAGTTGTTGTAAAAAATAGCGAAAACGATCTGACTCAAAACGCTCAGGTGCAACAAATAAAAGTTTAATTTTTCCCTTTTGAACTTCCTGCATTCGAAAATTTACTTCACTCTCATCAATCGTTGAATTGAGCATAGTGGCTGGAATGCCAGTAACATTGAGGCTATCAACTTGGTCTTTCATTAAACTAATCAAAGGAGAGACGACCAATGTAACACCATCGAGCAGGAGTGCCGGAAGTTGATAACAGATGGATTTCCCAGCACCAGTGGGCAAAATTCCAAGAGTGTCTTTGCCAGCTAACACCTGTTCAATGATTTGTTTTTGTCCATTTCGGAAATGTTCGTAACCGAAAATTTCCTTGAGTTTTGCTTCTAAGTCCATTCTTTTTATTATACGTTAAAAATATGAAAATGTAACGAATAATTGATAAAAAAGTTTGAGAAAAAATTCACACTTTATTTTAGCCACTTTCTAAAAAAAGTGCTATAATAAATTTATGAAAGCGGTTGTAAAAATCGTAAAAAAAGGAGAACACATATGAAAGCAGCAGTAGTACGCCAAAATCCAGATGGATATGCAGATGTCGTTGAGAAAGAACTTCGTCCAATCAAAGCCAATGAAGCTTTGCTTGACATGGAGTATTGTGGCGTTTGTCACACCGACTTGCACGTTGCAGCTGGTGACTATGGCAACAAAGCAGGCACAGTCCTTGGCCACGAAGGAATCGGGATTGTTAAAGAAATTGGTAGTGATGTTACATCACTCAAAGTTGGCGATCGTGTTTCTGTCGCTTGGTTCTTTGAAGGCTGCGGCCACTGCGAATACTGTGTTTCTGGTAATGAAACTTTCTGTCGCGAAGTTAAAAATGCAGGTTACTCTGTTGATGGCGGGATGGCTGAACAAGCGATTGTCACTGCTGACTATGCAGTCAAAGTACCAGAAGGACTTGACCCTGTCGAAGCTTCCTCTATCACTTGTGCTGGTGTAACGACTTACAAGGCCATCAAAGTTTCAGGTGTGAAACCTGGTGACTGGCAAGTTATCTTTGGTGCTGGTGGACTTGGTAACTTGGCGTTGCAATATGCTAAGAATGTCTTCAACGCAAAAGTTATCGTGGTTGATATCAACCAACCAAAACTGGACTTGGCTAAAAAACAAGGGGCTGACGTGGTCATCAATTCTTCTGAAGTTGACCCAGTTGAAGCAATTAAGAAAGTTACTGGTGGACTTGGTGCTCAATCTTCAATCGTGACTGCCGTTGCTCGTGTAGCCTTTGAACAAGCCGTAGCTTGCCTGAAGCCAATGGGTAAAATGGTGGCTGTTGCCCTGCCTAACTCAGATATGTCCTTGTCTATTCCGACAACTGTCTTTGACGGTGTAGAAGTAGCTGGTTCACTGGTTGGTACTCGTCTTGACCTTGAAGAAGCGTTCCGCTTTGGTGCTGAAGGAAAAGTTAAACCAGTCGTTGCCACACGTAAACTCGAAGAAATCAATGATATCATTGACGAAATGAAAGCAGGTAAAATCGAAGGTCGTATGGTCATTGATTTTACAAAATAAAAAGAAGGCATTAAAATGAATTCTGATCAATTAACAAACTATTCAACTGATGAGTTTAACAACCTTTCGCAATTTCAACAAGAAGAAATTACGAACAATTTTAAACAAGCGATTTTGTATAAAATGAAAGAAAAATCGCTCAATGTTGATGAAGTCAGCGAAGAAGCAGGCTATTCTTCACGCCAACTCTCATCGCTTCTGTACTCGGATACAGTAGACTATGAAACACACGCAGAACTTCAACGTATTTTGGCGGTAGTGAACCATTTTGCATAAGTTGTTGACGAAAATTTACTGACGAAAAAACGGCTCAAGAAATGAGCCGTTTTTTTATCAGACTAAAATGCTGACGTAAAGTTCACACCGATTTAGTGTTCCCAAAATGCTGACGTAAATTTTTATAAGTATTTTTCTGCTGCTTCACGGTCACCAAGGTAAGCTTCACGTTTGCCATTCAATAATTGGAATCGGTCAGCGCCTTTTCCGGCAATGATGACAGCATCGTCAGCATTTTCGGTTGCTTCAATGGCCATTTTTATAGCCAATTCACGATCCATTTCGAAAGCAACATCGCGTGTGATATAGTGTGCAATTTCGTCAGCAATTTCTCTAGGATTTTCGCGGTTAGAATCATCAGTTGTCAAAATCGCTTCAATGCGTAAGTGATTTTCAATGACTTGACCAAAATCTTTTCTGCGACTTTCACCTTTATTTCCTGTGGAACCAAGCACCAGCAACAATTTTCCTTTATGATGCTCTTCAACGACCTTCACCAAATTCTCCAAAGAAATTCCATTGTGCGCATAATCCACATAGATATGAGCGCCATTTTTGGCGGTTAAAAGCTCCATACGACCAGGCACCACCGCTAACGCTAAGCCTTGACGAATATGATCATCAGAAGCTCCCAAAGCTTTCGTTGCTAAAGCAGTCGCAAGAGCGTTCTCTTGGTTAAATCTACCCAGCAAACGAATGACAAAATCACCGCTGATGTCACCGTCAGTCACAAAATGCAATCCTTTAGACGCCGTAATCACGTTTTGCGAAGCACCACCATAGAAGGCGTGAGGAATTTGCCGCTCCGTCAATTCTTCCTTGATGATTGGGAAATGATTCATCTCAGCATTAGCCACGAAATAGCGAGAGTGACGTAGCAATTGACGTTTACAATAGAAATAATCTTCCAAAGTCGGATGCTCGATAGGACCAATATGATCAGGTGAAATGTTCAAAAAGACCCCAACATCAAACGTTAGGCCATAAACTCGCTCAGTCTTATAAGCCTGACTTGAAACTTCCATGACCAAATGACTCATCCCATTATCCACAGCCTTTGCCATCATTTCAAGCAAATCAAGACTTTCTGGCGTTGTCAATTCTGATTTAAAATAATATTTGCCGTCTAAAGTCGTTTGAGCTGTTGATAAAAGGGCGGTTTTTCCCCCGTTCATCTCATCAAGGATTGCTTTAGCAAAATAAGCAGAAGTCGTTTTCCCCTTAGTTCCCGTTAAAGCCAGCAATTTGAGTTTGTCCTGTGGAAAATCATAAAAAGCCGCTGCGATTAAAGCCATAGCCCGTTTAACATCGGTCACAATAACAGCCGGAACATCAACCTCATAGTCAAATTCAGAAACATAAAAAGGAGCTTTCAAATCTGCTAAATATTCTTTTTTGAAATTTAAACCTTTAGCAAAGAAAAGCGTCCCTGCTGTCGTTTGCCGTGAATCGTAAGAAAGTTCATCAAAGCAAACTTCAGACGACCAGTTGAAATAATATTCACCACCCGCTGAAATTTCTCGAAAATTATCATCTTTTTTTAGTATTTCTAAAATCTGTTGAAGTTTAATCATGGTTAAAAATGCCCATCTATCGCAAATCACGATACCTTTCTAAAGCAAGGAAATTTAAGGGAATTATCCCGTTCTTACTATTATAGCACAAGGAACAAAGGAGCGCATAAGTCATTGAGCTTCTTTTAGGAATTTTGTTTTAGAATAGAGAACAAAAGGAATAATAAATATTAGCATTTGATTGTCAAAAGCATAAAGTTAAGGTAAAATGGAACAATGGAAGATTCAGAAAAACTAGTGAATACAGAGCAGCCGCCAAAAACGGCTGCAAAATCAAAAGATCAGATGCTCTCAGGTGCTGCTTGGCGTACCGGTGCAGATATGATTGGAAAAATTTTAGGCGTGGTCTATATCATCCCGTGGTATGCTTGGATGGGGCGTTTCGGAAATGAAGCCAATTCTTTGTTTAGCATGGGTTATAATATTTATGCGCTTTTTCTACTCGTATCAACGATTGGAATCCCAGCAGCTGTTGCGCGTGAGGTCGCACGTTACAATACTTTGGACGACCCCAATATGGCTTATCGTTTAGTCCGTCAAATGCTTGCAATCATGGCAGGTTTAGGTTTGGTTGCGGCAGGACTGATGTTTGTCCTTTCAGGGCCACTCTCAACTCTTGTTGGAGGGAAAGACAGTGCGGATCTCGTTCCAGTCATGAAAAGTCTAGCTTTAGCCGTTTTAATCTTCCCGTCAATGTCCGTCATTCGAGGATATTTTCAAGGTTTAAATGAAGTAAAAGCGTACGCCCTCAGCCAATTATTAGAGCAAGTCGTTCGGGTCATCTGGATGCTTGCTGCCACCTTTGCCATTATGAAACTCGGCTCGCACAGCTGGCAAAATGCCGTTACTCAATCAACCACAGCAGCCTTTATAGGAATGCTTGGTTCTTATGCAGTTCTACTTTATTATTTACAAAAATCGGGTAAATTAAGCCATCTCTTGCATCCAGGCCCAGCCAAATCAAAAATCAATGCACTGGGCATCATGAAATCAACCATGCATACTGCTATTCCTTTCATCGTGATTGGTTCAGCAATTCAAATTTTCAAAATCATTGACAATTCAACGTTTATGAACATGATGCCATGGGTCACAGATTACAGCCATAATGAATTGCTGGCTTTGATGAGTTATTTTTCTGCTAATACAGACAAATTGACAATGGTTTTACTTGGAGTGGCCTTGACATTGGGTTCAGTTTCTGACCCCTTGATTACGGAGCATTACGTCAAAGGAAATCGTCGCGAACTTGCGACCTTAGTGGGTTACAACTTTCAACTTTATGTTGGATTTATGCTCCCAGCGGTCGTTGGGATGGCACTTTTGACTAAACCTATCTATACTATTTTCTATCAAATTCCGTCAACTTTGCAGAGTAGCTTATTTGTTTTTGCAAGTTTACAGACCTTCTTGCTTGGACTTTATATGCTGGTTTATCCACCATTGACTGTGATGGATCATAAACGCTTAGCGATGCGCTTTTTTGCCATTACTTTGGTTGTGAAGTTAGTTCTTCAAGTGCCATTGATTCTGATTTTCCACAGCTTTGGGCCACTTCTAGCAACGACAATTTCTTTCACGCTTGGTGTCTTCTTGTTCATTAGAAAATTGCATGAAATCACACATTTCTCTATTAAAAATACCACTCGAGGAATCATAGGTGCCTCATTATTGACGCTGTTTATGTCAATCGTTGTCATTGTTGCTGAGATGATTTTGGGACTCATTTTTGGAAAAACACCTGGACGGATTGCGTCAGCACTCATTGCCCTCATTGCCGGCGGTGCTGGATTTTACACTTATTTGTGGTTTGCAGCTCAACTTGGTCTATTAGAAAGATGGTTCGGAAATCGAGCAGCAGGACTGCGTCGCCGACTTCGCATATAAGCTTAAAGTACTGACAGAATTGTCAGTACTTTTTTTATGATTGTGCTATAATAATAGAAAAATATAAGTAAAAAAGGAGAAAAAATGGTAAGAATTCAAGATGATTTATTTGCAGCAGTCAATGAGGAATGGCTGACCAAAGCTGAGATTCCCGCAGATAAGCCTAGAATTTCCGCTTTCGATGAATTGGTTTTGGAAAATGAAAAAAATTTGTCAGCCGATTTGACGGAATTGTCAGCAAATCTTCCCAAAGACAATGCCGAACTCTTAGAAGCAATTAAGTTTTACAATAAAGCTGGAGATTGGGAAAGCCGCGAAAAAGCTGATTTTACAGCCGTAAAAGCGGAATTGGCCAAAGTTCAAAAACTTACCAATTTTCAAGAGTTTAAAGACAAGCTGACGGATTTGATTTTCCATTCGCAAGCGCCGGTTCCTTTCTCCTTTAGTGTTGAGCCAGATATGAAAGATGCTATTCACTATGGATTGAGCTTTACTGGCCCAGGTTTGATTTTGCCAGATACGACCTATTATGCTGACGAACACCCAAGAAAGACCGAGCTGCTTGATTTTTGGGCAAAAAATTCAGCTGAAATTTTGGAGCATTTTGATGTGGAAAATGCCCAAAAGATTGCTGCTGACGCCGTCAAATTTGACCTTCTATTAGTTTCGTCAGCAAATACGTCAGAAGAATGGGCAAAATATGTTGAGCTTTACAATCCCGTCAGCACCAAAACTTTCGTCAGCAAAATCTCTACCATTGATTTTCAAGCGCTGCTTAAAGATTTAGTACAAACAAAAGTTGAAAAGGTTATTGTTTTCGAAAATCGATTTTACGACAATTTTAACACCTTAATCAATGAAGAAAATTGGCCACTCATCAAAGCGTGGATGCTGACGAAAACTGCACGTAGGGCCAGCTCATTTTTGAATGAAGAATTGCGAATTCTTGGTGGAGCTTACGCGCGCTTTCTTTCCAATGTCCAAGAAGCCAGAAGTCAAGACAAGCACCAATTGGATATTACAGAAGCTTACTTCAGTCAAGTCGTTGGCTTATTTTACGGCAAAAAATATTTTGGTGAAGCTGCCAAAGCCGATGTGAAACGCATGGTTGCAGCGATGATAAACGTGTATCAAGAACGCTTACGCACAAACACATGGCTTAGCCAAGAAACGGCCACGAAAGCAATCGAAAAACTTGATGCAATTACAGCATTCATTGGCTTTCCAGATAAGTTACCAGAAATTTATAGCAGATTAAAAGTTGGTGAAGGTACTTTATATGAAGATGCCGTCAACTTTGATGAAATTTTGACAGCGCGTGTCTATGAAAAATTCTCAGAAGATGTGGATAAAACCATTTGGCATATGCCAGCTCACATGGTCAACGCTTATTATAGTCCAGATAGCAACACTATTGTTTTCCCAGCAGCAATTTTGCAAGCCCCTTTCTATTCATTAGAACAATCTAGCTCACAAAATTATGGTGGAATTGGCGCAGTCATTGCTCACGAAATTTCACACGCTTTCGATAACAATGGCGCTCAATTTGACAAATATGGCAACCTCAACAAGTGGTGGCTGGACAAAGATTATGAAGCTTTTGAGAAAAAGCAAGAAGAAATGATTGCACGCTTTGAAGGGATAGAAACAGAAGCAGGCGCAGCTAATGGAAAACTCATTGTATCAGAAAATATCGCTGACCAAGGCGGAATCACAGCAGCACTGACCGCAGCTAAACAAGAAAAAGACCTTGATTTAAAAGCTTTCTTTAGCCAATGGGCAACCATTTGGCGGATGAAAGCAAGCACAGAGTTCCAACAAATGCTTTTGTCTATGGATGTTCATGCCCCAGCAAAATTACGAGCAAATATTCCGCCAACAAATCTCGAAGAATTTTATGAAGCCTTCGATATTAAAACGACAGATAAAATGTATCAAGCACCAGAAAAACGAGTGGAAATTTGGTAATGGCTGAGCTTACAGAAAACACCAAAAAGATATTAGCCGTCATTCAAGCAGTTCCTCAAGGAGAAGTAATGAGCTATCGAGATGTTGGCAAACTAGCCGGTTTGCCCAATGCTGCGCGCCAAGTCTCTTGGATTTTACATTCAATGTCTCACAACTATAAGCTCCCTTGGTGGCGGATTATCCGTTCAGATGGAACAATTGCCCTACCAGAGCCAGGAAGAAGCGAACAAATCGCCCTTCTTCAACAAGAAGGAGTTTCGGTCTCTACCAAAGGAAAAGTTAATATAAAAAAATCTTCTACTGAAAAGTAGAAGATTTTTTTTATACGGAGAAACAAAAGGTCATCAAGAAAGAACTTCTTGTGAACGATAAACTTTTACAACTTTTCCGGACAATTCCTCAGAAGCTTCAGCATCGTCTGTGCCTAAATAACTGAGGTAAAGCACTCTATCATCATTTGTGACTAACTTAGCAAGCTGATTAGCTTCCAAAGAAAATGATAGAATGCCTTCTTTCAAAGGTTTTTCGGTAAATTTAATAAAGACCAAATCGCCATTCATACTTGGAATCGCAGGTTGCAAAGCCTCATTGACGAGTTCGAAAATAACATCGTAGTCATCAGGAAGTTCCTGACGAGGAAAACGAACGATTTTATCACTGGGTTGAAAAACCCAAGTATCAGCATCTTTGTGAACGAATTGCTCCACGTTCAAAGAAACACGTTCTTGTTCAAAACGCGTCACTTCATCCAGACGAGCTTCGATGTAGTTAAGTAAGTTTTGTTTCTTTTCTTGACTTAAATATTCAAAAAGAAGCTGCGCTTTTTTGTAATTGTAATCATCTCCTTTGCCGAGCAGATATTCGGTAGTAACGTCAAAGTAATCAGCAATTTCTGCCAAACGCTTCGCACTAGGTTCCTTGCCTAAACGGTAGTTAGCAAGTGCATTTCTGGGATAACCCAACTCTCTTTCGATTTGATTGAAAGATTTGTGGGAATCAACGACTAAACTTTTTAAACGATCATAAAATAACAAAATACACCTCAGTGCGTATTAAAAAAACGCCATTAAAATATTTGTAACACCTATATTATAACACATAACTTTACGATATAAAAGAAAAAAGAAATAACTAAACAGAAATATATAAGTTAATAACTTAATTTTAGTGACCGGTGTAGGAAGTTTGACACCTTTAGTAAGATATGATAGGATAAAAGTAATCAAAAAAATACTGTTAGCGTTTTCTTGGTAGACTAAACAAAGTATCATAAAGGAGAGAAGTATGGAAAAGATTTTTAAGCAGACACAACAACTCAATGTTCTACTCAGAGAAACTTCAGTTGATTTTTCAGAGCCATTTCCCTATCAGGTCATATTAGAACGAGCGGCCAAAGTCATAAATGGTCATATTTTTGGCATTAATTCGAAAAGAAATTGTCTAGGTTATGGCTACGCTAGTGACGAATTTCGAGAAAATAAAATCCTTAAAAATTTTTTCACTTATCAAAAAATCTCCGAAGAAATTTCTGATGAAGCGCTCAAAAATTTTGAAATTAGTGATAGTGTGAAAATAGAAAGTTCGCTTCTGCAAAAAATTGAGCTTTTGAAAAGCAATTTTGCTGATCATTGGGTTACAATAGGTCCGATAGAGGGAAATAGATTGCGTTTAGGAAGCCTTTTTGTGTTGACTGCTGAACCACTCAGCAATGAACAAATCATGCTGCTTGATACACTTTCGACTTTTATTGGGAACCAAGCTTCTTATATTATGTTAGAAGAACTAGAGAGTCAACGTAGAGAAAACAGCTTTGCTTCTTTGATTCAGTCACTTTCTCGACCGGAACTAGAAACTTTTAAAACAATCATTGAAAAAATTGATCTTTAACCTGAACAAGCGTTTATTCCTAGGATTCACCTTGCCAAACCACTAGAAATATAGTATAATAGAAATAATGGTTTGTCAGCAAATTCTGTGGGATCTCTTGTCCCCATAGGCTTTGTAAGCAACGAAACATTCGTGTTTTCGTTGCTTTTTTGGCGTCTTTAAGTCGATAAAACCAGAAAAGTTATTAAAAAGACAAACTACAGACTTTTCGGTTTTTTTCATTTAAATTTCACCAAAAACACAGACTTTTTTAATCAAATCTAAAAAATAGAGGAGAAAACACTTGGCAGGACATGACGTAAAATACGGTAAACACCGTACAAGACGCAGCTTTTCACGTATCAAAGAAGTAATCGGTTTGCCAAACCTCATCGAAGTTCAAACATCAAGTTACAAGAACTTCCTCGATGAAGGTCTTGCAAATGTCTTTAAAGAAATGTTCCCAATCGACAACTTTGCAGGCACAATGGAGCTTGAATTTGTCGGTTACGAGATGAAAACACCGAAATACACTGTTGAAGAAGCGCGCGCGCATGACGCAAACTATTCAGCACCAATTTATGTAACCTTCCGTCTTGTAAATAAAGAAACGGGAGAACTGAAAACACAAGAAGTCTTCTTTGGAGATTTCCCACTCATGACTGAAATGGGTACATTTATCAACAATGGTTCAGAACGTTTGATCGTCAGCCAATTGGTACGTAGCCCCGGCTCATATTTCCACCTCAAAGCAGACAAAAATGGTCTCGAAAGCTTTGGTCATACAACAATCCCTAACCGTGGGGCTTGGTTTGAGTTAGATACTGATGCTAAAGGAATCGGTTATGTTCGTATTGACCGTACACGTAAATTAACATTTACAACAATGCTTCGTGCCCTTGGTTTTGGTTCAGATGATGAAATCCTTGAATTGTTGGGTGAAACTCAACTTTTGACAGATACTATCGCAAAAGATGTTCATAAAAATCCAGCGGACACTCGTGTAGAAGAAGCGCTCAAAGATATCTATGACCGTCTTCGCCCAGGTGAACCAAAAACTGCTGACAGCTCACGTGGTTTGCTTGTTGCACGTTTCTTTGATCCAAAACGTTATGATTTTGCGGCTGTTGGTCGTTATAAATTTAACAAAAAATTGGCACTCAAAAATCGTCTCCTCGGTTTGACTTTGGCAGAGCCAATTGTTGACCCAGAAACTGGTGAAATTCTTGTCAATGCAGATACGCTTGTAACACGTGATGTGCTTGATGTGATTGAACCATTTCTTGACAATGGTCTTGGAAACTTTGTTGTTGAACCTTCTGACGACGCCGTTATTCCAGAACCAATCACTTTGCAAAGCATCAAGGTTTACTCACCGAAAAATTCAGAACGTGTTGTGACTTTGCTCTCAAATGGAACACCAGATGATGAATGCCGCGTATTGACTCCAGCCGATGTTATTGCAAACATTAGCTACTGGCTTGGTCTTGCTGAAGGAATCGGTAAAGTGGACGATATCGACCACTTAGGTAACCGTCGTATCCGTTCAGTAGGTGAATTGCTTCAAAACCAAGTACGTATCGGACTTTCACGTATGGAACGTGTTATTCGCGAACGGATGTCATCTTCAGAAAATGAAAATATCACACCACAAGGTTTGATTAACATTCGTCCTGTAACAGCTTCTATTAAAGAATTCTTTGGTTCTTCACAACTTTCACAGTTCATGGACCAACACAATCCTTTGTCTGAGCTTTCACACAAACGTCGTTTTTCTGCCTTAGGACCTGGTGGTATCTCGCGTGACCGTGCTTCTTATGAAGTGCGTGACGTTCACTATACTCACTATGGCCGTATGTGTCCTATTGAAACACCTGAAGGACCAAATATCGGTTTGATCAACAACTTGTCATCTTATGCCAAAGTTAACGAATATGGTTTCATTATGTCACCATATCGTCGTGTTGATCGTGCAACAGGGATTGTTACTGATGAAGTAGAATACCTCACAGCTGATGAAGAAGACAACTACACTGTTGCCCAAGCTAACTCACGTTTGACTGAAGATAGCCGTTTTGCTAATGAAACAGTTATGGCCCGTCACACTGGTAACAACATCGAAGTAGAAGCTTCAACAGCAGATTACATGGACGTATCGCCTAAACAGGTTATCGCCGTAGCTGCCGCTTGTATTCCTTTCCTTGAAAACGATGACTCCAACCGTGCCCTCATGGGTGCCAACATGCAACGTCAAGCAGTTCCACTGATTGACCCGCACGCTCCTTGGATTGGTACAGGTATGGAACATCAAACAGCGCGCGATTCAGGTGCTGCTTTACTTGCTAAACATGATGGTGTGGTTGAATATGTTGATGGTGATGAAATTCGTGTTCGCCGTATCTCCGGCGAGCTTGATATCTACAATATCACTAAATATCAACGTTCAAACTCAGGAACTTCATACAACCAACGTCCGCTTGCTCAACTTGGCGAAAAAGTTGAAAAAGGTGACATCATTGCTGATGGACCTTCTATGGAAAACGGGGAAATGGCCCTTGGTCAAAATCCACTCGTTGCCTATATGACTTGGGAAGGTTACAACTTTGAGGATGCGGTTATCATGTCTGAACGTTTGATTAAAGATGACGTTTATACTTCAATCGCTATCGAAGAATATGAATCAGAAACACGCGATACAAAGCTTGGGCCTGAAGAAATCACTCGCGAGATTCCTAATATTGGAGATGAAGCACTCAAAAACCTTGACGAAGCTGGTATTATCCGTATCGGTGCGGAAGTGAAAGACGGTGATTTGCTGGTTGGTAAAGTTACTCCTAAAGGTGAAACTGATCCAACACCAGAAGAACGTCTCCTTCGTGCAATCTTTGGTGAAAAAGCTCGTGAAGTTCGTGATACATCACTCCGTGTGCCTCACGGTGGTGGCGGTATCGTCCACGATGTGCGTGTGTTTACTCGTGAAAATGGTGATGAATTGCCATCAGGTGTGAATAAGCTCGTTCGTGTCTTCATTGCTCAAAAACGTAAAATCCACGTTGGGGATAAGATGGCCGGACGTCACGGTAACAAAGGGGTCGTTTCAAATATCGTTCCTGTGGAAGATATGCCTTACTTGCCAGATGGAACTCCAATCGATATCATGTTGAACCCACTTGGGGTGCCTTCACGGATGAACATTGGACAGGTTATGGAGCTTCATTTAGGTATGGCTGCTCGTACTTTGGGTATCCACATCGCAACACCCGTCTTTGACGGTGCTTCTGATGAAGATATCTGGGATACAGTTAAAGAAGCTGGTATGGCTGCTGACGCTAAGACTGTCCTTTATGACGGTCGTACTGGTGAACCATTTGATAACCGAATTTCAGTTGGTGTCATGTACATGATTAAACTTCACCACATGGTTGATGATAAACTCCATGCTCGTTCAGTTGGTCCTTACTCACTCGTTACACAACAACCGCTCGGTGGTAAAGCACAGTTCGGTGGACAACGTTTCGGGGAAATGGAAGTTTGGGCGTTGGAAGCTTATGGTGCGGCAAATGTTCTTCAAGAAATCTTGACTTACAAGTCAGATGACGTGATTGGACGTACACGTGCTTATGAAGCAATCGTTAAAGGTGAACGTATTCCTAAACCAGGTCTTCCTGAATCATTCCGCGTCCTTGTTAAAGAATTGCAATCTCTTGGTCTTGATATGAAAGTCCTTGATGCAGATAGCAATGTCCTTGACTTGCGTGAATTGGACGAAGACGAAGTTATGACTCGTCCTGATAATACAGAAATTACTCCTGAAATGCTTGAAGCACAGGAAGCTATTGTTGCACAAGCGGAAGCTGAAGAACAAGCTTTGATTAACGCTGGAAATGAAGAATAAAAATATTTGACAGACTTGTCACATATTAGAAATGAAGATTTTGAATGAACTGCTGATTATCAGCAGTCCTCAAAATCAATACAGCGTTAAATTTATTAGAAGTGGAGAAAGAATTGGTCGATGTAAATAAATTTGAGAGCATGCGAATTGGTATCGCATCTCCACAAAAAATTCGTTACTGGTCATTTGGTGAAGTCAAAAAACCAGAAACAATCAACTATCGTACACAAAAACCTGAACGTGAAGGACTTTTCGATGAACGTATTTTCGGTCCTCAAAAAGACTGGGAATGTGCTTGTGGAAAACTTAAAGGTGTTTTCTACAAAAATCAAGTTTGTGAACTTTGTGGTGTTCAAGTAACAACAGCAAAATCACGTCGTGAACGTATGGGACATATTGAGCTTGCTGCTCCAATTTCACATATTTGGTACTTCAAAGGCATTCCATCACGTATGGGACTTGCCCTTGATATGAGCCCACGTGCGCTTGAAGAAGTCATTTATTTTGCGAGCTATGTGGTCATTGACCCTAAAGAAACTGATCTTGAGAAAAAACAACTCTTGACTGAACGTGAGTATCGCGAACAACTCTTGAAAAATGGTTTTGGTTCATTCGTTGCCAAAATGGGTGCTGAAGCGATTCAAGATTTGTTGAATGATGTTGATATTGATAAAGAAGTTTCTGAACTCAAAGAAGAACTCAAAACAGTTACTGGACAACGTCGTGTAAAAATTATTCGTCGTTTGGACGTTTTGTCAGCTTTCAGAAAATCAGGCAATGCTTTATCTTGGATGGTATTGAACGTATTACCAGTTATTCCACCAGATTTGCGTCCTATGGTTCAATTAGATGGTGGACGTTTTGCCACATCTGACTTGAACGACTTGTATCGTCGTGTTATTAACCGTAATAACCGTTTGAAACGTTTGATGGAACTTAATGCTCCAAATATTATCGTTCAAAATGAAAAACGGATGCTTCAAGAAGCTGTTGATACTTTGATTGACAACGGTCGTCGTGGTCGTCCAATCACTGGTGCCGGTAACCGTCCATTGAAATCTCTTTCACATATGCTGAAAGGGAAACAAGGACGTTTCCGTCAAAACTTGCTTGGTAAACGGGTTGACTATTCTGGACGTTCGGTTATCGCTGTTGGTCCAACACTTAAAATGTACCAATGTGGTGTTCCACGTGAAATGGCGATCGAGTTGTTCAAACCATTTGTAATGGCACAACTTGTTAAGAAAGAATTGGCTGCTAATATTCGTGCGGCTAAACGTAAAGTTGAACGTCAAGACTCAGATGTTTGGGATATCCTTGAAGAAGTAGTTAAAGAACACCCTGTTCTTCTTAACCGCGCACCTACGCTCCACCGCCTTGGTATTCAAGCGTTTGAACCTGTTTTGATTGATGGTAAAGCGATGCGTCTTCACCCACTTGCTTGTGAAGCCTACAATGCCGACTTTGACGGTGACCAAATGGCGATTCACTTGCCTTTGTCTGAAGAAGCTCAAGCTGAAGCACGTCTTTTGATGCTTGCTGCTGAACATATCTTGAACCCTAAAGATGGTAAACCTGTCGTTACTCCTTCACAGGATATGGTTCTTGGTAACTACTACCTCACGATGGAAGAAAAAGGTCGTGAAGGCGAAGGAATGATTTTCTCAAGTCCTGAGGAAGTAGAAATTGCGATGCGTAATGGTTATGTGCATTTGCACACACGTATTGGTATTGCTACTAAATCAATCAAGAAACCTTGGACGCCAGAGCATCAAGATAAAATCTTGGTGACGACAGTTGGTAAAGTGATTTTCAACTCAATCATTCCTGAAGGAATGCCTTACTTGAATGAACCAACGGACGCTAACTTGACTGGTAAAACAGACGATCGTTTCTTCATGGATGCTGGTCAAGATATTCACGAAGTTTTGGATAAAGTTGACACTGTTCGTCCATTTAAAAAAGGTTATCTCGGAAATATCATCGCCGAAGTCTTCAAACGCTACCGTACAACGGCAACGTCTGAATACCTTGACCGTTTGAAAGACCTTGGTTACCACCAATCTACTTTGGCTGGTTTGACTGTGGGGATTGCTGATATTCCTGTTGTTGAAGATAAACATAAAATTATCGATGCTGCGCATGAACGTGTGGAACAAATTACGAAACAATTCCGTCGTGGTTTGATTACTGATGATGAACGTTATAACGCTGTTACTGGTGTTTGGCGTGATGCTAAAGAGTCACTTGAAAAACGATTGATTGATGAACAAGATTTGACTAACCCAATCGTTATGATGATGGACTCTGGAGCCCGTGGTAATATCTCAAACTTCTCACAGCTCGCTGGTATGCGTGGTTTGATGGCCGCTCCTAATGGTAAAATCATGGAATTGCCTATCATCTCAAACTTCCGTGAGGGGCTTTCTGTCTTGGAAATGTTCTTCTCAACTCACGGTGCCCGTAAAGGGATGACCGATACAGCCCTGAAGACTGCCGACTCTGGTTATCTTACTCGTCGTTTGGTTGACGTTGCCCAAGATGTTATCATTCGTGAAGACGACTGTGGAACTGACCGTGGACTTGTTATTTCTGACATTGCTACTGGTAAAGAAATGGTTGAACCTTTGTTCGAACGTTTGGTTGGTCGTTATACGCGTAAATCAGTACTCCATCCAGAAACTGGCGAATTGATTATCGCTGACGATACTTTGATTTCTGAAGATGTCGCTCGTCAAATCGTTGATGCTGGTGTTAAAGAAGTCACTATCCGTTCAGTATTTACTTGTAAAACACCACACGGTGTATGTAAACACTGTTATGGTATCAACTTGGCTACTGGGGATGCGGTTGAAGTTGGTGAAGCGGTTGGTACTATCGCCGCTCAATCAATCGGTGAACCTGGTACTCAGTTGACAATGCGTACATTCCACACGGGTGGTGTGGCGTCAAGTTCAGATATCACACAAGGTTTGCCTCGTGTCCAAGAAATCTTTGAAGCCCGTAACCCTAAAGGGGAAGCGGTCATCACTGAAGTAACGGGTACGGTTGAGTCTATTGTTGAAGATCCGGCTACTCGTACACGTGAAATTACCGTCAAAGGTAAGACAGATACACGTAGCTACACTGTTGGTATGGCTGACGTTCTTGAAGTTGAAGAAGGTCAATTTATCCACCGTGGTGCACCTTTGATTCAAGGTTCTATTGAGCCTAAACACTTGTTACAAGTGCGTGACGCATTGTCAGTTGAAACTTACTTGCTCGGCGAAGTTCAAAAGACTTACCGTTCACAAGGGGTTGAAATCGGCGACAAACACATCGAGGTAATGGTTCGTCAAATGCTCCGTAAAGTTCGCATCATGGACAACGGATCTGTTGACATCTTACCAGGTACTTTGATGGACATTTCTGATTTTGAAAAAGCAAATGAACAAGCACTCTTGAATGGAGAAGCTCCTGCAACAGGACGTCCAGTCTTGATGGGGATTACTAAAGCCTCTCTTGAAACAAATTCATTCTTGTCAGCTGCTTCATTCCAAGAAACAACTCGTGTGCTTACTGATGCTGCGATTCGCGGTAAAGAAGACCACTTGCTTGGACTTAAAGAAAATGTTATCATCGGTAAGATTATTCCTGCTGGTACCGGTATGTTCCGTTACCGTAACATTGAACCTTTGGCAGATTTGGAAAATGCTCCTGAAGTAAAAGAAGCTGCTCCTGCAACTGTTGAAAACTAATTTACTGATAAAAAAACAAGAGAAATTACTGACGCATTTTGTCAGTAATTTTTTTGTAGAGAATTTACTGACGAAAACTTCGTCAGAGGATAAAATTTGCTGACAAAATGATTAAAATGATAAAAATCCTGTAATTTTTGGTAAAATAAATCTATGACTTATTATCTTTTGGCAAATCCAAATTCCGGTGCGGGTAATGGGGGAAGGGCATTAGAAATTCTCCTTCCTTATTTGAAAACAAATCATTATAATTATCGACTTTATACAACAAAAAAAGGTGGCGAAGAAGCTTCTTTGCTTCAACAAATATTAGCAGTTAAAAAAGAAGAAGATCAGTTGGTCGTCATCGGTGGTGATGGGACGCTTTCTTTAGTCATCGATAAACTGCCTGCAAGGGAGGCATTTTCTTATATTCCCTCAGGATCGGGGAATGATTTTGCACGAAGTTTGAAATTGAGCCTTGATCCGATTGAGGCCTTTGAGGCGGCAAAATCACAAAGGAAACATGAAATTTTTATCATGCGTTATCGTTCGCAAGGTTTGACAGGTTATGCCTTAAATAATATCGGCATTGGTTTGGACGCAACGATTGTAAAAGTAGCAAATGAGGGCAGGCTAAAGCGCTTGCTCAACTATTTGAAACTAGGTAGCTTGTCTTATATTTTGACTGCTCTGCACGTTTTAGTGACCAAAAAATCTTTTGGTGCGGTGATTACGCAAGAAAGTCAGACGCTTGAATTGGGGAAAGCTTTTTTGATGACTTTTACGAAACATCCCTATTTTGGCGGTGGGGTAAAAATTTCTCCACAGGCTTCCAATAGCAATGCGGATATTCATTTGGTGGAGTATGATAAGCACAACATCTTTCGGACTTTTTCTTTGATTCCAAGTGTGCTAAAGGGAACCCATTTGAAACATCCTTTATTTTTGCATCGGATCAACAAAAAGTTTGCTGTTGAATTAACTGAAAATCAGCCTGTTCAAATTGATGGCGAAATTCATCAGTTGGCTGCCGCCGATCGCTTAACAATCGATACGGAAAAAAGAATGATTATTTACTGACGTAATTTTTGAATTGATAGTATAGATAAAAATAGCACTGAAAAGCGCTTTTTTTATTTTCGTCAGTAAATTCTCTAATGTTTATTCATTTTCCGTTGTATTATTATTCTTTTTGTAGTATAATTATGCTATTGTTTTTAATAAAAATAGAAATTATCTAAGAGAAAAGAGAAACTATGAATTTTGATTTTTTACCAAAATACCTCCCCTATTTTAATGATGGGATGCTTGTGACCATTTTGATTTCAGCTTTTGTGGTGCTAATTGGGACTTTGCTAGGAATTGTAACGGCCTTGGGCAAACTTTCAAAAGTTGCTCCAGTACGCTGGCTGGCTAATATTTATATTGAGTTATTTCGTGGAACGCCAATGCTCGTGCAAATTATGTTAGGGTTTGCGCTCTTGGGAAACAGCTCATTTCCGACCTTTCAAGTAGGAATCCTCCAACAAGACTTAGGGCGTCTGCTTCCGGGGATTTTGGTGCTTGCCCTCAACTCAGGTGCATATATGGCAGAAATCGTTCGTGCAGGTATTGAAGCTGTACCAGCGGGTCAAAGAGAGGCCGCGTATTCATTGGGAATTCGGCCGACTCAGACGATGCTTACAGTGATTTTACCTCAAGCGATTCGTAACATTTTGCCAGCGGTGGGCAATGAATTTGTGACGATTATCAAAGATAGCTCACTGCTTTATACCATTGGAGTTATGGAGGTATTCAATGGCGCACAAACGGTTGTTAATCTAACTTATCAAACGGTTTCGCCAATGCTGTTTGTCGCTTTCTATTATTTCGTGGTCACTTTTGTAGTGAGTCGCTTGTTATCATTGCTGGAAAAGAAATTTGGGAAAGGATATGCAAAATAATGAATGAATATTTAATTGAAATAAAAAATCTGCATAAATATTTTGGAAAAACAGAAGTCCTCAAAGGATTGGACATCCAAATTCAAAAAGGGGAAGTGGTGGTGATGATTGGCCCATCTGGTTCAGGGAAATCCACATTTTTACGCACGATGAATTTGCTGGAAAAACCAACCAAAGGCGAAGTTTATTTTGAAGGAACCAATATTGCAGATAAATCGGTGGATGTCTTTAAACATAGGGAAAAAATGGGAATGGTTTTTCAACAGTTCAATCTCTTTCCCAATATGACGGTTTTAGAAAATCTCAGTTTAGCACCTGTCAAAACGGGGAAAATGGATAAAACTCAAGCTGTGGAAAAAGCTACTCAATTATTAGAACGGGTGGGATTGGCAGATAAAGCTCAAGCTTATCCACAGTCTCTCTCTGGTGGACAACAGCAGCGGGTAGCTATTGCGCGAGCTTTAGCAATGAATCCCGAGGTGATGTTATTTGATGAACCGACCTCAGCGCTTGACCCAGAAATGGTAGGCGAAGTTCTCAACGTCATGCAAGAATTGGCCAAGGAAGGCATGACCATGGTTATCGTCACACACGAGATGGGCTTTGCCAAAAATGTGGCAGATCGGGTCTTATTTATGGCTGATGGAGTGATTGTCGAAGAAGGAAAACCCATAGATTTATTTGAAAATCCACAGGAAAAAAGAACGCAAGAATTTTTGGCAAAAGTCCTTTGAAGCCAGTCAAATTCGAGGAATGAAAGGCTAGGAAAATGAAAAAAAGCAGCCAGCTTGCTTTTTTTTTTCTGGTCTGTGGTATAATATGAGTAAGAATTGTAAAGTGTTGGAAGTAAAATAATATAGAAAAGAGATGATACAAATGAAATTTGAAGATATCAATGAAAGTACAATTAAAATCACACTTTCTTTTGATGATTTGACGGATTATGATATTAAATTATCTGACTTTTTCGGAAATCAGGAAGTAATTGAACAATTTTTCTATGAATTAGTTGATGAACTGGGCTTAGAAAATCGTTTTAGCAATGTCGGAATGTTGACCTTCCAAATCCAACCTTTTCCTCAAGGAGTGCACATGATTGTTCATGAAGAAGCGCTCTTGAATGAAGGCGGAGAAATTCCAGATGATCCAGAAGAGTTTGAAGAATTGATGACAGGATTTTATAATAAACTTAATGAGATAGGTGCAGACATGGCGCGCGAACGTGGAATTACTGATTTTAAACCAGGACTGGGCTTGCCTGGAGCAAAGAAAGAGGAAAACGATCAAGAACCTGATTTTATCTATTACTCTATTCGTTATGACGACGTGATGTCGGTCTTGACTGGTGTAAAAAATGTTAAGTTTGCGGATGAAGAGTCAGAATTTTATCGCTATGAGGGTGAGTTTTACCTTGTCGTTTTGGATAATCAAAAATCTAAAGGGAAAATGCACGTTGAAAGCACTCGGGCGCGGATGATGGAATATGGCGAAGTCTCAAATTTGAGTAGAGAATTTTTGCAGGAATATGCTGAATGTTTGATTGAAACACGTGCTTTGGACGTTCTTAGAAAAATTTAAATATGGTTGATACATTAAAAGAGATTCCTTTTACTTTGAAATTTCTAATTGTCATTATCATGACGTTTGGAATTTCCGTTATTTTAACCCCAATCATGACTTTTGTGTCAAAGGCGATTGGAGCAATTGATAAACCAAATGAGCGGCGGGTCAATAAAAAACCGATGCCTTCGGCTGGTGGTCTAGTCATTTTCATTGCTTTTGCGCTTGCGAGTGTGCTGATTTTGCCACATATTGTGCATAGTCAGCCAGTGTTACATCCTACGGGAGCGGGAGTTCCTGGTGGTTCTCCTCAAAGTCATCCTCCACATTTGGTGAGTTACTTATCCTATATTTGGCCTTTTGTTGTCGGCAGTGGAATCGTTGTGCTGACAGGCTTGATTGATGATATTAAAGAAATTTCGCCTAAGATGAAAATGGCGGGCTTGTTTGTAGCGGCGAGTTTTATTTGGTTTTTTACCAATGCACGCTTTGATAACTTAAAAATTCCGTTTGGCGGCCCTTTGCTTATTTTCCCAGATTGGCTTTCCTTTATTTTTACTGTTTTTTGGATTTTAGCGATTACTAATGCTTTGAATTTGATTGATGGGCTGGATGGTCTGGCGAGTGGTGTGTCTATTATTTCGCTGACAACGATGGGTGTGGTTTCGTATTTTTTCTTACCAAGTCCAAATGTCTTTTTACCCATTACGATTTTTACCATCGTAGCGGCAATCATGGGCTTTTTCCCTTATAATTATCATCCAGCGATTATTTATTTGGGGGATACAGGGGCGCTATTTTTAGGCTTTATCATTTCGGTTGCTTCGCTGCAAGGGCTGAAAAATGCCACAGCAGTAGCGGTTTTGACTCCTCTGTTAATTTTGGGTGTTCCTTTGACGGACACCATCATGGCAATGGTTCGACGCAAACTCAATCGACAGTCGATTACAACGGCGGATAAACGCCATTTGCATCATCGACTCATGGCCCTTGGTTTTACACATCGCGGGGCGGTACTTGTGATTTATGGGATTGCAGCAATCTTTGCTTTCATCTCGATTTTGTTGCAAATTTCTAGTCGCGTTGGGGGGATTTTGCTTTTAGTTGCTTGTTTGATTGGGCTGGAAATTTTCATTGAATTAGTGGGAATTTTGGGCGAAAATCGTCAACCAATGCTGAAAGCTTTAAAATTTGTTGGTAATTCAACTTATCGAGAAAATGTCTTACATCTCCAAAATGAAGAAGCTTCAGAAAGTGAAACGAAAACGGTAGAAAATTCTTCTGAAATTTCAGAAGAAGACTTGGCTGATGAGCCGACTCAGGAGTTTTCAGTTTCTCCTTTGAGACGTCGAGAAAGAAATAAATAATTTTATTAACCATTATTGTTAACAATAGTGGTTTTTTGTTAGTTTTAGCAAAGAATTGTAAGCGGAAATAACAATTTTTGTCAAATTTTTGTTAAAATAGAAGCTATAAAATGTCAAATACAATTGACAATTTAAAGGAGCGAGAATATGGCTACACTTGAAATCAAAGACCTTCACGTTACAATTGAGGATAAAGAAATTCTCAAAGGAGTGAATTTAACAATAAATACAGGCGAAGTCCATGCCATCATGGGGCCGAATGGAACAGGGAAATCAACCTTGTCGGCAGCCATCATGGGAAATCCGAACTATACGGTGACGCAAGGACAAGTTTTGTTTGACGGTGAAAATGTGTTAGAAATGGCTGTGGATGAGCGGGCGCGTTTGGGCTTGTTCTTGGCTATGCAATATCCTTCTGAAATTCCAGGAATTACCAATGCTGAATTTTTGCGAGCAGCAATCAACGCCAAACGTGCAGAAGATGACAAAATTTCTGTGATGCAATTTATCAAACAATTGGATAAAAACATGGAACTTTTGAGCATGAAAGAGGAAATGGCAGAACGTTATCTCAATGAAGGATTTTCTGGTGGTGAGAAAAAACGGAATGAAATTTTGCAACTTTTGATGCTGGAGCCTACTTTTGCTATTTTGGACGAAATCGACTCAGGTCTTGATATTGATGCGCTTAAAGTCGTGGCTAAAGGCGTCAACTCAATGCGCGGCGAAAAATTTGGTGCTTTGATTATCACCCACTACCAACGTTTGCTGGATTATATTACACCAGATGTGGTGCACATTATGATGGAGGGCCGTGTGGTTAAGACCGGTGGTGCTGACCTTGCCAAACGTTTGGAAGTCGAAGGTTATGCCAATATTGCTGACGAACTTGGCATTGACTACAAAGAAGAAGCTTGAGGAAAGGAGTTGGGGACTGATTGACTGACGAAAGTGTCAAAAGCGTAGAGAAATTACTGACGTAAATAAATTTTATCAGAGAAAATACTGACGAAAACTTCATCAGTAGAGAATTTGCTAACGAAATTAAAGAAGGTCAGAGAATTTGCTGACGTCATTTTCTGAGGGAAAAAAGTCTTACCAAAAATAATATGAATCAAGAAATCTTAAACTTTTCACAAATGAATGCCGAGCCTGCTTGGTTGTCTGATTTGCGTCAAGAGGCTGCGGCTGCATTTGACAAATTAGAATTGCCTAATATCGAACGGGTAAAAATCAACCGTTGGGGCTTGGATCAATTGACAATTGACCAAACGCAAGAAATTGGCGCTGTGCCTGCTTTTACAGAATTGCCTAATCATCCTTTGCTTGTGCAAGTTGGCACGCAAACTGTGCTGGAGCAAATCAGTCCAGCATTAGCGGATCAAGGTGTGATCTTCACTGATTTTGCGACTGCATTGACCGAAATTCCTGAGCTTGTGGAAAAACATTTGGGCAGTGTGGTACCATTTTTTGAAAGTCAATTGACCGCAGCAAATGCAGCGACTTTCAATTCGGGTTTGGTGCTTTATGTGCCAGATGGCGTTGAAATTTCCGAACCGATTGAGGCGATTTTGATGCAAGAAGGTGGTTCTACTGTACCATTTAACAAGCATTTGTTGATCATTGCTGGGAAAAATGCCAAAGTAGACTATCTGGAACGGTTGGAAACGACCGGCGATCAAACGGCACGGGCAACGGCAAATCTTATCGTTGAAGTCATTGCACAAGCAGGTGCGCAAGTTAAGTTTGCAGCCTTAGATCAATTAGGCGAAAATGTGACTGCTTCCATCATTCGTCGAGGCTTGATTGGCGACAATGCAACCATTGACTGGTCAGTTGGGGTCATGAATGACGGAAATGTTGTTGCTGACTTTGATAGTGATCTCAAAGGAAACGGCGCACATTCGCAAATCAAAGTGGTCGGTATTTCTACAGGACGTCAAACACAAGGTGTTGATACGAGAGTAACAAATTTTGGGCTCAACTCAGCAGGCCACATCTTGCAAAATGGTGTCATTTTGGACAGAGGAACGTTGACGTTCAATGCGATTGGGCATATTATTAAGGGCGCCAAAAATGCCGATGCTCAACAATCCTCACACGTTTTGATGTTATCAGACAAGGGGCGCGGCGATGCCAATCCAATTCTTTTGATTGATGAAAATGACGTAACAGCAGGTCACGCGGCATCTGTCGGACAGATTGATGAGGAGGATTTGTTCTACTTGCAATCACGCGGTTTGGATGAGGACATGGCGAAACGTTTGGTCATTCGTGGATTCCTCAGCTCAGTGGTCAGCGAAATTCCAGTCAAAGCAGTACGTCATGAATTTATCGAAACCATCGAAAGAAAATTAGGAATGTAAGATGCCACAAGTTTATTTTCTCTGCACAGGAAATTCCTGCCGCAGTCAAATGGCAGAAGGATTTGCCAGAAAATTTTTGCCTGACTGGACGATTGCTTCAGCAGGTGTGGAAAAGCACGGTCTAAATCCGCGAGCTGTGGAAACCATGGCGAGCTACGGGATTGATATTTCACAAAATCAGTCGAAAGTGATCGATAGAGAGTATTTTAATGCTTCGGACTTAATCGTGACCTTGTGTGGTGATGCTAAGGACAAATGTCCCTTGATTCCAGCAGGAGTCAAGCATCTACACTGGGATTTGCCTGATCCTGCGGGGCAATCCGATGAAGTATTCATGCAGGTTTCGGCTGAAATCAAACAGCGTGTGAAAAAGTTGAAAGAAGAATAATATGTTGGATGTAAGAAAAGATTTTCCAATTTTGGCTCAAAGTGTTAATGATGAGCCTTTAGTTTATCTGGATAATGCGGCAACCACGCAGAAACCAACGGCAGTTTTGGACGTGATACGGCGTTACTATGATCAGGACAATGCCAACGTTCATCGTGGTGTGCATACCCTTGCCGAGCGCGCAACGGCCGATTATGAAGCGGCGCGCGAAAAAGTCCGTGCCTTCATCAATGCAAAATCAACCAAGGAAGTTTTATTCACACGAGGGACAACGACGTCGCTCAATTGGGTGGCACAGTTTGCAGGGCAAATTTTAAAAGCGGGCGATGAGATTGTCATTTCAATCTTGGAACATCATTCAAACATTGTCCCTTGGCAAGAAGTAGCCAAACGGACAGGTGCAATTTTAAAATTTGTCTATCTCAAAGATGGCGAGCTGGACATGAGTGATTTGCGTAACAAAATCACTGACCGGACAAAGTTTGTCAGCATTGCTCACGTTTCTAATGTTTTGGGGGTAATCAATCCTATCAAGGAAATTGCGGCTTATGCCCATGAACACGGCGCTTATATGGTCGTGGATGGTGCGCAATCCACTCCACATATGGCGGTGGATGTGCAAGATTTGGACGCTGATTTCTTTGCCTTTTCTGGCCACAAGATGATGGGCCCCACAGGAATCGGTGTTTTGTATGGCAAACAAGACTTGCTCAATCAATTTGAACCTGTGGAGTTTGGCGGGGAGATGATTGATTTTGTGTATGAAAGTCATTCGACTTGGACAGAACTCCCTTGGAAATTTGAGGCGGGAACGCCAAATATTGCTGGGGCGATTGGACTGGGCGCTACGATTGATTATCTCCACGAAATTGGCTTGGATGCGGTTCATCAGCATGAACAAGAGTTGGTGGACTATATCTTGCCCAAGCTGCAAGAAATTGAAGGATTGACGATTTATGGGCCAACAGATCGCGCAAAGCGGACGGGTGTGATTGCTTTTAATATCGCTGGACTTCACCCTCATGATGTGGCAACTGCGCTTGATATGGAAGGCGTTGCTGTGCGTGCGGGACATCACTGTGCACAACCTTTGTTGAACTACCTTGACACTCCAGCAACTGCCAGAGCGAGCTTTTATATCTACAATACCAAGGCAGACTGTGATAAATTGGTTGAGGCACTCCAAAAAACAAAGGAGTTTTTCCAAATTGACTAGTATGCTTGATTGGGTCGCCTCCCTCCCACTTTGGCTGGCTACACTTTTTCTATTTGTTGTTGTTTTCTTTCGGGCGCAATGTACCTTTTGGTTAGGAAAATTGAGCCACCACGGAATTTTAAAAACAAAGTGGGGACAAAGGCTTGAAAAAAATTCAGAAACTTCCTCTGGAATGATAGCAATCCAAAAAATGGGTTGGCCAATTATTCCGCTGTCCTTTCTAACAGTCGGTTTTCAAACAGCTGTACAGTTTGGTGCAGGCTTGCTGAATTGGTCTTGGTATAAATACACGCTGGCGGCTATTCCGGGCTATTTGGTCTGGGGATTTATCTACGCTTTGGGTGGACTTAGCCTTTTTCGCTCACTCGTGAGAGGCTCAGTCGGACTCTTTATTTTATTCGTCATTGTTATTTTGGTGGTTGCGATTGCTGCTAATGTTTTGCTACGTTATATTCGTAAAAATGGCGCGAATAAGGGCTAGCATTTTAGGCGGATAATCAAAAATGAAACAAAAAGAAGGGACAAAATTTTGGCTTTATCTAAACTAGATAATCTCTATCGGGCGGTTATTCTTGATCATTCATCAAGTCCACGCCATGCTGGGGAATTGCAGACAGGTTGTGTGATTGACCTCAATAATCCAACTTGTGGTGACGTGATTCGATTAACGGTTGAGTTTGATGGAGATTTGATTTCAAACATTGCTTTTAGTGGGCATGGTTGCACGATTTCGACGGCGTCTGCTTCAATGATGACCGTCGCTGTGCTTGGCAAAACGAAGGCTCAGGCTCAAGAACTTGCCCAGATTTTTTCCGAAATGGTGACGGGAAAAGAAGACGAAGCTCAAGAAGCGCTCGGCGATGCACAATTTTTGGCGGGCGTCAGTAAATTTCCTGCTCGGGTGAAATGTTCGACTTTAGCTTGGAATGCGCTTAAAAAAGCGCTTGAAATGGGTGAAGCCGAAGTCAAATTGACCCACGACCACTAAAAAACGTCAGAGAAAATGCTGACGTAAACTTTTCCACACAAAAAATGGCTAGAGAAAATGCTGACGCAAATTTCGTCAGTAAAAAAGTAAAAAAGAAGAGGAAAATATGACAGAAAACAGTACACAAGAAGTCGTCAAAGACCTCGAAGAATATAAATTTGGCTTTCATGACAATGCTGAACTTGCATTTACCACAGGTTTGGGTTTGACTGAGGAAGTCATTCGGGAAATTTCAGCGACCAAAAACGAGCCGGAATGGATGCTTGAGTTTCGTCTGAAATCTTTTGAAGCCTTCAAAAAAATGGACTTACCAAAATGGGGGCCAGATCTTTCAGAAATTGACTGGAATGACATCGTTTATTACCAAAAACCGTCAGCAAAAGCGGCGCGCACCTGGGAAGATGTCCCTGACGAAATCAAAGAAACCTTTGAAAAAATCGGGATTCCAGAAGCTGAACGCTCCTATTTAGCAGGCGCTAGCGCCCAATACGAGTCGGAAGTTGTCTATCACAACATGAAAGATGAGTTTGAAAAGCTCGGCATCGTTTTTACTGACACTGACACAGCACTGCGTGAATATCCTGAACTTTTCAAGAAATATTTCAGCAAACTCGTTCCACCCACAGATAACAAATTGGCCGCTTTGAACTCCGCTGTTTGGTCAGGTGGTTCCTTTGTATACGTGCCAAAAGGGATCAAATGTGATATTCCAATTCAGGCTTATTTCCGGATTAACAATGAAAAATCAGGACAGTTTGAACGCACCTTAATCATTGTCGAAGATGGGGCGTCAATCCAATACATTGAAGGTTGTACCGCACCGACTTATAGCGCAAGCTCTTTGCACGCGGCTGTGGTTGAGATTTTCGTTGAAGAAGGTGGCTATATGCGCTATTCAACTATTCAAAACTGGTCGGATAATGTTTATAACTTAGTGACTAAGCGCGCATCGGCTGCTGCTAATGCCACTGTGGAATGGGTTGATGGCAATCTTGGCTCGAAAGTTTCCATGAAATATCCAGCCGTTCACCTGAATGGCCCAGGTGCGCGTGGCACTATGCTCTCTATCGCTTTTGCCGGTGCCAATCAAAACCAAGACACCGGAGCAAAAATGATTCATAACGCGCCAAACACTTCAAGTTCAATCATTTCCAAATCCATCGCCAAAAATGGTGGTGCTGTGAACTATCGAGGCCAAGTGACGTTCAACAAAAATTCTAAAAAATCCGCTTCTCATATCGAATGTGACACCATTTTGATGGACGGCCTGTCCAAATCAGACACCGTTCCCTTCAATGAAATTCACAATTCCCAAGTCGCCTTGGAACACGAAGCGAAAGTTTCTAAAATCTCTGAAGAACAGCTCTATTACTTGATGAGTCGTGGTTTGACAGAAAAAGAAGCGACCGACATGATTGTCATGGGCTTCATCGAACCTTTCACCAAAGAATTACCAATGGAGTACGCTGTTGAGCTCAATCGATTGATTTCTTACTCTATGGAAGGTTCTATCGGGTAACGTTTTCAAGTAATAAAAAACACATGGCTAACCAGAAAAAATTTAAAAGGGTTAATCAAGACAGGTTTTGATGAAAATCAGACCTGTTTTTGCTTGCTTTGGCCGATTTGCTTTAGAGAAATTACTGACGAAAACTGCGTCAGTGCAGAAAAAATGCTGACGAAAAATTCGTCAGTGGAGAGAATTTGCTGACGAAAAATTCGTCAGTGGAGAAAAAATGCTGACGAAAACAAATCTGGCAAAAAAATGAAAATGTCAGAATTAGAAGAACCTTACTTTAAAATAAAAAAAAGCTTGTCAGTCCTATTCTTTGATGTTATAATTTAAAAGGTGCAAAATTTTAATATGCTAGTTAGGAGAAGTAGTGGAACATTCAGCTACTCAGCACGATTCAGGAAGAATCTGGAAAACAATACTCAATTGGATTCTGGTGGACAAAGTTTTCCTTGTTTCGTTGATTATTGCAATTATCGCCATTAGCTTTGGCGGATTTACAACACGATTTTTCAACTACCATGTGATCGTCACAGTATCTGGTTTGATGCTAGTCATTGGTGGCTTTAAAGAGACAGGCTTGCTTCAATTTTTGGGACAAACCTTGGTTAAAAAAAGTACGACAACACGGCAACTTGTCCGTTTTACCACACTTCTCACTTTCTTTTTAGCGGTTTTCTTTACGAATGATTTGACGATTTTAACGGTTTTACCGCTTTATCTGGCGATTACCAAGGATATCAAAAATCGAAAATCTGTTCATATTGGAGCGGCACTGATCGTTCCAGCTTGCCACATCGGTTCTTCGCTTTTACCTCAAGGAAATCCGCACAATCTCTATCTTTACTCTTTTTACAAGCTGGCGCAAAATCATGCAGGTTCGCCCTTGACCAATCTGGAGTTTTTCAAAGGGACAGGCGCACTTTGGCTTTTAGGACTGTTGGTTTTGATGATTGCTTGTCAATTTATCGACAATGAACCTTTGGTCATTGAAACCCAAGTTAATAAATTCAACAAAGTTGAAACGTCTATCTTTGTTGTGTTGATGTTACTCATGGCAGCTTCTGTCTTTGGTTACATCAACTTTTATCTTGCTGGTGCAATTGTTGCGGTCGTTGTTGCGATTTACCGTCCTAAACTTTTTGCTGGGATTGACTATCATCTCTTGTTGACCTTCATTTTCTTCTTTTTGATTGTGGGAAATATTGCCAACATCCATGCGCTGACGAATTTTATCAGTCAGACTTTAGTTAATCCGCAAGCAGCATTTTTAGGGACAGTGATTATGAGCCAATTTATCTCGAATATTGCGGCACCAATTTTGATTTCACCTTTCACACCGCACGCTGTATCGTTGGTCTTGGGGGCAGATATCGGAGGAATTGGTACAATTGTTTCATCAATGGCAACCCTGATTGCTTACAAAGTCATTCGGATGAATGCACGTGGTGAAACACGCGGTTTCGTCAAATATTTCGCCATTGTCAATGCCGGTTTCGTTGTGTTGTTGACGATTATTGGTCTTATTATCGTGACGGCTCTTTCCTAAACAAATGAAAGTTGGTAGTTTACCAGCTTTTTCATTTACCAAAATTTTCGTCAGTAAATCTTCTCCTCTGACGAAGTTTTCGTCAGTAAATTCTCCAAGAAAAATCACTGACGGATGCTTTTCGTCAGTAAAAAAGTGTATAATAGAAAAAAAGTCTGAGGTGAAAAAATGAGATTTAGATTAGCAACAAAAGCTGATGCAGCCGCTCTGCTGGCCATTTACAAACCCTATGTGGAAAACACAGCAATTACTTTTGAATACGACTTGCCAAGCCTGAGTGAATTTGCCAGCAGAATTGAACAAATTGGCAGCAAATTTCCCTATCTTGTCGCCCTTGAAAATGAGAAAATCATTGGTTATGCTTACGCCAGCCCTTATCGCACACGGGCGGCTTATGATTGGGTTGTGGAATTATCAATTTATCTCGATGAAAATGAGCGTCAGCACGGTGCAGGCACGCAGCTTTATCAAAAATTATTACGCCTTTTGACCCTACTCAACTATCAACGGGCCTACGCTTGCATCACCTCGCCCAACCCCGAAAGCATCGGCTTTCACCAAAAATTTGGCTTTCAACAAATTGGATTTTTCCAAAATTCAGGCTACAAATTTGGCCAATGGTACGGCATTGTCTGGCTTGAATTACCCTTGCAAACCAAAGCAGAAGTACACCCCCCCAAGCCCATATCAGCTCTTTCTTCTCAAAAACTCACAGAAATCTTGGAATCTTAACCAAGATTTTTTTCGTCAGTAATTTCTCTGTCAAAACTAAATCCGTCAGCAATTTCTCTCCTTTCCAAAATACTTACGTAAACCATTTTGCGATTCATGGCAAAAATATTAAAATAATATTAGATAAAAGTGAATAAAAAAGGAGAAAAAATGAACAAAATTATCTGGTATATCATCATCCCCTCGGTCATTTTTGCGGGAATCCTTGTTGTTCTGGGCTTTGCGCTCGAAAGTCAGCACTTCTATTGGCTCCAAAATTTTGAGATGATTTATCTCTTTATGAGCCTACTCATTGGCTTTATCAGCTTTCGAATCTGGCGATTGGGCGTCCAATTTCGCCAAATGCGCGAACTCAAGATCTTGTTGAGCTTACTATTTCTGATTTTCGCGGCAGATTTGATTAACACCAGCATCTATTTGCTCGAAGGCCACAGCCTCTTTTGGGAAAATAATCACATCAGCCCAGCTGGCGCAGCATTTACAGGAAGTATGCTGTTTGTCCTTTTGGCCTTTATCGGCTTGCGCAATCAAATTCGATTGGCCAGACAAAAATCACAGTAAAATGTGATTTTTTTATTTAACCATTAAAAACAAAAAGTATGATATAGTTGACATTTAGGAAACTATATCATATAATTTGTTTAGAAATATCAATCAAAGAAAAGAGGTCAGCAAAGTGCAGCAAAAAAATCTAAAACTCAAAGCCGCCAGAGCCTTGAAAGACATGACCCAAAACGATTTAGCCCAAGCCGTGAACGTCACCAGACAAACCATTGTCGCTGTCGAATCAGGTAATTACAATCCCACAATTAGCCTGTGCATCGATATTTGTAAAGCTCTTGGAAAAACACTCGACGAACTTTTTTGGGAAGAGGACTGAAAAACAAAGAAAGGCAAACCCCAGATGAAAAAATTATTTCAAAAACCAAACACCAAGCTCGCGCTTATCCTCATCGCCATAGGCCTTGCCACTGGGATTTTCATCTACGCCACAATTGGCCTGATTTTCAATCTCATCAGCGTAGCCCTCATCATTGCAGGTCTCATTCTGCTCCTCTCTCCCAGCAGTAAAGAAAAAACTCAAGAAAGTTTCATTCCCTACCAGTCGCGTAAAGCTCCGGTCAAACCCAGCCTTGACGAACGTCAAAAAAAGATTCGTGGGGAAGTCTATACCCGTGGCTTTTTCCTCCTCATGATTGGCAATACTCTCCTTTCATTTTATGCCAGTGACGGTGGAAAACTTCCGATTTCTCTAGCTAATGCAACGTTTATTCTGGCCTATACCGTCATGATTATTGTTGTTGGCGAACTGATTTTGCGCGACAGTTACAGCATTCAAGCAAAAAGCTGGCTATATAGCCCTTTGTGGAATATTTTCTTCATTGCCTTTGGCGTTTTCTTTATCTATTCAGCCCTTACCGAACGCTACCTCGCCTTCAACTCACAACTCTTGGAGCTTGGCATGGGGATTTTCTGGTTGGAAATCGGCCTCCTTTCTGTTCTCAAATACCTATGGAATAAATACCACTAAAGCTCACAAAAAATAAAGGAGAAAAAATGAATACTTATCAACTCGGAGTCATCACAGGAATCCTGTGTGGCCTATTACTCATCGGCTTGGGCTTCCTCTACAACCACCGTAAAAAAACCAGTCCTAACCAACTTGACGAACGACAACGCCTGATTAAAGGCAAAACGGCCCAACACACCCTTATCTTTGTTGCAATCCTACTCCTCATTAGCGGTCTGTTCAGCACACTCATGCCCGAAAAATGGCTGAGCCTAAACCTGCAAAACCTATTGATTGCAGGATTAGCTTCGCTTTATTATCTGACCGAAAATATTCTACGTGGCGCTTATTTTGGACAACATTTTGACAGCAAGCGCTTAGGATTTTTCAAACTTTTAACATTAGTTTATGGTATCATCAGCCTTTTGAATCTTTTTGATCTTTTGAATCGTTCAAGAGGCTTTCTGCACGCAGGACACTTGAGCCAAAACGCTTGGCAATTCCTCGCAAGCACATGGACAGCTTTGGTTTTCGGACTTGTCCTTTTCGGCTGGCATTTAGAAAAAAAGCACAATGAAAAGTAAGATAAAAACTGCAAATATCACTCTATCAAATGATAATAAAATGATATAATGAAAAAAATAGAAAAAAGAGGAAGTTTTATGACCCTAAAGATTGATCAAGTTTACAAAAACTTTGGAGAAAAAGTAGCTGTTGACAATCTCAACATGACCGTCCAACAAGGCGAAGTTATGGGCCTGATTGGACAAAACGGTGCCGGGAAAACCACTACTTTTCGGATGATTTTAGGATTTATTGGAGCAGACCAAGGTCAAATCACTTGGCAAAATGAGCCAATCACCCAAAAACTCAAACAAAAAATCGGTTTTCTTCCTGAAGAGCGCGGCCTCTACCAAAAAATGACAGTAGAAGACCAAATTCTTTACTTCGCCGAATTACACGGCATGAAAAGACCCGATGCTCGACTCAAGCTTCAGGATTGGTTGAAGCGCTTAGAAGTCGTCGGTAAAGCAAGCGACAAAGTTCAGACCCTCTCCAAAGGGAATGCCCAAAAAATACAATTTATTGCCACTTTGATTCATGAACCTGAATTTTTAATTTTAGACGAACCTTTCACTGGACTTGACCCCGTCAACACCGAGCTGTTGCGTAATGAAATTAAGCGTAGCCGAGATAACGGAGCAGCAGTTATCTTTTCCAACCACAACATGAGTGACGTTGAACTCCTCTCGGATCACCTCTTGATGCTCAAAGACGGAAAAACCATTTTGCAAGGCACCGTCCAAAGCATTCGAGAAAGCTATGGCAGAACACGCATCTATCTGGAATCTGAAGTACCCACAGAAGAGCTTCTGAGGCTTCCAGGCGTAGAAAAGATTGAAAAAAAAGGAACTGGACGTTCAGTAAAAATTTCCGAAGCAAGCGTGGGACGAGAAATTTTCCAAAGCGTTACCAGAGACGGTTATGTCCAAGCCTTTGTTCAATCGCCTCCCTCACTTGATGAAATTTTCCGTATGGAAGTTGCCGAAAAAAATGCTGAAAATGGAGGGCGTAACAAATGAACAATCAAACATGGCTAGTCGCCAAAAATATCTATCGTAATCGAATCAAGGGTGTCGGTTTTTGGGCGCTAGTAATCTCCCCATTTCTCCTTTCTGCAATCTATCTAGTGATAGGTCTACTCATCAGCAGTGGAATGAATCAAACTCCACAAATGGCAGTAGTGGCTAATCCCGCTCTGGCTCAAGTTCTCAAAGCAGATCAAAATATCAAAGCTGACATCAGCAACGAACCCACACTAAGCCAAGCAGAGCACCAGCTCTCTGCTGGAAAAATTGACGGCTTTCTAACAGAAGAAAATGGTAAATACACCCTAGTTACCGACAGTAGATCAGGCGTCAAATTTGACCAAACAAGCTTTCAAAGTGCGCTGACGCAAGTTAACATCTCGAACACCGCTGCTAGACTCTCCTTGTCAGCAGAAGATGTAAAAAGCTTGCTTAGCCCTGCTCACCTCACCATAAAAACACAGACCAAGAGTGGTCAGACGACTGGTGGAGACGCCCGGACAGGGGCTAATATCGCCATTGGCTCCATTGCCTCAATTTTGATTTTTGCCCTCATGATGATGTACGTGGGTATTATCGGTCAAGAGATTGGTAACGAAAAATCTAGTCGAATCATGGAAACCTTGCTCGCAGCAACCAGTTCAAATGTCCAATACTACGGAAAAATTATTGGTGTTATTCTCCTACTTGCAACACAAATCGGTATCTACATCGCGGGATTTGCTGCTGCCTATCCATTCATCAGAAATCTTGATCAAATTAAAGCCATTAGTGAAATGCTCACGGGGATTACCGTTGGTTTTGGAGTCTATCTGGTCTTGATGTCGCTTGTGGGAATCTTAGGTTATCTGATTTTAGCCTCAATCGTTGCTTCACTAGTCAATGAACAAGCCCAAGTCCAACAAGCTACCCAACCGATTGCTTTCTTGGCAATGGTAGGTTATATCGGAGGAATAGCTGGAGCGACTGTACCAGGGAATCTTATCTTACGTGTGCTTAGTTTTATTCCCTTTGTCAGTCCAACATTGATGACCAGCCGTTTTGCCATTCAATACTCTACTCCTGCGGAAGCCTGGATAGCCTTTCTTTTGCAGCTTTTAGCAACTTTAGCAATCGCCAAAGCAGGAGAAAAAATTTATGCCCGCAACGTCCTCTCTTACAGTGATGAAAAAATTTTTGGACAGCTCATTAAGAGCATTACCGGTCGTGATTTGAAAAATAAAAAAATCAAAGAACAAGTAACTGACAAAAAGAAAAACATCTGGCGTAAAAACTCACCTCTACGTTTAGTGATTGCCTTACTAATCATTCTTGCTGTATTACTTTATCGTTTTATTTTGAAATAGGAGCGAAAAGATGAAATTTGAAGAAAAAACAGGTTATATCCATAGCTATGTTTTGACCGTAGAAACAAAAATTGGCATGGAACGCGCCGATGCAGAATTTAATCGAGCTTTAGAAGAAACCCTGCACGAAATTCAAGCACAAGGTTACGAAATCGTTGATGTCAAACTAAGTAGCGGCATGACAGCACTCTGGGCCTCAGCGGTTCGTTACTTGATTTTATACAAATAAATAAAAAGTCTGTTTACCCAAACAGACTTTTTTTATATTTTTAGAAACAAATCTACATTTTTTTCGTATATAAAAGTATGGAAAATTTATTAGAAAAACTAAAAGAATATTGGAAAATTATTCTTCTTGCAAGTCTAGCAGTGCTAGCAGGCGGAATCTTTTATCTAATTACCCAACACCACCAGCCAGTTGAGACACTATCTGCGACAGCTTTACCTCAAAGTTCCTTCAAGCAGCGAGCCAGCCAAACTCAAACTTCCTCCTCACCGTCCTCTCACGCAACAATTATGGTTGATTTGAAAGGAGCCGTGGTCAAACCAGCCGTCTACAAACTTGCAGCTGATGATCGTGTGGATGATTTGATAAAAATGGCAGGAGGTTTTACCAGTGATGCCGATCAAAAAACAGTAAATCTTGCTGCTAAACTCAAAGATGAAGAAGTGATTGATGTTGCCAAAATAGGTGAAACGCCCCCTTTAAGCAGTGGACAAGAAGCCTCATCAACAATCAATACGTCAAATACATTGACATCGCAAGATTCAACAGCTGATAAAAAAGTTGACATTAACAGCGCTGACTTAGCAGAATTAGAAACTTTAAATGGCATTGGTGATAAAAAAGCTCAGGATATTATTGACTATCGCACAAAAAATGGACCTTTCCAAACTCTTGATGACCTAGGAAATGTTGCTGGTTTTGGTGATAAAACACTTGAAAAATTGAAAGACAGTATCTGCTTTGATTAAATTTCCACTGATTTTTCTTGCCTATTTGGCAGTATTGATGTATTTCAGCATCTTTTGTTTTAATTGGCTGATTTTCCTTATCTTCATTTGTTCGTTTATTTTTGCTTTATACAGAAAATATTATTCTTTCGTGCTTCTTTTATCTGTTCTTGCGATCTTTTTCACTTTGATAAAAATAAATAATCAAGTAAAAATGAGCCAGCCTCTGCCAAAACTCTCTCAAATTAGTCCCATTATAGACAGCATTCAGGTCAATGGTGATCTCCTCAGCTTTCAAGGAAAAAACAAGGCTCAAAAATATCAGGTTTACTACACTCTAAAATCTCCCAAAGAGCAAAGATTTTATAAAAATCTGATTCAAAATTGCGATATTTATTTCACGGGAAACGTAGAGTTTCCTGAGCAAAAACGTAATTTCAACGGTTTTGACGCTCAAAAATATTTTGCAAGTCAAAATATCTACGCCCAAATTACGATTAAAGATGTCAAAAGAGTAGAATTAAAATCAAACTTTGATGTTCACCTTCTTCGCCGCAAAGCAATTGTTTGGGCGCAAAATCATTTTCCACAACCTATGAGTGATTATTTAACAGGTCTACTTTTTGGTTTTTTGAGCAAAGACTTCAGTCAAATGAGTGATATTTATAGTTCTTTAGGAATCATTCACCTTTTTGCTCTCTCAGGAATGCAAGTGAATTTTTTCATCGTTTTTTTTCGTAAATTGTTACTTCGCCTAGGGATGACCCAAGAGAGTACGAGAATTTTACAAGTTCCTTTTTCAATCTTTTATGCTTGTATGACTGGATTTTCTATTTCAGTCTTACGAGCCCTTTTTCAAAAGAATATTCGTCTGTCAGGACTGGATAATATTGCTGCAACGACCTTAATTTTAATGCTTATCAGCCCCAAATTTTTATTGACAACAGGTGGGCAATTAACTTTACTCTATGCTTTTGTGCTAAGCTTATTAACCAGCCATTTTGAACAGTTTGTAGGACTTAGAAAGCTACTCATAGAGTCAGTAGCGCTTTCGGTAGTGGTACTTCCTTTACTTATCTTTGATTTTCATATTTTTCAGCCTTTTTCAATTGTTCTGACTGTGATTTTTGGAGTTATTTTTGACAGCTTTTTACTTCCTTTACTCTTGGGAGTTTTCTCTCTATCATTACTAGGCTTGACAATAAATTTAAATCCTCTTTTTCGCTTGCTTGAAAAGGTGGTTTTGCACCTTGATTCTTTTCTCCATTATCCATTCGTTTTGGGACAACCTAATCCTTTAGAGTTAGTGATGATGTTGGCTTTAGGAGGACTACTGATTGACTATTTTTCTAAGAAAAAAAGACGTTGGAGCTTAATTCTTTCCCTTATCTTGTTATTTTTTTTCAGTAAAAATCCAATTCATCCAAGCATCACAGCGATTGATGTAGGTCAAGGAGACAGCATTTTGCTACAAGATACATTTAATCAAGAAAATATTTTGATTGATACAGGCGGAAGACTAGCAATTCCTGAAAAAAGTTGGCAACAAGCCCAAACACAAACGAACGCAGAAAAAACGCTCATTCCCTATCTACAATCTGTCGGAGTCAGTCATATTGACCAATTGATTCTCACACATACAGATGCTGATCATGTTGGAGATTTTTTAAATCTAGCTGATAAGATAAAAATTAAAGAAGTTTGGGTTAGTTCAGGAGAGTTGACAGATAGCTCTTTTTTAGCCCAATTAAAAGCGGCTCATATTGCTTTGCATTTAACTAAAGTTGGCGACAAAATTCCGATATTCAAAAGTAATTTACAAGTTTTATCAAATGGATACACCCAAAAAGGAGATAACAACGATTCAATTGTAACTTATGGGAAGTTTTTTAACAAAAGCTTTCTTTTTACAGGCGATTTGGAGCAAAATGGAGAAATGAAGCTGCTAAAAACTTATCCTAACTTAAAAGTAGATGTCCTCAAAGCAGGACATCATGGGAGCAAAACGAGTTCAAATCCAAAATTTATCAAAGCCATTGAACCAAAACTTGCCCTTATTTCCGTTGGAAAAAATAACCGTTATGGTCATCCCAATCAAAGTACCTTGAAAACCTTCAAAAAATATAAAGTAAAAATACTTAGAACAGATCAAAAAGGAGCAATAAAACTCACGCAAATCAACCATCAATGGCAAATCACAACAGCTAAATAAAGAGGAAAAATGAAGCCAAATCCCCTTATAAAATGTTACAATAAAGAAGACGTAGAAAACAGAAAACGTTCATGATTTCTTGAAAAAAAGCTACCAAAAAGAAATCTAAAAATAAAGGAAAGGGACATCGGTATAACCGATGACTGCTGATTTTGAAAAATTTTAATTTCTTTCGAAATCAACAGTGGAATAAACATGGCAATCCTTAGTTTAGAGTACTACTCAGAAGTACTTGGGATGAATAGAAAAGTAAAAATTATTTATCCTGAAGCTAGCAAAGTAGCTGATTTTACAAACACTGATATTCCAGTGCTGTATCTTTTACACGGCATGAGTGGCAATGAAAATTCTTGGCTTATTCGTTCAGGAATAGACCGTCTCGTGCGCCATAGCAATCTTGCTGTGGTGATGCCCTCAACAGATTTAGGCTTTTATGTTAATACCACCTATGGAATGAACTATTTTGATGCCATAGCGATTGAGTTGCCTCAAGTTATTCACAATTTTTTCCCTAATTTATCAACAAAAAGAGAGAAAAACTTTATCGCAGGTCTATCAATGGGAGGATATGGTGCTTATCGTATAGGTCTCGGTACAGAACAGTTTAGCCATGTTGCGAGTTTATCAGGTGTTTTAACTTTTGACGGAATGGAGGAACGCTTTTCAGAAAATCCTGCTTATTGGGGTGGAATTTTTGGAAATTGGGAAACTTTTAAAGGATCAGAGAATGAGATTCTTGCTTTAGCTAGGGAGAAAAAAATAAAACGTCCCAAACTTTATGCTTGGTGTGGCAAACAAGATGAACTTTTTGCTGGAAATGAATATGCCGCTCAACAACTCAAAGAATTGGGTTATGATCTGACTTATGAGAAGGCTGAAGGAACTCATGACTGGTATTATTGGACTAAAGAAATTGAAACAGTTTTGAACTGGTTGCCAATAAATTATGTCCAAGAGGAAAGATTGAGTTAACTTTTATAAAACGGTTCCAACAGCCTATGAAAGTTTAAGTATTTCAAACTTCAATCGCTTACAAAGACAAAAAGGTTAAAATTGATTAAATTTCCTGAAATTTACAAGCATTTCTTTGACAAAAACTACTAATAGTAGTAGAATTTCTTAGTAAAATAAATTTGCGAAAATCGCAGAAATAGAAAGAGGTCTTAAATGACAATTCATGCATTACTTGCAGTTGCAATCGGTATCGCTGCAGCCGGTGCCGCTATCGGTGACGGACTTGTAGTTTCAAGTTTCATTCAAGCCATTGCTCGCCAACCAGAACTGGAAAGCAAACTCCGCACAAATATGTTCCTTGGTATCGCTTTTGCCGAAGGTACATTCTTCATCGCCCTTGCTATGGCTTTCTTGTTCCAATAAAATACAGTTAATCGTATTTTACAGAGAATAGAAAGGAAAACAGGACAATGGATTCAACATGGACCTTTAATATCGGCCCCGTTGCCTTTGACGGTACAATCACAACAATGACTGTTCTGACAATGGTAATTGTTCTTGGTCTGATATTCTGGGCGAGTCGCAAAATGCAACTCAAACCAACAGGTAAACAAAATGTTCTTGAGTGGGTTGTTGACTTTGTCAATGGTATTGGAAAAGATAACCTTGGTGCACATGAAGCGCCACGCTTTTCTCTTATGAACTTTACCCTATTTTCTTTCCTTCTAATTGCAAACACTATCGGGCTGATTACAAAAATTGGTACTCCAGATGATGTTGCGCTTTGGAAATCCCCAACTGCGAATCCTACAATTGACTTGACGCTGGCATTGCTTATCATTGTCCTCGCCAATACATTAGGGGTTCAACAGTTTGGATTTAAAAAGTATCTGACTGTTGCTTTTTGGAAATCGCCAAAAGCGATGCTTCCAATGAATATTTTGGAAGAATTTACAAATACACTTTCACTTGGTCTTCGGCTTTATGGGAATATCTTCGCTGGTGAAGTAATGCTTGGCTTAATCGCTGGTATGCTTCATACAGGATGGTTTATGCTTCCTATTGCTTGGATTCTAGCTGTTGCTTGGATTGGGTTCTCATTCTTTATCTCAGCCCTTCAAGCCTATGTATTTGTTCTTTTGACCAATCTGTACATTAGCCACAAAATTTTAGAAGAAGAATAGGAGTAGAACATGATGAATTTACTTACAGCTGCTCCAAATACCGTCCTCGGAAATATTATCGTCGTAAGTGGCGCATTTATTATCTTGTTGGTTTTGATTCGTGCTTTTGCATGGAAAGCCATCACGGGAATATTTGCCGAACGCGCTAAGAAAATTTCTGACGATATTGATGCAGCAGAAGCAAACAACAAACAAGCTGCTGACTTGGTTAAACAACGTCAGGCAGAACTTGCTGGTTCAAAAGAAGAAGCTGCGAACATCATTCAAGTTGCAAATGATACTGCCTCACAAAATCGAGCAAAAGTACTTGCAACAGCTAATGAAGAAGCAAGCAGTTTGAAAAAACGTGCGCAAGAAGATATTGAACAAGAACGCAAAGAAGCCCTTAACTCTGTTAAAGGTGAAGTTGCGAACATTTCTGTTCAAATCGCTGAAAAGTTGATTGGACAATCACTTGATGCTAACGCACAATCAGAACTTATTGATAGCTATTTAGCAAAACTTGGCGAGTAAGGGGGGCGACCGTATGACAAAAGTCAACTCTCAAAAATACAGTAAAGCTTTGCTTGAAGTGGCCAAAGAAAAAGGGCAACTTGAAGAAATTCTCGCTGAAGTAAGCGAAATGATTCAGCTTTTCAATGAAAACAATTTAAATACTTTCCTGAGCAGTGAGGTGTATTCACTTACTGTGAAGTCTGAATTGATTGATACTTTGATTCAATCTGCTTCAGAAATTATGTCAAATTTTCTCAATACGATTCGTTCAAACGGTCGTTTGGCTGATTTGGCTGAGATCCTTGATGAAACTCAAAATACAGCAGATGATATGTTCAAAATTGCTGATGTTGAGGTTGTTTCAAGTGTCGGCCTTTCTGAAACTCAAATTGAAAAATTTGTTGCATTATCAAAAGCAAAATTTGATTTGAACGAAGTGAAAGTAATTAACACGGTTGATGAAAAAATTCTTGGTGGTTTCGTTGTAAACTCACGTGGAAAAATCATTGACGCCTCATTAAAAACACAACTGGCAAAAATCGCCGCTGAAATCCTCTAATCAGGATGGAAAAGGGACTTTAGACTTTTAGAGTAAATTGTCAACTTTTCACACTAATTCATAGAAGGGAGCATATTTTTGGCAATTAAAGCTAATGAAATCAGCTCACTGATTAAAAAACAAATTGAAAATTTCACACCAGATTTTGAAGTTGCTGAAACTGGTGTCGTTACCTATGTTGGTGACGGTATCGCGCGTGCCTATGGCCTTGAAAACGCAATGAGCGGTGAGCTTGTTGAATTTTCAAACGGCGTACTTGGTATGGCGCAAAACTTGGATGCGACTGACGTAGGGATCATTGTACTTGGTGATTTCCTTTCAATCCGTGAAGGTGATACTGTAAAACGTACAGGTAAAATCATGGAAATCCAAGTCGGTGAAGAACTTATCGGACGTGTTGTTAACCCTCTTGGTCAACCTGTTGATGGACTGGGAGAAATCAACACTGGTAAAACTCGCCCTGTTGAAGCAAAAGCTCCTGGTGTTATGCAACGTAAATCAGTCTTTGAACCACTTCAAACTGGTCTTAAAGCCATTGACGCTCTTGTTCCAATCGGACGTGGACAACGTGAATTGATTATCGGAGACCGTCAAACTGGTAAAACTTCAGTTGCAATTGATGCAATCTTGAACCAAAAAGATCAAGATATGATTTGTATCTACGTTGCAATCGGACAAAAAGAATCAACTGTTCGTACACAAGTTGAAACGCTCCGCAAACTTGGTGCGATGGATTACACAATCGTCGTAACTGCGTCAGCTTCTCAGCCTTCTCCATTGCTTTATATTGCGCCTTATTCTGGTGCTGCAATGGGTGAAGAATTCATGTACAATGGAAAACACGTTTTGGTTGTTTATGATGACCTTTCAAAACAAGCCGTAGCTTACCGTGAACTTTCCCTCTTGCTTCGCCGTCCACCAGGTCGTGAAGCTTACCCAGGTGACGTTTTCTACTTGCACTCACGTCTTTTGGAACGTGCTGCTAAGCTTTCTGATGACCTTGGTGGTGGTTCAATGACTGCTTTGCCTTTCATTGAAACACAGGCCGGTGATATCTCAGCTTATATCGCAACAAACGTTATCTCAATCACAGACGGTCAAATTTTCCTTGAAAATGACTTGTTCTATTCAGGTGTTCGCCCTGCCATCGATGCCGGTTCATCTGTGTCTCGGGTTGGTGGTGCTGCTCAAATCAAAGCCATGAAGAAAGTTGCTGGTACTTTGCGTCTTGACCTTGCGTCATTCCGTGAACTTGAAGCCTTTACGCAATTTGGTTCTGACCTTGATGAAGCAACACAAGCTAAATTGAATCGTGGACGTCGTACTGTTGAAGTTTTGAAACAACCATTGCATAAACCTTTGGCTGTTGAAAAACAAGTTTTGATTCTTTACGCTTTGACACATGGTCATATTGATGATGTTCCAGTTGATGACGTTCTTGATTTCGAAACAAAAATGTTCGATTTCTTTGATGCAAATTATGCAGAACTTTTGAACGTGATTACTGAAACTAAAGATTTGCCTGAAGAAGCAAAACTTGACGAAGCCATTAAAGCATTCAAAAATACAACGAATTATTGATAAGGAGGCTAACTAATGGGAGCTTCACTTAACGAAATTAAAACCAAGATTGCCTCAACAAAGAAAACAAGTCAGATTACTGGAGCGATGCAAATGGTTTCGGCTGCGAAACTTCAGAAGGCTGAATCTCACGCGAAAGCTTTCCAAATCTATGCGGAAAAAGTGCGTAAGATTACTACTGATTTAGTTTCTTCTGATAGTGGGCCATCAAAAAATCCGATGATGATTAAACGAGAAGTTAAGAAAACTGGCTATCTTGTGATTACATCCGATCGTGGCCTTGTTGGTGGTTATAACTCAAATATCTTGAAATCAGTAATGAATACGATTCGTAATCGCCATAAGAATGAAGATGAATTTTCAATTCTCTCACTTGGCGGTACAGGAGCAGACTTCTTTAAAGCTCGCAATTTGAAGGTTTCTTACGTCCTACGTGGACTTTCTGATCAGCCGTCCTTTGAAGAAGTACGTGCGATTGTTAGCGAAGCGGTCCAACAATATCAGTTGGAAGAATTTGATGAACTCTTTGTTTGCTACAATCACCACGTTAATTCATTGGTGAGCGAGGCGAGAATGGAGAGAATGTTGCCTATTTCATTTGAAAAAACGGAAGCACAAAAAACTTCTTTGGCGACATTTGAGTTGGAACCTGATCGGGAAACAATTTTGAATCAGTTGTTGCCACAATATGCTGAAAGTATGATTTATGGATCAATTGTGGATGCAAAAACAGCGGAACACGCTGCTGGTATGGCTGCGATGCGGGCTGCCACAGATAATGCGCGTTCTGTTATCAATGATTTGACCATTCAATACAACCGCGCCCGTCAAGCTGCAATTACGCAAGAAATTACGGAAATTGTGGCGGGTGCTGCAGCACTTTGAGTTTGCTGAGGTTTTCGTCAGTGAAATTTCACTGATAAATTTAAAAATGAATAGAAATTCTGCCTTTTTGACAGAAAATAATAAGAGGAGGAAAAAACATTGAGTTCTGGTAAAATTACTCAGGTTATCGGTCCCGTCGTTGACGTGGAATTTGCATCTGATTCTGATGCCAAATTGCCTGAGATTAACAATGCCTTGATTGTCTATAAAGATGTCAATGGTGTAAAAACTAAAATTACGCTTGAAGTCGCTTTGGAACTTGGTGATCGTGCAGTTCGTACAATCGCTATGGAATCTACTGACGGCTTGACTCGTGGACTCGAAGTTCTTGATACAGGTAAAGCGGTTAGCGTTCCTGTTGGGGAAGCAACACTTGGTCGTGTATTTAATGTCCTTGGTGACGTTATTGACGGGGGAGAAGAATTTGCTGCTGATGCAGAACGTAATCCTATCCACAAGAAAGCTCCAACCTTTGATGAATTGTCAACTGCCAACGAAATTCTCGTAACAGGGATTAAAGTTGTTGACTTGCTTGCCCCTTACTTAAAAGGTGGTAAAGTCGGACTTTTCGGTGGTGCCGGAGTTGGTAAAACTGTCCTTATCCAAGAATTGATTCACAACATCGCCCAAGAGCACGGGGGTATCTCAGTGTTTACAGGTGTTGGGGAACGTACTCGTGAAGGGAATGACCTTTACTGGGAAATGAAAGAATCAGGCGTTATTGAAAAAACTGCCATGGTCTTTGGTCAAATGAATGAGCCACCTGGAGCACGTATGCGTGTTGCCCTTACTGGTTTGACAATCGCCGAATATTTCCGTGACGTTAAAGGTCAAGACGTATTGCTCTTTATCGACAACATCTTCCGTTTCACACAAGCTGGTTCAGAAGTTTCTGCCCTTTTGGGTCGGATGCCTTCTGCCGTTGGTTACCAACCAACGCTTGCTACTGAAATGGGTCAACTTCAAGAACGTATCACATCTACTAAAAAAGGTTCTGTTACTTCTATCCAAGCGATTTACGTCCCTGCCGATGACTACACTGACCCTGCGCCAGCTACAGCCTTCGCCCATTTGGATGCTACAACTAACTTGGAACGTCGCTTGACTCAAATGGGGATTTATCCAGCCGTTGACCCACTTGCTTCATCATCACGTGCTTTGACACCTGAAATTGTTGGTGAAGAACACTATACGGTCGCAATGGAAGTTCAACGTGTCTTGCAACGTTATAAAGAATTGCAAGATATCATCGCCATTCTTGGTATGGATGAATTGTCAGATGATGAAAAAGTCCTTGTTGGACGTGCTCGTCGTATCCAATTCTTCCTTTCACAAAACTTCAACGTTGCCGAAACCTTCACAGGTGTTCCTGGTTCTTATGTGCCTGTTGACAAAACAGTCCATGACTTCAAGGAAATCTTGGAAGGTAAATATGACGAAGTCCCTGAAGATGCTTTCCGTGGTGTAGGTCCAATCGAAGACGTCCTCGAAAAAGCAAAAGCAATGGGTTACTAATTCGATTTCTTATGAATAGACAAAGAGTCGCTTTTGAAAATTCAGTAGAGTTGCGACGATGCTTTGAGATTTTCGTCAGTGATTTAGTCCGTTAATTTGACAAATTTATTGAGTTGAAGAAGAGAAAATGCTGACGGAATGTCCGTCAGTAGAAAAAAGGTGCTGACGAATAATTCGTCAGTAAAATCTCTAGATTCTGTCAGTAAACTGGTCAAAAACGAACTTGGAATTTACAAAATAGCTCTCTTTAGAATTTAGATTTTCATAGAAAAAATTGGAGGAATCGAATGTCTGAAAACGTCATGACACTTCAAGTTATTACACCTGCTGGAATGGTCTACGACCACCATGCAAGCTATATCACTGCTCGGACAACAGATGGTGAGATTGGTATTTTGCCAAATATGATTTCAACTATTGCTGGTCTTGAGATTGATGAATTGAAAGTTCGTCGTCCAGACGATGAAAAACACGTCGATTACATTGCGGTCAACGGAGGAATTATCGAAATTAAAGATAGTTTAGTAACCATCGTTGCTGACTCTGCTGAACGTAATCGTGACATTGATGTTTCACGTGCTGAACGCGCGAAAATTCGTGCTGAAAAAGAGCTTGAAGTTGCAAAAGCTGAGAAAAAATCAGATGAAATCAAACGTGCAGAAGTTGCACTTCACCGTGCGATTAACCGTTTGAATGTTTCATCACACAAATAAAAACACCCTAGGGTGTTTTTTGTTTTTTTCTAATACGGTAATGTTGCAATTTTGAAACAATAGTGTTAAACTTAGAAAAGGGTTTCTTTTAAAATTTTTGAAAAACGCAAAGGAGGACTATGATTCTTGAATATTGCTATGACTTATACCACACACTTGAAGAACTTGAAAATCTCCTGAACGGCTCAGAAAAATTACAGAAAGATTATGAAAATCGAATCAAAAATCAAATTGATCGGCAATCTGTGCTAGCAGCTTTTTTGCTTGCAGGGAGTTTGATTATTTGGTTTCTACCAGGAGACCGGCATTTTTTGGATTGGTTTGTTCCTGATTCTGATCAGCCGGAAATCATTTTTTTAAGAATGTTTGCCATCACTTTTATTGCTTTATTTGTGGGCTATGGTGTACGTTTTGGCTCGAGCTGGCTTTGGAGCAGAGATTATTTACCAGCTGGTAGGCGACAATTGGGACAACTTTTTAAGAAAAAATATCACGAAAATCAAGAAATTTTGCTTCAAGAGATTCGGAAGAAATTGGAAAATCCAATTATTCGAACTTCTGATATACCTAGTGAATTGATGAATCCACGTTCTTTGAAATATATTATTGACTGTCTGGAGGCAGGCGAAGTCAGAAATTTGACCGAAGCTATTCAGTTACTTGAGTTAGATTCACGAGATACTCAGGTTCAATTTTTGGTCAAAACCGAGGAAAGCACCCTTGCTAGAGCGCAACGTTTGGCGCAAAAGTGTGAAAAGGAAATCGAACAAGTTAACGAAAGGAAATGAAATGAAAGGGCTGAAAAGACAATTTGCAAATCAACGAAAGCTTGCTAAGGGTTTTTTGACGCTCTTTCTTTCAGCAATTTTGCTTGTTGGAGTGCTTTGGAGCGTAGGGCAAGCTAAAGTTTTGGCAACGACGCTTGTTCCTGGTCAAAGTTTGAACGTTGGTGATGAAACTTACAATTCTACTCAACTTCAGGATGAGAAAAACTGGACTAGTCTTGGTTCGGTGACGGATTTTTCAGCGGCGCCGTTTGGATTGACACTAGTCAAAAATCAAGGACAAGAAGCCGGTTATTCTTTCTTCAATGGCAAACTTGATTTTAGCCAATCGATCCGTTTATCGGGAACTTTTGTAGCACAAGTCAGCAGTAACAATCCTTTTTCTCCAGCAAATGCGATGGAAGTTGGCGACGCTTTAGGCTTTATTTTAACGCCAAGTAGCAATCAATTGGTTGAAAACAATTTGCCTCATGCGACCGCTGGACAGCTTGGAATTGGTGGCCTGCCTTATTCAGTCTTTTTGGGACGGGATTTTTATCATAATTCTGAATTTGATGAAGAAGGGGGAAATGGTGCATCGGATTATATTTCCCTGCGTCGGACTGATGAAAATGGTCAATTGCTGACGCGAGATTACCCTAGCCTTTCCGTGCCAGATCCAGGAATTTTGACCAGCCAAGGCCTTGAAACGACAAATAGGCTGACTGATGTGATGACTTTGACCTGGACGCCCGAGCAAGTGAGCGCTGACGGTCAATCAATTTCTGGAAAATTAACTTATACGGTAAGTTCTGCCACGGCAGCTAGCCAGACTTTGAGTGAAAATTTGACAGTGGCCCAATCCATGACTTTAGGAGTTGTAGGGGTCACGGGTGGACATTATGGACTTTTGACTTATTCGACAGCTGGTGGAAGTCTTTTGGCAACGAAAGCGAAACAGGCTGTGCAAGTAAATTATTTGGATGAGACCGGTCAGAAAATCCAGACTTCATCAACGCTTTTTGCACCTGCTGGAGCTGAGCTTTCGGTGGGGGCAGAAGAAGATACAGCAGCAGGAAGTTATCAATTTGCTGCGCCGATGATTCCAAATTATGTTTTTGATAAGTCAGCACCGATTCGTGTGTCAGATTTATCTGAAAATCAGATCAATGTTTATTACAAAAAACGTGCTACAGCGTCATTTAGCTATAAATATGCCTCCAATACGCCGGATCAGTCACCAAGTTTGCCAGATATGTTCAGCGTTAGCGCGGCAGCTGATGGCAAAATTCCTATGCCTGATTTGCCACAACTTCCACCAGCTTACTATGTTTCGGCGGTTGTTGATGCCAATGGACAAACTTATCCAACGGTTGCAGCGGCTCTTGCAGCACTCAAAAATGGTGAGTCGGCGAATTATTCACTCCTTATTTCAGCTAAAAATACTCAAGTCACTTTCCAAGAAAAATCAATCACAGGCCTGCTGTCCACCAAGAAATGGGCTGCTTTAGCTGGCTCAATGTATGAAATTCCTGTGATGGCAACCGCGACAGATGTCAAAGGAAATAGCTACGAAGCAGTGGTCAAAGTTGTCAAAAAAGCGTGGGACGGCTCCATAAGTAGCAGTTCTTCAGCGACGGATTCAACTTTAGAAAAGCAAGTGTCAGAGCATTTACTGACGGGAAAATATGACAGTGCTGAGCTTTCCATCAGTGTCAGCTACGTCAAAGTAAAAAATGCACCCACCTCGTCTGATCCTTTAGACGAAGGGACAAAGCCCTCAACACCTCCAAAGGATTCAGAGAATGCCTCAGTAGTTGATGACGGTAAAAAGACAAGTTCAATAACTTCAGCGGGGAGCAATAGTCCAAGCCAAAGTGAAACGCCGCCATCTCGCGAGTTTGATCAGAATATCGCTCCGACTTCAAAACAAGACTCAGCCGCTTCAAAAGTCGCAACAGACAATAAAAATGCTGAGCAAGGCATCTTAAAAGCCCCAGTTGCGCCACCGACCGCACCATTTTCCAGCGCTGCACCTAACAAAGTAGCACGTAGCGAGGTCAAAAAAGCGCTGAGCTCAACCCACGATCTCCAAGTACGAGCTGCAGTCACAGCAGGAGTAGTTACGGGTGGCTTAGCTTCATACGGTGTCCTTCATTGCCTCCAAAAATTTGCACGGGCCACGAAGAAAATAAAAAAATAACACAATAAGCGTGAGTGACCAACTGAAATAGCCAAATGTCATTTCGTCAGTAAATTCTCTCATCACATTTCTTGTAAAATAATTACGTCAGTAAAATCTCTAGCTAAGTTGCTCGTAGAACAATTACGTCAGCAAAATTTCTTAAATAAAAAAACACCATTTGGTGTTTTTTTATTATTTAAGCGTTCAAAACTTTGGATAAAAAGTCTTGTAAACGAGGATGTTGCGGATTGTCAAAGAGTTCTTCAGGTGTTCCGTCTTCCAGAATGACGCCTCCGTCAGTGAAAATCACGCGGTTGGCAACTTTTCGTGCAAATCCCATTTCGTGAGTGACGATCAGCATGGTCATTCCTTCTTCAGCAAGCTTTTGCATTACGGCTAACACATCACCGACCATCTCTGGATCTAGTGCTGATGTCGGTTCGTCAAAGAGCATGACATCTGGATTCATAGCAAGTGCGCGCGCAATCGCTACACGTTGCTTTTGACCACCTGAGAGCATCTCTGGCATCGTGTCTTTCTTTTCAGTCAAACCAACAGTTTCCAACAATTGTAATGCTTTTTCTTCAGCTTCAGCTTTTGTCATTTTTTTCAATTCGACAGGAGCATAAGTGACGTTTTGCAAAACAGTCATGTTCGGGAAAAGGTTGAAATGTTGGAAAACCATCCCAATGTTTTGACGCACAAGGTTAAGGTCAGTATTTTTGTCAGTTAAGTTAAAGCCGTCAATGATGATATCGCCAGAAGTCGCTCTTTCAAGTCCGTTCAAAGCACGCAGAAAAGTTGATTTTCCTGAACCTGAAGGGCCAATGATGCAGACCACATCACCTTTTTCAAATTTTGTAGTAATTCCTTTTAAGACTTCATTTTTTCCAAAAGATTTATGAAGATCAGTGACTTCAATTTGAGTGTTAATTCCCATAGTACCTCCGATAGCTTTCACTTGAAAGCTTTATATCAATTTCTTATTTAAATTTCTTTTCGACGCGACGTCCAAGCCACATCAAGAGTAACAAGATTACCGCGTAAACAATCAAGAGAAGTCCATACACACGGAAGGCTTGGAAGTTACGAGCAACAATGATTTGACCAGTTTGCATGAGTTCGACCAAACCGATGACTGAAACCAATGTCGTATCCTTAACGGTGATGATGAACTGGTTAATCAAGCTTGGAATTGTAATCTTGACAGCCTGTGGCAAGATGACACGGCGCATTGTTGTCAGGTAAGGAATCCCAAGAGAACGGCTCGCTTCCATTTGACCAGCAGGGACTGCTTTGATCCCACCACGAACAATTTCAGCAATGTAAGAAGATTCATTCAGCGTGAGTGCAATGACCCCAGCGGTAAATTCGTTCATTGGTGATTGGTGACCGGTAATCATTTGCAGTAAGTTTGGAATACCATAGAAGATGAAAATTGTAAGAACCAAGAGTGGAACGGCACGGTTCAAGTCTACATAGATTCGCGAAATACCACGTAAGATGCCATTCTCAGAAACAGAGAACATCCCAAAGATAATTCCGACGATAAGCGCTAAAACAAAGGAAACAAAGGCAAGTTGAATAGTAATCCAAAGTCCTTTAAGAATTTGACCCCAGTTATTTTTTACGATACCAGCCATTGTTGTTTCGCTAGTGTCTTTGGTTGTTTTAGCGGCACTTTCTGATTTGTTACCGAGGTAATTAGCAACGATTTTGTCGTATTGACCGTTGGCGCGCAAATCTTTCAAGCCTTGGTTGAACATCGCAAGCAATTCAGGATTTTGACCTTTTTTAACAGCAAAACCGTATTGACCATCAGGAATGGCTTTTAAAGGTGTTTTCATTTGTTGACCTTGCTTGATGGCATAGTCAATGACAGGTTCATCGTCCATGACGGCATCGAGTGAGCCGTTATTGAGCGAAGCGTACATAGAAGTAGCGTCCGTGAAGGTTTTAACAGTGTAGCCATATTTTTTGGCACGTGCGTTCAGATAATCGTAAGAAGCCGTACCGTTTTTAGCGCCTAAAGTAGCGCCTTTCAAATCAGACCATGATTTGATTTTATCATTTGTTTTGGCAGTAGCCAAAGTCAAGTTTGATGAGAAATAAGCAGTTGAGAAGTCAAAAACTTTTTGGCGCTCATCAGTGATGGACATTCCAGACATCATCCCGTCGGCTTGACCAGAAGTCAAAGCATTGAGTGCTGGAGCAAACCCGATGAAGTTCCATTTTAACTTGAAGCCTTGAGCTTTAGCGATTGCATTGAGAAGGTCAACGTCAATCCCTGTGTATTGCTTGTTTGAATCTTGAAACTCAAATGGAGCAAAACTATTGTCTGAAGCAATCGTATAAACTGCTTTTTTCGCTGTGATTTTAGTTGTTGAAGCAGAAGGAGAACTGTTTGTCGCAGTCACTCCGTATTTTTTCAAAATTTTATCGTAGTCACCGTTAGATTTCATTTGGCTCATGGCTTTGTTGAAACCTGCGACAAGTTTTGGATTTTGACCTTTCATGACGGCAAAACCATAACCACCGGGTAGTGAAATTGATGGCAAGTTCATGGCCAAATTTTGCCCTTGTTTGATGGCATAAGAAATGACAGGAACTTCGTCCATTGCACCAGCGATGTTGCCAGAAGCAAGGGCAGAGAACATATGAACACCGTCAGTGTAAGTTTTAATGGTGTAGCCGTATTTCTTCTGATTTTCTTGAAGCCAGCTTTGAGCGGCGGTTCCGTTTTTGGCACCAACTGCTTTGCCTTTGAGGTCATCGTAGCTTGTAAGTTTTGAATCCTTTGTCGTAGCCAGCGTCAGTGCTGAGCTGTAATATGGACTAGAAAAATCAAAAGTTTGTTTGCGTTCGTCAGTGATTGTCATCCCAGCAATGACACCATCCACTTGACCAGCTTTGAGGTTTTGAAGCGCTGCATCAAAGCCTGGATAAGTCATTTCTAACTTCCAATCGTTGATTTTAGCGACTTCTTGCATGATATCGACGTCAATACCGACCCATTTCTTTTGACTATTTTGAAATTCGAAAGGCGCATAAGCGCTATCGGATGCGATTTTTACGGTTGTTTCAGCTTGAACTTTGTTTGAAACTGCAGAAAAACCTGTGATGGTGGCAACTAAGACTGCCAGAGCAAGAAATAATTTCTTCATTGCGTCCTCCCAAGATATGATATAGGCTCGACTGCTGAGAAACATGGAAAACTTGAATAGAAGAACATTCACAAATTTTCGATCTTTCTAGGAGTGCGAGCAAAAAAAGATATAAGAAATTATAACATAAATTTTCTGACAATTCAAGGCCATGTCAGATTTTGTAACATTTTGAGGGCGATGAAATTTTCCATCAAGTGGTGATAAAAACAACAATTTTAGATTGTCAAAAGTGCTTTTTTAGTGTAAAATTGAACGAGTATTTAAAAAAATGCATTACTTGTGGGGCTTTATCCCACTTGTGTTTGATGATTTGAAAAGGATGAATATGTTTGTAGAACTCTCGATTTTTGGCTTTTTTAATGACTGGATGGCAAATTTTGCTCAGATGCCTAATGGTCATATTTGGATTTATTTGGTTTTAGGAGCAATTATTTTTATTGAAACTGGGTTGGTTATTTTTCCTTTTTTACCAGGAGATTCGATTTTGTTCTTTGTTGGTTCACTGGCGGCGATGTCAGAGGGCAAATTATCCATTGGGCTATTGATTGCGATAATGGGGACGATTGCTTTTCTAGCGAATTTGCTCAATTATGAAATTGGTCGCCGATTTGGTGATATTATCCCTCAGCACAAGTATTTGTCTCGTTTTTTGAAACCTGAATATATGCAAGAAGCGCATCAATTTTTCGAAAAATGGGGTTCTTGGGCCATTTTCTTGGGTCGCTTTATGCCAATTATTCGGACAATTGTCCCTTTTACAGCGGGTGCGGGCAAAATGCCTCACAAGAAATTCGTCTTTTTCAACTTGCTCGGAGGTTTTGCGTGGGTGCTTGTGGCGCTTGGTGCCGGCTATTTCTTTGGAGGAATTCCATTTGTCAAACAGCACTTTGAAATCATCATGATTGCCATTGTCATTGTATCTCTTTTGCCGGCAGTAATTGGTCTACTAAAACGTATACTTTCAGGGCGCAAAGCTGCTTGAATTTGTGATAAAATAGGACTTACGAAATTGTTAGTTCTATTTTTTTACAAAATTGACAAGCCGAACAGAGAATTTGCTGACGCAAATCACTTACGCTGACGCGCATTAGAGAATTTGCTGACGCAAATCAATTACGCTAACGCGGACTAGAGAATTTGCTGACGCAAATCACTTACGCTGACGCGCATTAGAGAATTTGCTGACGCAAATCACTTACGCTAACGCGGATTAGAGAATTTGCTGACGCAAATCAACTGCGCTGACGCGCATTAGAGAATTTGCTGACGCAAATCAACTGCGCTGACGCACACTAGAGAATTTGCTGACGCAAATCACTTACGCTAACGCGGATTAGAGAATTTGCTGACGCAAATCAACTGCGCTGACGCGCATTAGAGAATTTGCTGACGCAAATCAACTGCGCTGACGCGCATTAGAGAATTTGCTGACGCAAATCACTTACGCTGACGCGCATTAGAGAATTTGCTGACGCAAATTTTCGTCAGTAATTTGGGAGGAAAAGTGATGAAAATTGATGGATATACAAGGCTTGCAGCCGTTGTTGCTCAGCCAATAAAGCACAGTTTGTCGCCCTTTATTCATAATCAAGCCTTTGAGCTGACGGATGAAAATGGTGTCTATCTGGCTTGGGAGATTGAGCCACAAGCTTTGCCGGCAATTGTTGAAAATGTGCGACTTTTGGAGATGTACGGCCTCAACATTTCGATGCCCTACAAGACGGCGATATTGCCGTTGATGGATGAACTAAGCCCAGAAGCCGCCCTCATTGGTGCTGCGAATACCGTGGTGAATCGTGATGGAAAATTGATTGGTTACAATACTGACGGAATTGGTTTTTTCAAGAGTTTAGCCAAATATCAATTTGACATGAAAAATCGCCGGCTGATGATTATTGGCGGCGGCGGGGCAGCCATCGCCATTATTGCGCAAGCCGCTTTGCTTGGTGCGGCACAAATTGTCGTGGCAGCCAGAAAATCAGCCTCTTTTGAGCCTTTGAAAGCTCGTCTGACGGATTTGTCAGCAAAAACGGGTGTAGAGATTTTACTGACGGATTTATCAGCGACTGACGAAATGCAAAAAAACATTCAAAATGCTGATTTGTTGGTCAATGCCAGCTCTGTCGGCATGGACGGCGTGTCCACACCAGTCGCAAGCGAAATAAAATTGCCCGCCAAAATCCTCGTCGTTGATGCCATCTATAAAATTCGTGAAACTCCCTTTCTAAAGTGGGCAAAAGCCCAAGGCGTGCCAACAGAAAATGGACTTGCCATGTTGCTTGGTCAAGCCGCCGAGAGTTTCCAACTCTGGACAGGTAAAACAATGCCCGTCGAAGCCATCGCTCAAACCCTAGAACAAAAATAAAGCACTAAAAATAAAAAGGAGCAAAATGAAGACCACCCATCAAAAATTTTGGCAAATCCACCTTTTATTTATTGCCTTTGTCCTCTTTTCCTTTTTGATGTCCCTCCATTTTAACGGCAACATCAGCTTTTATCAGGACAAATTAGATCGAGTGCCGACCACGATGAGCTGGAATGTCTTTTTAGCACTCATTGCCTACGATGCCGCCTATTTCCTACCAAAAACGAAAAAAAGAGGCCTACTTATTCTGCTTAGCATCATCTGGCTGGGATTTTATCCCAACACCTTTTATATGATGACTGATGCCTCACATTTTGCCGATTGGCTCTCAATTGGTGGCAAATTTGACTTACCACTTGGCGTTTCGAGCAAGCAACTCACCTATTTTGGCATTTTATTCATCGGAATTTTTATGGGCGTCACCCTCGGGTTATGGTCGATGTTGACCGTATTGGAACGTTTCTTTAAAAATAAAAAAATAATAGCGAGTCTCTTCGTATTTGTCGTTTCTTTTCTAAGCTCCGTTGGAATTTTCGCTGGAAAATTATTCAGTTTGCGCCTAAACACATGGAACCTGCTGACCAATCCCTTAGAAACGTTAGGCACCTTACTTGGCATTATTCGCCCAGAATATATGACCTTTTTGCTTGGATTTACCGCCATGCAAGCCCTCTTGATTTTATTTTTCTGGCTAGGAAAAAAGGAGAATTAAACAATGAAACTAAAAGTAAATTTACCAGACCATCCCTATGAAGTTCTGATTGAAAAAGGTGCACTTGACCACGTCAACACGTGGGTTTCAGCACTTTGGAAAAAACAAAAAATCGTTCTGATTTCAGACGATCATGTCAATCGCTTATATGGGAAAAAAGTCACTGACCAACTCAACGAAGCCGGCTTTGAAGTTGCTGTTTTTGAATTTCCAGAAGGCGAAGCCAGTAAAAATTTGGCGACGGCTGAAAAAGCTTGGAATTTCTGCGCTCAATTTGGCTTGACCCGCTCCGATGGAATTATTGCCCTTGGGGGTGGTGTAACAGGAGATTTGGCAGGTTTTGTAGCCAGTACCTATATGCGAGGTATTCATTTTCTACAAATTCCAACCAGCTTAACCGCCCAAGTGGACAGCTCTATTGGTGGTAAAACAGGGATCAACTCAGATTTTGCTAAAAATATGATTGGTACCTTCACCCAACCTGACGGCGTTTTGATTGACTCCAATGTTTTAAGCACTTTGGGCGAGCGTGAATTTAGAGAAGGATTGGGTGAAGTCATCAAATGTGGTCTGATTGCCGATGCCCAACTCTGGGATTTATTGACCGACCTCTCCGCAGAAGATTTGCTGAAAAACTTTACGAAAATTGATGAAATCATCTATCGCTCTTGTGAAGTCAAACGCAAAGTTGTCGTAGACGACGAACTGGACAATGGGGTTAGACTTTATCTCAATTTTGGTCATACCATTGGCCATGCCGTTGAATCTACTGCAGGATATGGTGTTGTCATGCACGGCGAAGCCGTTGCTATTGGCATGGTGCAAATCAGTAAAGTTGCCGAAGCAAAAGGCCTGATGCCCCAAGGAATCACTGAAGAAATTCGCCAAATGGTCGTAAAATATGGCTTGCCAGACCATTATGAACCTTGGGACGAAGAGCAGTTATACGCAGCTTTAACCCACGATAAAAAAGCCCGAGGTAGCCAAATCAAAACCGTCATCGTTCCTCAAATTGGTAGCGCCAAAATCAACCAAGTTGCTCTTGAGGAGATGAAAGATTATTTAAAAAAATAGTTTAATCTTAAAAATGTGGTAGCATTGAAAAACTCCCAGCGTTCAAAAGCGCTGTAAAAAATAACTCATTTTAAAAGGAGAAAACAATGTATCTTTATCTAGGCTTTGCCCTACTTGGTGGCTTTTTACTCGCCAATCAAAACCCAATTAACGCTGATTTGCGTAAGATTGTTGGCTCCCCTTTTTTAGCCTCTGGAATTTCTAATCTTGTTGGTTCAATTTTTCTGGGACTTATCACAGTCATTACCACTCAAACCCTCCTTCCCAGCTGGACTTTTGTGAGTGGACACCCAGCATGGATTTGGCTTGGTGGTCTACTGGGGGGCATTTTTCTAACCTCAAACGTGCTTTTATTTCCAAGATTGGGTGCTGTCCAAACGGTTATTTTACCGATTTTGGGTCAAATTTTGATGGGCAGCTTGATTGATCACTTTGGCTGGTTTGGGGCGTTACAAATTCCTTTGTCTGCTTTGCGAATTGTGGGCATTTTAATCACACTATTAGGTGTGAGTATTGCGGTCATTTTGCCAAGTTTAAAAAGTAAAAGTGTCACTCAAGGGGCAACAAACCTTTTTGTTTGGCGCTTATGGGCCATTATTGTGGGCGCCATGTCAGCTGCCCAACAAGCAATTAATGGTCGTTTAGGCGTTTTGCTAGAAAACTCAGCTCAAGCTGCTTTCATTTCATTCTTTATTGGTTTTTTGGCTATTTTCATCGTCTCTCTCTTTATTGACAAGCGTCTGCCAAAAATCTCTGATTTAAAAGGAGCCAAGATTTGGAATGGCTTTGGTGGCTTTCTTGGCGCAATGTTTGTTTTTGCAACTGTCTTGTCCGTCCCACAAATTGGTGCAGGTCTGACCATTATGATGGGCTTGATTGGTCAAATTGTGGGAAGTATGCTCGTTTCCCAATTTGGTTTTTGGCGCTCTGGCAAGTATCGAATTCAAATTTCGCAAATTGTTGGCGTACTTGTGATGCTGGCAGGAATTATTGTGATTAAATTTTTATAAAAATCGAGGTAAACCTAAAAAATGTTCACACACAAATCATTTGAAGTTTTTGATATCGTGGGTTTAGAAGCTCGAATGACCGCAATTCGTAGCACTATTCAACCTATTTTTTCGGAAATTGGTGAAAAATTAGTGGGCGATTTACAAACCATTTTTCCTGATGAAGCATTTTATCTTCACATTGCACAGCATCGGCGAAGAACAACCCATGCTCCAGAAAATACGTGGTCAGCGATTTCCACACAAAAACGGGGCTACAAAATGGAAGCTCATTATCAACTCGGCATCTGGCAGGATTATGTTTTTCTATATCTGTCAATCATTGACCAACCTAAAAAACAGCAAAAATATGCGCAGTGCTGGCAAGAATTATTGACCACAGCACAACTTCCTGGTGATTTTGTGCTTTCAAAGGATCATACTAAAGCTGAATTTTTCCAACTGGATGAACTTCCAAACGCTCTTGAACGTTTAGGGAAAGTCAAAAAAGCTGAATTAGAAGTTGGAAAAATTTGGCCAGCAAGTCGCTTTGACGGTCAACATGATGAAGAAATTGAGGGAGAAATCAGAGAAGCTCTGCGACAACTCAGCTCGATTTATAGACAGCTAATGGAGGTTAAGTGATGACAACATTGATTTGGGATTTAGATGGAACCTTAATTGACAGTTATGACGTGTTTCTTGAAGCACTCTCGGAAACTTTTGCGACATTTGATTTGCCATTTGACCGTAAAAAAGTTTATACTTTTATCAAAGCACATTCGGTCAACGAATTATTAAAAAGTCAAAAGCAACCCTTTGAAGCCCTCAAAACAAGTTTTACAGAAAATTCGATAGCGAAGAATGAAAAGATTAAGTTGATGGCGGGCGCAAAAGAAGTATTGGCTTGGACGAAAAAGGCTGGAATTGAAAACTTTATCTATACCCATAAGGGTAAGAATGCCTATCACTTATTAGAAAAACTCGGTATTGCTGCTTATTTCACTGAGGTCATCACGAGTGAAAATGGCTTTGAGCGTAAACCACATCCTGCGGGGGTCAATTATTTGCTCAACAAATATGGTCTTGATCTAAACACGACTTATTATATCGGTGATCGTGTGCTTGATGCCGAAGTCGCACACCGCAGTGGAATTCATTCCATCAATTTCCTTGCAGTTAAAGATTCGCAACAAATCAGGCATTTGACCGATATTATCAAAATTTTGGAGAAAAATTGATGGCAGATTATATCAGTTGGTTGCGCAGTAAAGTGGGGCAGGACAAGATTTTGACCGTTGCTGTGGTAGCTTTTTTGCAAAATGAAGAGGGTCAAGTTTTGTTGCAAAAACGTGTGGACTCCGAGCTTTGGGACATTCCTGGAGGATGTTTGGAGTTAGGAGAAAGTCTTGAGGAAGCACTTTACCGCGAAGTTTTAGAAGAAACGGGTACAGATAATTTTGAGATTATCAAGCAAATTGGTACTTACAACTGGGGCGAATTTGTTTATCCCAACGGCGATAAGGTTCAACCCACGGACATTTGTTATGCTTGCAAAATACCCAAAAAAGCAGTTGATTTAACCTATCAAGATGAAGAAACCAAGGCGTTAGCTTGGGTTAATTTAGAAACATTTGATTTACCGCTGTTTAATCCAAAAATGCAGCGGGCAATTGATGATTATATAGAATGGAGTCATTTATGAGATATTTTACAGCGGGAGAATCCCACGGACCACGATTGACGGCGATTATTGAGGGAGTGCCAGCGGGCCTCGCTCTTACAGCAGAAGATATTAACATTGAGCTAAAACGCCGTCAAGGCGGATATGGTCGAGGCGGACGAATGAAAATCGAATCTGATCAGGTTGAGATTACTTCAGGTGTTCGTCATGGCAAGACAATCGGAAGTCCAATCACACTCAATGTGACTAATCGTGATTTTAAAAATTGGGAAAAAATCATGGCTGCAGAAGATGTCGAGGATAAAATTAAAAGTCAACGACGTTTGACTAAGCCTCGTCCAGGTCATGCTGACTTGGTCGGTGGAATGAAATATGAATTTGATGACTTACGCAATGTTCTTGAGCGTTCATCAGCTCGTGAAACAACGATGCGTGTTGCTGTTGGTGCGGTGGCCAAAAAATTGCTTCATGAATTAGGCATCGAAATTGCTAACCACATTGTCAATTTTGGTGGAAAAGCAATTGATTATCCAGCTGATTTGACGGTTGAACAGATTTTAGCGACCGCAGCAACGAATGATTTGTCTATTTTTGATGAAAGTCAAGCTGAAGAAATCCGCAGCTATATTGACCAAATCAAGAAAAATGGCGACACAATTGGTGGAATTATTGAGAGCCGTGTGGAAGGGGTGCCTGCTGGTCTAGGTTCTTACGTGCAATTTGACCGTAAACTCGATGCCAAAATTGCTGGTGCCGTGGTTTCAATCAATGCCTTCAAAGGGGTTGAGTTTGGTCTTGGGTTTGAGGCCGGAAAACGTCTAGGAAGTGAAGTTATGGACGAAATCACTTGGAGTCAAACGCAAGGCTATGTGCGTTCAAGCAACCAACTTGGTGGTTTTGAAGGCGGGATGACGAATGGCGAACAATTGATTATCCGTGGGGTGATGAAGCCAATTCCAACACTTTACAAGCCTTTGATGTCTGTGGATACGGACAGTCATATGCCTTACAAAGCCAGCGTGGAGCGCTCTGATCCAACGGCTTTGCCTGCTGCTGGGGTAGTCATGGAAAATGTCATTGCAACCGTTTTGGCGCAAGAAATTTGTGATAAATTTAGCTCTGATAGTTTTTCTGAATTGAAATTAGCATTAGAAGCCTACAAAGCAAGGCTCAAGGAGTTTTAAAATGAATCAAATCGAAATCAGAATTAACAAGCATGAAATGATGGTTTTTGATGATATCGAACAAGCTAATGGTTTTATTGATAGCTTCACGCGCGATTTTTCAGAGAACATCATGTTTTCTGCACCTAAGGATGAACATCCTGATTATATTGAATCCACGATTTTCTTTTACAATCCTTACGAAGAAAAGCCTCAAGGGCAAGAAGCCCTTTTGCTAGATGTTCATTTGCCAAAATAATAAAAGACCTGCGGGTCTTTTTTTTTGTAAAAAAAATTAAAACTTACAAACTTGTAAGTTTCAAGCATAGAATTTCTTGTTAAAATAAAACTATCAAGAGAAAAGGGAGAAATAAAATGAAAAAAATACTTATTGGACTTGCCGCTTTGATTCTAATTTTGGCTGGTGCTGGAACTTATTGGTACCATCTAAAATATGGTGGCGAAAGTTATTATATGCAAGTGATGAAGGATGGAAAAAAATCACTGACGAAAGATGATGCCGGAAAAGATTATACTTACTATGATTATAAGGAAAAAGTTTACCAAAAAGCTGGCAAAGAAAAAGAAGTTGAATTTACAGCCGACCATAATTTGCGTAAAACGGCTTACCTTAAATTGACGGTCAATATCAAAAAGGGAGTGACCAGCTGGGAAGAGGTCAAAAAATCAGAAGTTCCCGAAAAAGCACTGACGAAAATCACAAATCAGGCTGGGAACTAAATTTTTTCAGAGAAAATGCTGACGTAACTTTCCGTCAGTAAAAAAGTTCAGAGAAAATGCTGACGCAAAGTTTCGTCAGTAAAAAAACACTAATAATTGACAAAATCGGAGGAAAACATCATGACATTTTTGCAAATTAACATCGCCTTAATGACAATTACAATTGTCCTCGCATCTCTCATGGGTGCTTGCTTAATCTACACAATGCGTGCAGTAAAAGCACGATTGAATCAATTTAATGATAAAAAAGAAACAAACGAATAAGAAAATAAGAAAAGGATAAAATATGTTACTTGAAGTTAAATATCTCAAAAAAATTTTTAAAACCCGCTTTTCAAAAGAAGAAACTACGGCGCTCGTTGATATTGATTTTAGTGTTGAGGAGGGGGAATATATTGCCATCATGGGGGAGTCTGGTTCAGGTAAGACAACGCTTTTGAATATCTTATCCACCTTAGAAAAGCCTACTTCTGGACAAGTTTTACTTCGCAAAAATGACATTACAGCCATCAAAGATAAAGAAATTTCAGCGTTCAGACGTGAACACCTCGGGTTTGTTTTTCAAGATTTCAACCTTTTAGACACTCTGTCTGTTCGAGATAATATCTATCTTCCACTCGTTTTATCTAAAGTAAATGTTAAAGTCATGAAAGAAAGATTAGAAGAGTTGGCGCCCAAATTGCACATTGAAAACCTTCTTGAAAAACAACCTTTTGAGCTTTCAGGAGGTCAAAAACAAAGGGTGGCTGTCGCTCGCGCCTTGATTAGTCAGCCTGATTTGGTGTTGGCAGATGAACCAACGGCCGCTTTGGATTACAAAAACTCCGAAAATTTACTCAATTTATTTGAAGAAATTAACAAAAGTAGCCAAACGATTATCATGGTGACCCACTCAAGTTTGGCAGCGAGCCACGCTAAACGTGTTCTCTTCATCAAGGATGGCGTACTTTATCATCAACTCTACCGTGGAGAAAAATCAGCAACCGATTTTGCAAAAGAAATCACGCTATCGATGACCGCCTTTTTGGGAACACCGGTAGAGGAGGTGATGGAAAATGCTTAGTTTAAAGCTTGCGACGAGCAATATTAAAAAAGGATTTAAAAGTTTTGCTCCTTTTTTGATGGCTGCAATCACCATGTTTGTCATGATTTTTGTCACGGCCTCGATTGCCATGTCGCCCTCCATTGAAAAAATCAGAGGCGGAAGCTCTTTAGCTCAATTGATGGGTTTTGCCCTCGTTGTTTTAGCCATTTTTGCCCTTCTTATTTTGATTTATAGTTACCGTTTTCTACAATTGCAACGCTCACGAGAATTTGGACTTTATGACATTTTAGGATTTGGAAAAAGCCGCATTGCTGGAGTGGCATTTTTAGAACTTATTTTATCCTACCTCATTACCGTAATTGTCGGTAGCCTTTGTGGGATTGCTTTTGCCAAATTTCTCTATCTCGTTTTTATCAATATGATTGGTGGAGACTATTTCAATCTCGCAATAAACCCTGCGGCGATTGGACTTGTTGCCCTTCTTTATCTGGTTTTCTTTCTTATTTTGATGATGATTGGGGTGTGGATTATTTGGCGCTCATCAAGTCTTGATTTACTTCGTGAATCATCAAAAGGTGAGAAAGAGCCGCGTTCAAATCTCTTTTTAGCTGCGCTTGCCCTGATTTTGCTCGGAGCGGGTTATTACATTGCCTTGACCGTTCAAAATCCAATATCTGCTCTGTTGAGATTTTTCATCGCCGTTTTACTCGTTATTTTTGGAACCTATCTTTTTTATGTGAGTTTCACAGTTTGGTATCTCAAAAAAAAGAAAAAACGCCCAAGCTACTACAAACCTAATAATTTTATCACGATAAGCTCCATGCTCTATCGTATGAAAGCTAATGCTGTCGGTTTAGCTAACATCACGATTTTATTATCAATGACTGTTGTGACGGTGGTGGTTAGTTTAGGAATTTTCGTCGGTACAGAGCGACTTGTCAGCAACCAATTTCCAAGAGAAGCCAAAGTTTTCTCGTTTGACTCGGAACGCAGCTCAGAAGAGGCCACAAAATTGACTCAAAAAGTTGCCAAAGAACAATCCATCAAGCTCAGCAATCTCATCAGCTTCCAATCACAAGAAGTCGAAGTTAAGAGAGCTACCACCACAGACGATAGCCACTTCGTTGCTGGTAATGGGCTCTCAAATCTCTTTAGCCAGAGTAATTACATGGTTATTCTAACCACGCGCGCAAGCCTTAAAGCACTTGGTAATGAGAATTTACCTCCCCAAAATGCTGATGAAGTCCTTTTAAGTGATCGCTCTACAACAAAGACTCAATCCATCAGTAAAATTAAAAGCGTCCAATGGTTTGACCGAACTTACCACGTCAAAAAGCAATTAAGCACTATTAAAAATGTACCAACGGAAGAAAGTATGTCAAATATGTTGCTTGTCTTCCCAAATGAGGAAAGTTACAAAGCAGCACTTCAAAGCTACAATGAAATGATTAAAGCCACCCAAAAAGATCAGGCTTTTGAAGTTTCATCAACCACAAGAGTACTCTTTGACCTTCAAAAAAATGACGAGAAAAAATTTGCGGCAGCATTCAAATCAGCGGTAGGAAAAGACAGCGACTTAAGCCTTTATTATCGTAGTGATGCCATGCAAAGTCAACGCTCACAAATCGGTAGTTTCGTGTTTGTTGGTTTCGTGCTGGGCATTAGCTTTATACTTGGTGCCGCGTTAATCATCTACTACAAACAGCTCTCTGAAGGCGCTCAGGATAAACGTTCCTTCAAAATCTTGCAAGAAGTGGGTCTATCCAAAGTTGAAGTTCAAACAACAATCAAGTCTCAAGTACGAATGATATTCTTCCTTCCGCTTGTCATCACGGTTTGCCATTTTGCGGGTGCCTACCTGATGATTGAAAAAATGATTATGCTCTTTGGAATTACAGACCGTACCATCATTCTAATCATCAGCCTTGGTACAATTGCTCTTCTCGCAGCTGTTTACTATTTGATTTACAAAGCGACCAGTCGCGTCTACTACAAAATCGTCGAACGTTAAAGCCACAAAGCAACCAATAAAAACTTCACCTAGAGCGGATGACTCATCCGAAAAATCAAGGTGGAGTTTTATTATATTCACTAATCTCTTATAAAAAAAACTAAAAAACCACCTTTAAATAAGATGGTTTTTTTAACTATTGTCCAAAGTAAATCTGATGGGCTTGAGCACCTCCGTAGCGTGCCTCCAAAAGTTGAGAAACTGTCACAAAGGTATAACCTTGCGCTTTGAGTGTTTGGATAATCTGTGGAACAGCAGCTACTGACCAACTGTGAATGTCATGAAGTAAAATAATTGCGCCATCATGAGCATTAGCGAGCGCATTTTGAACCACAGGAGCTGGCGTATTGTAACGCCAGTCATTCGTATCTACCGACCAGTTGACTGCTGATAGATTGGTTTGTGCAAGAACCGATGCATTATAAGCACCATAAGGAGGTCTAAAAAGAGTTACATTTTGTCCCGTCAGCTGATTGATCAAATGATTGGCACTTAGAATTTCTTGTTGTTGGGCAGTAGGGTTGAGCGTCGTTAAATCTTTATGATCCCAAGTGTGCGAAGCCACTTCATTTCCCAGAGCAGCCTCTTTACGAATCAAATCGGGATAAGCCTGAGCTTCTTGCCCCAATGCAAAGAAAGTTGCAGGTACTCCGGCATTTTGTAAAATCTCTAAAAGTTGAGGGGTTGAAGCAGGATTTGGGCCATCATCAAAAGTTAAAGCAATGAGCTTTGATCCTGCAGGGATTGCAGGAGAAGAAGTCTGTCCAGCTCTTTCTTGCGCTGCTTTCTCCTGTGCAGCTTTTTCAGCTGCGGCTTTTTGGGCTTCAGCCTCCGCTTTGGCTTTTTGTTCTTCGGCTAGTTTTTGTGCTGCAAGTTTTTCTTTTTGCTGATTTACAAGTTGCTGTAAAGTCGCCTTATCTTTTGCTGTATAAGCACTAGTTAAAGCGGCAATTTTACTTTGAGCTTGCGTGAGATTATCATCTGATAAATTCGCAGTCAGTGTGTCAACAGCTACTTTTGCCGTAGCGATGGCTTGCAAATCCAGCTTGAGGGTCTCCAGCTTTGCTTGAGACTTTTTGCGATCTTTAGAGTGTAGTTGAGCAACTAAAGCTTCAGCTTTTTGAACATCCTCTGTTTTTCCAGAAGCATAAGCTTTTGCGACTGCACGCGTTGCCTTTGATTTACTAGCAGCATAGACACGAGCCACACGAGCTTTTTCCGCCTGAACATCATGTTGATGCTTGAGATAGATGCCACCGCTAGTTCCTGCGATTACTACTAGGGCAACACCGACAATGATTCCAATTTTTTTCATAAAAACTCCTTTTCGGTTAAACTTCGTCCATAAGGATATTATACTTCATTGAAAGCTTTTGTAAAGTCATTTTTATTACATTTCTGTAAGAAAAGATAAAAACGAGGCAAAGCGGCTGATTAGTCTAATTTTTGTTATAATAGAAACCAAGTCAGGCGATGCGATCGGAAAATCCCTCCACCGCCAATCAGCAGTGAAAGGATTAAAAATGGCCAAAATATTTATCGTAGAAGATGATGAGAGCATTGTTAAAGCAGTTAAATTAGCCCTAAAAAATGACTTTCAGGTGAGAAGCGTTTCAAATTTTCGAGCAGTCAAACAAGAAATTTTAGAATTTGAAGCAGATTTGGTGCTTATGGACATTGGTTTACCTTTTTATAGTGGATTTTATTGGACCAATGAATTGCGCAAACTTTCTCAAATCCCTATAATTTTTATCTCCTCAGCATCAGATGATATGAATCAAGTGACGGCAATGAATCAGGGAGCAGATGATTTTGTGACAAAACCATTCTCCTTAGACATTTTGACTGCAAAAATTAAAGCCTTACTGCGCAGAACCTATGCCTTTACGAAAGTTGATAGACTTGAGTTTGCAGACTTTAGTCTGATTGAAAATACCTTAGTTAACTCCCAAAGTCAAGCTGAGGTTGAGCTGACCAATTCAGAAAAGAAAATTTTAAGTCTGCTTTTTCGAGCAAGCGGTAAAGTGGTGACAAAAGAAACAATTTTACAAGAGCTGTGGCAAACAGAGGAGTTCATTGATGCCAATACTTTAAACGTCAAGATGACTCGGTTGCGTAAGAAATTAACCGAAATTGAATTTGACCAACATCTCATGACCAAAAGAGGAGAAGGCTATGCTTTGGTATAAATATCTCATCTCTAAAATTCCCCAAATTGGTGTTTTTTTACTCATGTTGGCCATCTATATTGTGAATTTTTGGCTGTGGCAACTCCCGATGATGGCATTTTTTAACAGTAGTTTATTTGCCCTCATTATTTTCGTGATTTATTTGATTTCTTCTTACTTTCGCTGGCGAGAAGTTCAAGAAAGAATTTCAAATGTCATAAAGGAGAATCAAACCCTTCAAAGAAAATTGGATCAACAGAATCAAGCAGCAAGAGAACTTGAAGATATTATTCGGGTCTGGTCACATCAGATGAAGGTTCCCTTGGCCGCGATTGATTTGATGGCTCAAACCGAGATTGATCACAAAGAACTAAAGAATCAAGTTTTTTCGTTGGAAAATTATTTAAAAATGCTTCTAGAGTACCAAAGAATTAATAATCTCGCAACGGATTTTCGCTTTGATCAGGTAAGCTTTGCGACTATCATGAAAGATTTGGTCAAAAAATACAGCCACTTTTTTATTCAAAAAAATCTAAAATTACAAATTACTGGTGATTGGCGCGTGGCAACTGATCAGAGATGGATGAGTATTGCTTTAGAACAACTTCTTAATAATGCAGTGAAATACACGAAAAGTGGGGGGATTATTATTGAGATTGAAGAAGGACAGTTGACCATTAGAGATAGTGGCATTGGAATTTTACCAGAGGATGTTCCCCGCCTTTTTGAACATGGGTTTACCGGTTATAACGGTCGAATCCAGCAAAAATCAACAGGACTTGGTCTTTATTTATCGAAACTCATTTTGGATAAGTTGGAGTTTAAGATTGAAATAGTTTCTGAAATTGGTAAAGGAACTTGTGTTAGCTTAAGGAAGGGCTAAAAAATGAAAAATGTATTTATGATTGGTTTGGGGTTGATTGGTAGCTCAATTGCCCTAGGAATTAAAAGAGCACATCAAGAAGTTGTGATTACTGGCTATGACCAAAAAGAAGTTCAAGATATTGCTCAAAAACGAGGGATTATTGATCAAAGTGCTTTATCACTCAGCGATGCTCGAGAAGCGGATGTGATTATTTTAGCGATTCCGATTGAGGCAACTTTGGAAGTGTTGAAAGAATTAGCAGATTTAGAGTTGAAAGAGAATGTGCTAATCACTGATACGGGATCGACCAAAAGTGAGATTGTTTCTTTAGGACAGCAGCTTTTTGCGGAGAAAAAGGTCAGGTTTGTTGGTGGACATCCGATGGCTGGCTCCCATAAATCAGGTGTTTTGGCTGCTGATGTGAATTTATTTGAGAATGCTTATTATGTTTTGAGCGAGGACTGCCCAGAATTAAGAACGTTATTGTCAGGTTTACACGCTAAATTTATTGTTTTAGATGCGGCGGAGCATGATCAAGTCACAGGACAAGTCTCACATTTTCCACATATTTTGGCCTCTGCTTTGGTTTTACAGTCAGATGCCTATGCGCAAAAACACCCATTAGTAAAAAATCTGGCTGCAGGAGGTTTTCGTGATTTGACACGGATTGCGGAGGCGGACAGTTTGATGTGGACAAGTGTAGTTTTATCAAATCCACAAGAAGTAGTGGAACGGATTGAAAATTTTAAAGCGCAACTTGATGATATTGCCCAAAAAATTAGCTCAAAAAATCAGACTGGAATCAAGAGCTTTTTCGATGACGGGAAAAAGATTCGTCAAGCCATGGAGATTCATAAAGGCGCGATTCCTAATTTCTATGATTTGTTTGTTTCCGTACCTGATGAAAAAGGAGTGGTTTTACAAGTCTTAGCCCTCTTGCAACAATTTTCAATCACAAATATAAAAATCAATGAAGAAAATCGGGAAGACATTCACGGTCAACTTCAAATTACATTTAAAACAGCACAAGAGTTAGAAAAAGCGCGTGAGATTATCAAAATAGCAACGGATTTTGAAGTGGCATAGCTACGGATAGGTTAAAAATTTTTTGAAAATCTCTCAATCAAATAGGGTCAACAGCACCCTTTTGTGCTATAATTAGTACTAAAAAATATTTAGGATATCATAATGAAACTTAAAACAAATTCACAAGGCTTACAAGGAACTTTAAAAGTTCCAGGAGATAAATCAATTTCGCATCGCAGTATTATGTTTGGATCAATTGCCCAAGGACAAACCACCGTTTATGATATTTTGCGTGGTGAAGATGTACTTTCAACAATTGCGGCTTTTCAGAAAATGGGAGTTAAAATAGAAGATGATGGTCAAAAAGTCATCGTTCATGGGAAAGGTTTTGATGGTCTTGCTCAAGCTCAAGAAGCCTTAGATATGGGAAATTCAGGAACTTCGACGCGTTTGTTGTCTGGAATCTTGGCGGGTTTGCCTTTTGAAACGACTTTATTTGGGGATGATAGTTTGTCAAAACGCCCAATGGATCGAATTGCAACGCCTTTACGTTTGATGGGGGCTGAGATTTCAGGACAGACAGATAAGGTGAAGTTACCGATGACCATCAAAGGTTCAAAGGACTTAAAAGCGATTGATTATGTGCTTCCTGTGGCTTCGGCTCAGGTTAAATCAGCGGTGATTTTTGCGGCTTTACAGGCGAGCGGTGTGACAAAAGTGGTTGAAAAAGAAAAAACACGTTCGCACACTGAGGAGATGCTGGTTCAATTTGGTGGAGAGATTACTGTTTCTGGAAAAACAATCTTAGTACCTGGCGGTCAAAAATTGGTTGGGCAGGAGGTAACAGTTCCAGGTGATATTAGCTCGGCTGCTTTCTGGTTGGTTGCGGCGCTGGTCGTGCCAAATTCAGAACTTGTTTTGAAAAATGTTGGAATCAATGAAACCAGAACAGGAATTTTGGAAGTTATTTCTGCGATGGGTGGTCAAATGCAATTGTCAGAAGTGGATGATGTGGCTAAGTCGGCAACAATTACCGTTCGATTTGGTTCACTTAAAGGAACGGAAATTGCGGGCGATTTGATTCCACGTTTGATTGATGAATTGCCAGTGATTGCTTTGCTTGCGACGCAGGCTGAGGGTGAAACAATTATCCGTGACGCTGCAGAATTGAAAGTTAAAGAAACAGACCGTATCGCTGTGGTTGCAGATGCTTTGAATGCAATGGGAGCAAAAATTACGCCAACAGATGATGGGATGATTATTCAAGGGGGAACGAAATTAAAAGCACCTAAGGAAGCAATCAATACTTTTGGGGATCACCGAATCGGTATGATGACAGCTATTGCGGCGCTTTTGATTGAGGGAGAACTTGAATTGGAACGTGCTGAGGCGATTCAGACAAGTTATCCAAGCTTTTTTGAGGATTTGGAAAAATTATCAAAATAAGTTGTGGGAAAATTGATTAGGAAGCGAAAAATGAGTATCATTTTAATTGGATTTATGGGTGCTGGAAAGTCAACAGTAGCAAGACTTTTGGCAGAGGATTTCATTGATTTAGATCAGTTGATTGAGCAAAAAATTGAGATGCCGATTGCTCATTTTTTTGCTTTGTTTGGTGAGAAGGATTTTCGCCGGATTGAAAATGAGGTTTTTGAGTCTGTTCTGCAAAATCAAGCAGTGATTGCCACAGGTGGTGGTATTGTTGAGAGTTTACAGAATGTGGAAGTGCTTCGTTCTCATCCGCAAGTGGTTTTTTTAAGTGCAGATTTTGCGACCTTGTGGGAGCGAATTAGTGCAGATAAGGTCAATGTTCGACCTTTGGCTCAAGACAAGGCAGCAGCGCAGCGTTTATTTGAGCGTCGGAAGAAGAGCTATGAAGCTGTGGCTGATTTAACGGTTGATGTGACGGATAAAAGTCCTGAGGCTATTGTCCAGCTGATCAAAGAAAGATGGGAGAAGAAATGAAAATAGCCTATTTGGGTCCACGGGGATCTTTTTGTTCGGTTGTGGCGGAAGCGGCTTTTAAAACAGATGAGTTGATTGCTTATGAAACAATCATTGATGTGATTGAGGCTTATGATGAGGGGAAGTGCGATTTTGCTTTAATTCCGATTGAAAATTCGACGGAAGGAACGGTGAACATGAGCATTGATAAGATTTTTCATGATTCTGAGGCTCAAGTTGTGGCAGAATTTGTTTTACCGATTTCACAAAATTTACTGGCTATTTCACAAGACCGAGTGATTGAACGGGTTTACTCACATCCACAGGCATTGGCTCAGACACGGGCCTATCTGCGGAAATTTTATCCAGAGGCCCAGGTGGAGATTACGGCATCCACTTCGGCTGCGGCTGAGTTTGTGAAAAAACATCCTGAGCTTCCAGTCGCTGCGGTTGCCAATCGTTATGCGGCTAAGCGCTATGATTTGGCGATCGTGGCTGAAAATATTCAGGACGTTGCAGGAAACTCAACACGTTTTTGGTTGTTGGGCGAACAAAAAAAGGCATTTAATCTAAGACAAGCGGGTGAGAAAATGAGTCTGGCTTTGACTTTGCCTGAAAATTTACCAGGGGCTTTGCATAAGGCAATTTCTGTTTTTGCTTGGCGAGATATTGATATGACTAAGATTGAATCGCGCCCTTTGAAAACGCGGCTTGGTCAGTACTTTTTTATCATTGATTTGGTTAATAATGAGCTAAACGCAGCGAAAATTCCTTTTGCACTTGAAGAGTTGGCAAGTCTTGGTGTGAGTGCTCGGGTGCTTGGAAATTATGCGTTTTATTCGATAGAGGAGATGTAAAGGTGAAGATTTATTTTGTACGACATGGTAAGACGGAGTGGAATTTGGCGCGACGTTTACAGGGACAAAAGGGAGATTCACCGCTGTTGCCAGAAGCTTTGACGGAAATTGAACGGGTGCGGGATTTTTTGGCACCGATAAAATTTGATGAAATTTTATCAAGTCCGCAAACAAGGGCGCTGACGACAGCGAAATTACTGACGGATTGTGCCATTAAGCGAGATCAGCGATTGGCTGAATGGAATTTTGGTGAATTGGAAGGTTGGTTTATTGCAGATGCGATTGCTAAATATCCAAAAGAAATGCACGATTCTCGTTTTGAATTGGATAAGTTTGATGGACGAGCTTTTGGGGCTGAGTCGGTCAGCTCGGTTTTGGCGCGCTTTGATGATTTGGGGCGAGAATTGTTGCACTCAGAGATGGACAATGTGCTTTTGATTGGTCATGGTGCTTCGGGAACTGCGGGAATGCGACATTTGTCAGGATTTGGTCTGTCAGAATTACGGGCCGCTGGTGGTCTTGCCAATAATACAGTGACGATTTTGGAGGGCTGTAAAGATCACTTTGAACTCAAAGTTTGGGATCAAAAACTATGACCGAAAAAATTTATGTGACAGGTTCAATTGAAGCCATTTTTTTCTCGAATCCAAGTAACTTTTACAAGGTTTTGTTGGTTGAAATTGAGGAAACAAATGCTGAGTATGACGATGTTGAAATTGTGGTGAATGGAACGATTGGCGATGTCGTTGAGGGCGATTCTTACACCTTTTATGGGCAATTGACGCAGCACCCCAAATATGGGGAACAATTGCAAGTGAACCAGTACGAAAAAGCGCTGCCTAGTTCGCAAGCAGGTTTAGTGAAATATTTTTCATCAGATAAGTTCCCCGGAATTGGGAAAAAAACGGCGGAGAAGATTGTTGAAATTTTTCCTGAAAACACGGTGGATAGCATTTTAGAAGCGCCTGAAAAGTTGGATGAACTTTTGACTTTGGCGCGAAAAAATTCATTTATCAAACGCTTACGTGAAAATCATGGCATGGAGAAAATACTGACGAAACTTGCTGAGTATGGCTTGCCGAGCAAATTGACTTTCCAAATCTATGAGCTTTACAAAGAAAAGACGCTGGAAATGATTGAGGAAAATCCCTATCAACTGGTCGAGGATGTCAAAGGGGTCGGCTTTAAAACGGCGGACAAAATTGCCAGCAGTTTGGGTATTGAAGCCGATAGCTCGAACCGTTTTCGGGCGGCACTCATGCATATGGTTAATACGCATTCGGCTACGTCTGGCGACACTTACATTGAAGCGAAGCATTTGCTTTTGCTGACCATAGAGTTGCTTGAAGAGGCGCGAAATGTTGAAGTCAACCCCACAGCAGTAGCAGCTGAAATCAACGGTCTTTTGCTTGATGGAAAGATTCAGCAAGAAGGTACAAAAATTTTTGAAAACTCGCTTTATTTTGCTGAGGAGGGAATTTACAAGTCGTTGACCGCTTTGGGGAAGCGTTTGGGCGGAGATTTTACTGACGAAAAAGTGCTGACGGTTTTGTCAGAAGTTGAAAAAGATCTTGAAATCACTTATGATGACTTGCAAAAGCAGGCGATTTTGGGAGCGATGAAGCATCAGTTTTTCATTCTCACAGGGGGGCCTGGGACAGGTAAAACCACGATTATCAATGGTTTTATTGAAACTTATGCTCGAATCAATCAGCTTGACTTGGAACCGAGCCATTATAACGATGACATTTTTCCGATTTTATTGGCCGCACCGACCGGACGGGCTTCTAGACGAATGAACGAACTGACGGGCTTGCCTGCCGCGACCCTTCATCGCCATCTGGGCTTGGGTCAAGATGAGTCTGAGGACAGTATGGGCAATGAATTGTCGGGTGCTTTGTTGATTGTAGACGAGTTTTCAATGGTCGACACTTGGTTGGCGAATAAGCTTTTTCAAGCCATCCCTGGTTCTATGAAAGTTTTGTTGGTTGGTGATAGTGACCAGTTACCATCTGTTGGGCCAGGACAAGTTTTTGCTGATTTATTGAAAATTCCAGAGCTTCCGTCAGTAAAATTGGACAAAATTTTCCGTCAGGGTGATGATTCGACCATCACGGATTTGGCGCATCATATCAAAGATGGTGAGTTGCCAGCTGATTTTACAGCAAAAAAAAACCGACCGTTCATATTTTGAGGTGGGGGCAAATTTAGTTCCGCAAATGGTGCAGCAGATTGCGAACGCTTGGCAAAAAAGAGGAAATAATCCTTTTGAATTACAAATTTTAGCGCCAATGTATAAGGGAACTGCAGGAATCAACGCCATGAATGTCCTTCTGCAAAATCTGTTTAATCCGCTCAAGGAGCGCCTTGAATTTGTTTTTGGTGAAATGAAATTTCGGGAAGCAGATAAAATTTTGCATCTGGTCAATGATGCCCAAGCCAATGTATTTAATGGGGACTTAGGGCAGATTGTTGAGCTAGTTCCTGCGAAATATACCGATAGCAAACAAGATGAAATTGTTATGGATTTTGACGGGCAGGAACTTTCCTATCCACGAGCAGAGTGGTACAAAATCACTTTGGCCTATGCCATGTCCATTCACAAATCACAAGGTTCCGAATTTTCGACCGTCATTGTGCCAATGGTCAGCGCTTATTCGCGAATGTTGGAGCGAAATTTGCTTTATACGGCAATTACGCGTGCCAAACAAAGTTTAATTTTGCTTGGTGAGCAGCGCGCCTTTGCCCAAGCTGTCGCGCGTGAAGGTGCCAATCGAAAAACTTATTTGATTGAGCGCTTTGGCGACAAAAATGCTGACGAAATTTCACAAACAACAAAAACAGTCAGAGAAAATGCTGACGAAATTTCACAAGCAACAAAGACAGTCAGAGAAAATGCTGACGTAAATCTCAACAAGCCCGAAAACACTGACGGAAGCCGAGAAATTTCACTTTTTGCTGATGAAGAAATAGAAGACCACACGAACCGAATTTTGACAGAGGCCCTCATTTTATCAGGAAATTTTGATCCATTGATTGGTCTTGACACCAGTGATTTTGCGATTTTTAAATAAAAAAGACTTGCCCAAGGCAAGTTTTTTTGCATAAAAAAAATCTGTCACACTGACAGAGATTTTTATCAGGTCAAGACCTGTTATTAGCCAAGTTTAGCAGCAAGACGTGATTTGTCACGAGCAGCTTTGTTAGCGTGGATAAGGCCTTTAGAAGCAGCTTTATCGATGATTGCAGATGCTGATTTGTAAAGTTCTTCTGATGGTTGTGCTTCAAATTTTTTGATAGCAGTACGCATTGCAGATTTTTGTTGTGAATTGCGTTCGTTTGCGATTGTATTCAATTCAGCACGTTTGATAGCAGATTTGATGTTAGCCATGATTGTCTCCTTTATTACTTTTCATAGAAAAGCGGTTGATGTGATGTCCCAGATGGCACACTACACCCTCCAAGATTTTTCTAATACCTATCAATTATACAGGAATTTTAGTTTTTTGTAAACTATTCACCGCTATTTTTTTGGAAAAATTATTATTTTCTTGAAGAAAAATAACAAATAGATAAAGGAAAAAACGTGATAAAAAAGCACCTCGAACCCCCATAATAAGAAACTAAAACAGGATTCTAAGCACTAAAAAAGAAAAATTTAATCAAAAAACCAATAATATCGTATTGACAAAGTCAAATTTCGTGTTATAATCAAATCATGAATTTAGATGAAAAACCGTGGTTAAACGACGCAGAATATATGAGCTATGTTGGTCATCTGTTAGAAATGGATGAGCTGAAAAAACTTGATGAAATTACCCATCACTACACTTCAACACGTTTGCAGCATTGTCTGCGCGTGAGCTATGTGAGTTATCTTATTGCCAAAAAACGTGGATTGAATGCGAAAGCAACAGCGCGAGCTGGACTTTTGCACGATCTTTTCTACTACGATTGGCGCGAAACAAAATTTGCCAAAAGCCATGCCTATGTGCATCCACACATTGCTTATCGTAATGCCCGAAAATTGACGACGATTTCAGAGCTGGAAAAAGACATCATCATTAAACATATGTTTGGGGCAACCATCAACCCACCGCGCTACAAAGAAAGTTGGATTGTCACAGGAGTTGATAAATACATCGCAACGCTTGAAGGCTCAGCCACACTCAAGTACAAATGGAACAGACGCAAGCACTTCAAAAAGTTGCCTTCTTTCAGTCTGGATTAAAAATAAAAACAACAAAAACTTGTCATTTAGGCAAGTTTTTTTCTTACTTAAAAATGAAAAATTTTTGTGAAACGCTCTATTGTAGCATTTTCTAAGACTGTGATACAATAAATGTGTAAGCAATAAAATTCAAAAAAACTGAAATATGTAATAATGAAGATTTCTAATAAAAAATAAAGTTAGGAGATCGAAAATGAAAAAGATTAAAGTGTTTTATAATGAGAAATCAGGAAATAATGATGAAGAAGAAGTGTTACAGACCATCAAATCCTTCTTTGATTCAGAGGAAAATCAGCTTGAATTTATCAGTCCAGATGGCCCAAAAGAAGCTATTCGTCTGGCAAAAAAAGCGGCAGAGGAGCGTCCTGACCTGATTCTCGCACTTGGCGGTGATGGAACAATTGACAAAATTTGCGGCGGACTTTTGGAAGCTAACGAAGAAAGCCTGTTAGGAATTATTCCTAACGGAACAGTCAATAATTTGGCAAAATCCTTGAATATCCCTCAAGACATTAGGGCAGCATTAGAAAATTTAGAACAAGGAAAGCTTCAAAAAGTTGACATGGCCAAAGTCAATCAAGAATACATGACCTCAAGCCTAACTTTGGGAATTTTAGCTGATATTGCCCAAAATGTGAGCAGTAAAGACAAGAAAAAATTAGGTCCTCTTGCTTATTTTAAAGATGCTTACAAAGTGATTCGCTACAATAAAAGTTACCAAATTGAACTCAAGCACGACGGGAAAACGGAGCAACTGCGCACCAAACTTTTGCTGATTACAATGACTAATACGATTGCAGGAATGCAAGCTTTAGCTCCAAAAGCTAAGGTTGATGATGGTCTACTACGCGTCTATTCTTTGAAAAAAATAAATCTTTTAAAAATATTATGGCATTTAAATAAGTTGCGCAAGGGACAATTTGAAGATTTTAGCGAAATCGAACACTTTGATACGGATGAACTAGAAATAAATCCCCTTTCGACAAAGAAAAAGAACATTCCATATTCACGGATTGACGGCGATAAAAGTGATCAACTCCCTGTGAAAATCAAAGTTTATCCCCGTGCTTTAACCACAATTGTTCCAAAAGATGTACAAAAAACGCTTTTTCGTTCAAAAGAGGAAAATTAAGCAAAAAATTCAGACTTAAGTCGGATGACAAAAGCCCGCTTTTTTGCTAAAATATAATTAGAATTAAATTAAAAATATAGGAGGATGACTTTAATGCAAAATATGAATGATAACAATATTATTTTTGACCAACGTCAAGACGGACTCAATGCATTTTTTAGTAAGATTTACGCACTGATGGGGGCAGGAGTACTGGTTTCTGCGCTAGTTTCTTGGATTATGATTACGTTTTTTCAAGATAATATGATGGCAGTTCTTCAGCGTGGAGGTTTATTTTTCCTCATTTTGTGGTTGATTCCGCTGGTCATGGTGGGATCATTGCAAGTAATGGCGATGAAAAATTCTAAGTTGGCGCTCCCTGTTTTTGTTGGATATGCGGCCTTTATGGGCTTTCTCATTAGCTTCACCCTCTTGATGTATACAGCGACAAACATTACTCTCGCTTTTGTGACCGCAGCGGCGATGTTCTTTGGACTTGCAGTTTACGGACGAGTGACCAAACGTAATCTTTCAGGCATGGGCAAAGCGCTTGGTATTGCGGTTTGGGGATTAGTAGTTGCGATAATTCTTAACTTCTTCATCGGTGGAAGCGGACTGACTCTCTTAATTAGCATCATTGGTGTGGTGATTTTCTCAGGTTTGATTGCTTGGGATAATCAAAAAATTACACACGTTTACAACGCTAACAATGGTCAAGTCAGTGATGGTTGGGCGATTTCAATGGCGCTCTCCTTGTACCTTGACTTTATCAATATGTTCCTCTTCCTCCTCCGAATTTTCGGAATTTCAGGTGGAAATAATCGGAATTAAAAGAAATCATGAGGATTTTCTCATGATTTTTTCTTTTTTTTAATTACGTCAGTATTTTTTCTCTGCTCAAAAAATACGTCAGCATTTTCTCTAAGCAAAAAACTGCCAGTTAAGCAGTTTTTTTGTTTTGTAGCAAAATCAGAGCATGAGCAAGCTATCATTTTGCAAAAAAGGGAAACGGCGACGCAGGTAAGGAACAATCCAGAAGTCCAAGCCTAGGCGACCGGCGTTGAAGCCAGCGACCAAAATTAAGACTTGAATGAGAAGGAAAGTCGGATTTTCTGAAATCACCCCAGCGAGTAAAAAGGACAAATTCATCAGCAAGCCAAACGTAGCTGCCGTCAATGTGAAAGCCCCCAAAATCAGCGCGAGTCCAATGAAAATCTGTCCCCAAGGGACAACGAAATCAAAGAAACTTGTGTTTGCACCGCCATTCGTTGTGAAAGAGAGAAAACTGTGAAACCAGGGATAGGCTGTTGCACTGCCTAGTGCGCCATTGATGAGCCCTCCAGCAGAAAAAGCTTCTTCAGCAAACAATTTGCCTAAACCAGCCGTTATCCATTGATAGCCAATGAAAACCCGCATCAAGGTAAGCAAAATCGAAGCCAAGCGATTGTGTCGTAGAAAATGGATCATAAATTCTCCTTTCTAATGTTTTTATAATTATATTATAAAAAAGAAAGTCAAATTTTCAAAATGAAACCCTTACCAAAACGCTGACGCCTCTGATTTTAACTTTTCGTCAGTAAATTTTCTCCAAAAATTATTTTCGTCAGTAAAATCTCTCGAAAAAACGCTCGCCAACACTGACGAAAGTCAAAAATGTTCAAAGGTCTTTGACCACCACATAGTTGATTTCCAAAGGGCCGTGCAGACCGACTACAAGTTGCATTTCAATGTCCCCAGAGTTTGAAGGACCAGAAATAAAATGCAAAGTTGAGCCAGGTTTTTTATTTTTGTCCAACCAGTCCGCAGCCTGCGTTGAGCGCGCCACCATGCGGCTCATGGGAATGACCGCGATATAGTGCGTCGGCAAGAAGTGCAAAGACCGCCCTTGCCCTGCTTCAGATTCCACGACGATGGTTGCTGACTCAGCCAGAAAAAATTTCGGCACAGCCACAGCCACGTTAGAATTTTGCGCGGCCATGATATTTTCATCACGATACTCAGCCCCGATTTTCCAGCTGACAAGCTGGTCAGTAGCGACCTCAACGCCAAATTTTGCAAATTCATCAGTCGTAGGAATCATGACCTGCCCACCGCCAGATTTTTCAATCAAATCAGCGATGACCGCATTCATTTCAGAAGCTGTCGTTTCCACCAAGTTGGCCGAGACAAATTCAGCCTGTTCTTTAGCGATGTCCAAAAGTTCCTCAGCTGACAAATCCGCCAAATGTGTCTCAGGCAAGTCAGAAATGGCTTGATAAGGCTCAAATGGCAGCTCCACACCACCCCGTTTTTCCAGCAACGTGGCTAAAAATTGTTCACGATTTTCAATAGATCCAGTCATTCTCATTTACCTGCCTTATGTTTTTTGTACCATTGACGGAATTGTTCTTTGTGTGGCGGAGCCACAGGCAAATCCCGCACGTCCGTCCAACCCTTAGCCAGCGCTGGTGCCTTGCGCACCGCACCATACTTGAAGAGCGAGCCTTCGACCGTGACTTCCTTGGCTTTTGGCAACATGGACAAGCCCGTGTGCGCCATATTGACCGCCATGCCAAACATAGCAGGGTGTCCCGTGCCCATACCGACCGCGTTCATTTCCATATTGACAAATGAACCATCGTGGTGCATCTTCAGCTCATCTTCCATGACCTTGCGGTGCTCAATCAAAAGCTCATGCAGAGGAATCTTGACTGGACAAGTTTCCGTACAAGCCCCACACAAAGTTGAAGCATAAGGCAAATCACCATATTGCTCATAACCACCCAGCACAGGTGACAAGACAGAGCCGACAGGGCCAGGATAAATCGAACCATAAGCGTGTCCACCGATTTGACGATAAACAGGACAAACATTCAAACAAGCCCCACAACGAATGCATTGCAAAATCGATTCAAAAGCCGTCCCAATCGCATTAGACCGCCCATTATCCACAATCACCACATGGAAATCTTCAGGTCCGTCAGACTCATCTTCAGCTTTTTGCCCAGCAAAAGTCACATAGGTCGTCAATTTTTGCCCAACAGCCGACCGCGCCAGCATATTATCCAAAATTTCCGCTTCTTTGATAGAAGGCACAATCCGCTCCATCCCCATCAAAACAATCTGCGTTTTAGGAATAGAAATCGTCAAATCCGCATTCCCTTCATTGGTCGATAAGTTAATATCGCCCGTATTGGCAATGGCAAAATTACAACCCGTAATTCCCACCTCAGATTTCAAGAAAAGCTTGCGCATAGTATCACGCGCACAACGTGCCAAGTTAACAGGGTCATTATCGCCCTCATAGCCCAACTTCGCCGCAAAAATTTCTCGAATTTGGTCGCGATTTTTGTGCAAGGCTGGAAAGACAATGTGAGAAGGCTCATCCCAGTCGGCTACTTGCAAGATAAATTCCGCTAAGTCGGTTTCCAAGATGTCCATATCGTCGCCCAAAGACACCAGCATCGGGTCAATATCCACCTCAGTCGTCACCATAGACTTAGATTTAACAATCTTCTTGGCATTTTTTTCCAAAACAATCCGTTTAACGTAGTCGTTAGCTTCCTTAGCATTCGCTGCAAAGAAGACGTGACCGCCGCGTTTGGCCACATTATCGGAAAACTCCGTCAGATAGTGTGGCAGATATTTCAAAGTGTGTTGGCGGATGGATTCCGCAATATCGCGCCATTCCTGCCAATTTCCCAATTCTTCACGCGCAGTTTCGCGCTTTTCCCATTGGGCATCTTGTGCCTTAGCCACGGCAGCGCGGGCAAAGGTATCTTTTTTGCTGTCTTCCAAGCGTTCAGCAAAAGTTTTTGTACTTGTCGAAAGTCCCATCATTTCCCCCTTTAAGCCTCAGCAAAGACTGGATTAGTCACTTTGTCAATCCGTTCCAAATCCACATTATTATTCAACACTTCAGCGATGTGCATGACCTTGATTTTCTTGCCTTCACGGTTAAGTTTACCAGCAATATTCATCAAGCAACCCAAGTCAGCTGAAATCAAAATTTCAGCACCCGTTGACACCACATCATTCATCTTTTCAGTCACCATCATTTCAGAAATTTCAGGCGCTTTGACTGAGAAAGTCCCCCCAAAACCACAACAATTTTCCAAATGAGGCAAAGGCAACATTTCCAGACCTTTCACGTTATCCAAAAGGATAAACGGTGCTTCACGCTCGCCCAAGATCCGTGTCATGTGGCAAGAGCGGTGGTAAGTCGCTTTTTCACCATTGAAAGTCGCTCCCACATCTTTCACGCCTAGCACGCGGTAGAGAAATTGTGTAAATTCATAAGATTTATTAGCCAGATCAATGGCTTTTTGCTTGTAAGGGTCGCCCTCTTCAAACATATGAGGGTATTCTGTAAACATCCCAGAGCAAGACCCTGCAATCCCCACCACATACTCCGAATCTTCAAAAGCATCAATCTGATTTTTAATGGTCAGCATTGACTCTTTAACTAATCCCGAATTGTAAGTCGGTTGACCGCAGCAGACTTGACCTTCTGGAAGCTCAGTTTCAACGCCTAAGCGCTCAAGAACCTCAACCATAGCAATGCCAACTTGTGGAAACATCAAATCCATAACACAAGTGGAAAATAGTGAAACTTTCATTTAATTCTCCTCATTTCATCGTAAAGTAAAACTAAAAATAGACGTGTAAACTCAATTTGTATCCTCTTACATTTTAGGTCAATTGCGAAGCTTTTTCAAAAGAAACGGTTGTCAAATCATTTTGACATCTCTTGTGAGAGAAATTTTGATAAGAAAAAACCAGCAGAGTTGCTGGTTTTTTAATATTACTCAGGACTTAAAAAGAGTTTTTCAAGTTGTCGTGCCACACCATCCTCATCATTCGTCCATGGCAAAATCTCTGTGGCATAGGGGGTCAAGCGAGCAGAGGCATTTTTCATGGCATAGGCATGAGGCGCGAGTTTGAACATTTCGATGTCATTGTGCTCGTCACCAAAAGCCAGAAGATTTTCTTGAGGAATATCCAATACTTTGAGCAGGTGTTTCAGACCAGAAGCTTTACTAATCCCTTTGGGAACAACTTCGAGCATGGCGTGCGGTCCACCCCAGACGCCTACATCAATTTTTCCATTATAATGGCGGCGCATCTCATCAGCTAAAGCAAAACGATCTTTTTGTCGGGTTGAAAGTAAGACAGCATGAGGGTTTTCGGTGATTCGATCTGCACGTAGACGATTATAGGGGTGGAGTCTATCTACGCCAAAAAGTTCAGGAATAACTCCTCTAAAAGTATTTAAGAAAAATTTTCGTCGGTATTCAACAGCAAAAAAGTTTAAATCAAAGTTTTGTTGGTGACGTAACAAATCAAATACGAAAGAGCGATCAATATAATGAGCTTTAGTATGTTCCCAGTTTTTGTCATTGGGCTTAGAAACCAAAGCGCCATTAAAATTGATGACAGGGCTGGTCAATTCAAGTTCGCGGTAAACTGCCAAAGACATCCGAAAAGGTCGTCCGGTAGTAATACAGATGATATGCCCCAGGGCCTCTACCTGCTTAAAAACATATTTGGTGTAGCGACTAATGGAACGTCCATCGGATTGTAAGGTAGTACCGTCCAAATCAATAGCAATCAATTTTCGATTTTTATTTATGGTCATTAAAACTTTCCCTGTCTATAAATTTTATCATTTAATCTCCCTATTATACCATAAGAAAAAGTCCTCTGCCTAAGCAAAATTCTGCGAACAATGAAAAGGCTTTTAAGATATTTGTTCGATATTTCCGAACGTTCAGGCGCTTTTTTAGATAAATTTCCTACTAAATCTTGTTTCCTTAAGCCAAACTGATTAAAATAAGAAAGTAAGCTTTTATTATTTATGACGTGTGTCGCTCCGAAAGGGCGACAGATAACTTTTATTAAAGGGCGTTTATCGCCCCAAAAGGAGAAATTATTCGTGAACAAGTTCTTTAAACTTGAAGAAAACGGCACAACTGTTGGCCGTGAAGTAATGGCTGGATTGACAACATTCTTTGCCATGAGCTACATCCTCTTTGTCAACCCGCAGGTCTTGAGTTCTACTGGAATGCCTGTTCAAGCGGTTTTCTTGGCAACCATCTTAGCCTCAATCGTTGGTACTTTAGCCATTGGTTTGATTGCTAATGTCCCTTATGCTCTTGCTCCAGGAATGGGCTTGAATGCTTTCTTTGCTTATACCGTTGTCCTATCTCTTGGATATACATGGCAAGAAGCACTTGCAATGGTCTTTATTTGTGGGATTATCAATATTATTATCACTTTTACTTCTATTCGTAAAGCAATTATTTTGGGGATTCCAGAAAGTTTGCAACACGCAATTGGTGGTGGTATCGGGATTTTCATTGCCTATATCGGAATTAAAAATGCGGGAATCTTACGTTTCATCGCAGACCCTGGCACATATGTCAACAACCACGGAACAATTACAGTAAATTCGTCAATTGTCCCTGAGCTTGTAACCTTCAATGATCCCGCTGTTTTGATTGCTCTAGTTGGTATCGTTGTTACAATGTTCTTTGTTATTCGTAAATGGAAAGCAGGAATTTTGCTTTCAATCTTGGTCACTACAATCTTGGCACTTTTGACAGGTGTTGTTAAAGTAGATATCCACACTTTGTTTGCACAAAATAACTTGGGAACTGCTGTTAAACAAATGGGAACAACTTTTGGTGCCGCTTTTGGTCCTAAAGGATTTGGAAGTTTGTTTTCAGATTCATCACGCTACATCGAAGTATTGATGACCGTACTTGCCTTCTCTTTGACTTCAATCTTTGACCCAATCGGTACATTTATCGGTACAGGTCGTGCTACTGGAATTTTCACGGACGAAGATTTGAAAGACATGGAAACAAGTCATGGCTTCTCTTCTAAAATGGATAAAGCTTTGTTTGCTGACATGATTGCAACACCAATCGGTGCCATTTTCGGAACGTCAAACACAACAGTTTATGTTGAGTCTGCAGCAGGTATTGGAGCTGGTGGCCGTACGGGTCTTGCTTCAGTCGTTACGGCAATTATGTTTGCTATTTCTAGCTTGTTCTTGCCTTTGCTTGCGATTGTACCAACACAGGCTACAGCACCTATCTTGATTATCGTTGGGATGATGATGCTTGGTTCATTTAAAGAAATCAAATGGGGTGATTTGAACGAAGCGATTCCTGCTTTCTTTGCCTCAGTCTTTATGGGACTGGCTTACTCGATTTCTTACGGGATTGCGGCCGGCTTTATTACCTACATCTTGGTGAAAGTCTTCACTGGTAAAGTGAAAGAAGTTAAACCAGTCATTTGGGTTGTTGCTATTTTATTCCTTATCAACTTTGCTGTTTTAGCTGTTTTGTAAACATAAAATATTTAATAAAGAAGACTGTCAGTCCCTGATGGCTTCTTTTTTTGGATAATTTTCTGAGTGAACCCTCCAGAAAAGAAGAGGAAAAGGGATAAATATACCTTAATTTATTAAAAAAGTGGTAAAATTTAATCATGAAAAAAATCAGTCTTATCGTGAAATTTATTGGTGTATTTGTTGTTGGAGTAGTGATTGGTCGTTTTGTGCTTGCGCCTCATCCAGCAGGAGCAACGAAAAATCGCCCCCTCTATCCAACACTCTATATTGCTGGTTCTAGTGGCAATGCACATTCTATGGATGCAATGGTTAACACTATGACTTCAGACAAAAGCACTCATGCGAAAAAAGGGCTAACAATTGTTGTGGACACTGAAAATGATAATTCGCTCAAAATTACGGGAAAGATTGACGGACACAATGATCACCCAACCATTGAAGTTGGCATGGTCAAAGGAACGAACAATTCAGTTAAGTATGAAAATGCTTTAGAAGCAATTATGCGCTATCTCGGTAAGCACTACAATGTGCCTTATGTTAATGTCTTAGGCTTTTCAGCAGGTGGTGGCGGAACTTATCGCTATCTCATTGAGCATGGCTATGACCGTGATTTGCCTCCGATTAAAAAGTGGGTGGCGCTTGATGGTCAGTTTAATGCTTGCACGGCGCAACCAGACCAAACACTTGAACAAGTCTTGAAAGATGGCCCGAAAGTCAAAACAAAATATTATAAGTTTTGGCAAGAAAACTATGAGCGCGTGGACAAAAACATTCAAGTGGTGTTGCTTGAGGGGGCTTATGATATGAAAAAAGAAACAGACGGAACAGTACCTTTTGCGGATGCATTTTCTATCTACCCGCTTTTGATAAAAAATGGAAATTCTGTTGTGCATTATCTCATCAAGGGGGAAGATACAAGTCATACACAAATGCCCAAAAATCAAGCAGCGATGAACTATGTTAAGACTTTCTTTTACGAATAAATAAAGATTGAAGTTCAGAAGTGAAAAGAAACACCTTCTGAACTTTTTATATTTAATAAAAAATTAGTTTTTCTAGCTATAATGGAGTAATTTGTGTGAAATTTAAGTAATAGGAAAAATAAAAGGAGTAGGTGAGACTGGATTATGGATAATGGCTTATTTATTGTAGGAGCGATTTTAACCTTATTTTTTGCTGGATTAACTTTTCTTTTTGGCTGGAAGTTGCGGCATTTAAAGGATTTACGAACCTTACGTTTGGGTAGGTTGGCGTTTTTTTACTTACTCTTTCTTTGGGTTACAATCAATGGGGTTATTGGTTCAGGGCTTGTTTTGACGAATTTACATCTGGAAATTTTCGTTTTCTTATTTATTGCGGAACTGATTTTTATTGGGGTTTTTCCTTTGGTTATTGGGGTGGTCGTTCCTATTAGTATCGTTGTTTTAACAGTTAGAATGTGGCGGCGAGAGTCAAAATCCATTGGTAACTTGCTCCTTCCTATCGTTGTGCTCTTGTTTTTACTTGTGGATTGGATTTATCTTTCTTTGGGACATTTGCCAGATAGTTGGCTTTGGTTACGTATTTTGGGGATGGTTTTCCCTGTGTTATCAGTGTATTTAGCTTGGCAATTTGGCATTTTTTTCTTGTCAAGCTGGGTTTACGGGCGGCGAGTTCGCAAAGTTTCTGCTTCTTATCACGTGGTGCTTGGTGCGGGTCTGATTGAAGGGGAACGTGTTGGTAAACTGTTAGGAAATCGGATTCGAGCCGCGGTCAATGCCGTTCGTAATCAATCAACAATTCTGGTATTTTCTGGAGGGCAAGGGGCAGATGAAAAGATTTCTGAAGCGCAAGCCATGCAGAAATATGCGGTTGAAAGCCTTGGCTTTCCAATAGAGCGTACGAGACTTGAGGATAAGTCACGAACAACCTATGAAAATCTTGTTTTTTCTTCTGAATTGGTCAAAAGCAAGTTTCTCTTCTTTACTTCTGATTATCATGTTTTTCGTGCCGCTTTATTTGCAGCCCGCTTGGGACTGGAAGCTGAAGGAGGACGCGGCGGAAAGACCGCGATGTATTACCGAGTGCCGGCGTTTATTCGAGAATTTATTGCTGTGATGAATACTGAACGAAAAAAACACATGATTTGGGTGGGATTGATTGTTGCTTTCTTTGTTATTTTGGCAATTGGCACAGTTATTTTGCGTCAAATTAACCTTCATCATTAAGAGAAAATGCTGACGAAAATTCCGTCAGCATTTTTTCTGTTACAAAAGGAGATTTTTATCGTATATATAAGTATGCTAACAGCTTTTGATGAAAATAAAAAACTTATAAATCTTTTAGAAAATAGACCGGAATCCTTGAAAGGAAAGTATTTTTGTCCCGCTTGTCGTTCTGAACTTTCCCTAAAAAATGGAGCCATAAAAACTCCTCATTTTGCTCACAAAAGTTTACAAGCCTGTGATTTAGCACTTGAAAATGAATCCGCTCAACATTTAGGTTTAAAAAAAGAACTTTATGAATGGTTTAAGCAAGATGAAAAAGTAGAGATTGAACGCTATCTGCCTGCATTAAATCAACGACCAGACTTACTTGTCAACGACAAAATTGCTATCGAAATTCAGTGTTCTTACCTATCTCTAAAAAGGCTCAAAGAGCGCAGTGAAAATTATCGCCAACATGGTTATCGTGTGCTTTGGTTGATGGGAAAAGACTTATGGATGCAAGAGCGATTGACTGAACTGCAAAAAAATCTTCTTTATTTTTCAGAAAATAGAGGTTTTTACTATTGGGAATTAGATCTCGAAAAACAAAAACTAAGATTAAAATCACTCATTCACGAAGATTTGCAAGGGCATTTACTTTATTTGACGGACGAATTTTCTTTTAAAAAAGCGCCCTTATTATCACTCTTGCGCCGCCCTTATCAGCGTCAAAAATTACAGAGCATTACCGTGCCCAAAGGGCAATCATCAGAACGTTTTATCCGTCAGCAACTTTTCCATCGTTCCGCAAAATGGCTCAAAATACAAGAAATATATTACCAAAAGGGAGAGAATTTGCTGACGAAAAATTTTCAGAAGTCTTTTTTTGCTCCACCAGGCTTAAATTTACTGACCGTCAGTAAATTGGAACTTCCGTCAGTGAATTTCTGTCAAATTACTCAAAATATCAGCGAGTATTACCAAAATTTTTGGGAAAATTTTACAGAAAAATACACTGAAAACCTCTACCCACCGCGTTTCTATGCTATAATGAAAGAACGTGAAAACGAAAAAAATCAGGTCAAAGCTTAGAAAAAAGAAAGTAAAATTTCGACCCCTAAGCAAAAAGAGAGGAGCAAAATGGTTAAAGAACGTGAAGAAATCGCTGAAGAATTAACATGGGATTTAACAACAATATTTTCAACAGATCAAGCTTGGGAAGAAGAATTGGCTCGCGTGAGCGCAAAATTAGAAAGTTCGGGGAAATGGCAAGGAGCTAGCCGACATAACCTACCAGACTTTGAGGGACATTTGCTTGAAAGCTCAATGATTCTTCTGGAAGCAACTGAGACACTATTATCCACCGCTGCTGACATCGAGCAGCTCTATGTCTACGCTTCAATGAAAAATGATCAAGACACCAGAAAAGCAAAATATCAGGAATATCAGTCAAAAGCAACAGCGCTGTATGTCAAATTTGAAGCAGTGACAGCTTTTTATGAGCCAGAATTTCTAGAACTTTCTTCTGAGCAATACGCTGCTTACCTCCAAGAAACACCAAAACTTCAAGCATTTGCTCATTACTTTGAACGCCTATTCGCTAAAAAAGCTCACATTTTAAGCCCAAAAGAAGAGCAACTCTTAGCCTCAGCTGGGGAAATTTTTTCTAGTGCCACAGAAACATTTGAGGTTTTTGATAATGCTGATGTGCGCTTTCCACTCGTAAAAGACGAGAAAGGAGAACCGCTTCAACTCACCCATGGTAATTATATTTCCCTTATGGAAAGTAAGGATCGAACAGTTCGCAAAGCAGCTTATGAAGCCCTTTACAGTAACTACCAGCAATACCAACACACTTATGCAAAAACCCTGCAAACTAATGTGAAAGTGCATAATTTCAAAGCCCAAATCAGAGGCTATCATTCTGCCCGCCAAGCCGCTTTAGAGAGTAACTTTGTTCCCGAAACAGTTTATGACGTGCTACTAAAAGCCGTGCATCATTACTTGCCACTTTTGCATCGTTATATTGCCTTACGTAAGCAAATATTGGGACTTCCAGACCTCAAAATGTACGACCTCTATCGCCCTTTATCAAATTTAGACTATAAGTTCGACTATGAATCTGGTCAAAAAAAAGCTCAAGAAGTATTGTCTATTTTTGGCGAAGCTTATGCAATGAGAGTCAAACGAGCATTTGATGAGCGATGGATTGATGTCGCTGAAAATGTTGGAAAACGTTCAGGAGCATACTCTGGTGGAGCTTACACTACCAATGCCTTTATGCTTTTAAATTGGCAAGAAACCCTTGACGACTTATTCACGCTCGTTCATGAAATGGGTCATTCCATGCATAGTACGTTCACAAGAGAAAATCAACCTTATGTCTACGGAGATTATCCGATTTTCTTGGCTGAAATTGCTTCAACAACAAATGAAAACATCTTGACTGAAAGTCTTCTCAACGAATCTAAGAATGATAAAGAACGCTTTGCCCTGCTGAATCATTGGCTTGACAGTTTTAGAGGTACTGTGTTCCGTCAAAGCCAATTTGCCGAGTTTGAACAAATTATCCATGAAACAGATGCAGCTGGCGAAGTTTTAACTAGTGAGTTTTTGAACGAACTTTACGGAAAACTTAATGAAAAGTACTATGGCTTGTCTGCTATTGAAAACGAAGAAATTCAATACGAATGGGCAAGAATTCCGCATTTTTACTATAATTTTTATGTTTTTCAATATGCCACAGGATTTGCAGCAGCTAGCTTTCTAGCAGAAAAAATTGTTCACGGAACAGCAAAAGATCGTGAAAAGTACCTAGATTACTTAAAAGCAGGATCTTCAGCCTACCCCTTAGAGGTCATTGCTAAGGCAGGAGTTGATATGGAATCTGGCGAATATCTTGAAGCAGCATTCAAACTCTTTGAAAAACGTTTGGATGAACTAGAAAAATTAGTTGAAAAAGGAGTCCATCTTTAAACATGGTTGAAACATATAAACGAACAAGCAATCCAATGATGAACCGTCCCGTTGTCAAACCCGAACTTGTGGAATGGATGCGGGAAAGTCAAACTCAGCTGAGTGGTGAAATCACAAATGTTCTAGAATTTGCGCAAACGAATAATATTCCGGTCATTCCTCATGAAACAGTTCTTTATTTCCAAATGCTTTTGAGCTTAATGCGTCCGCAAAGAATTTTAGAAATCGGAACAGCAATTGGTTTTTCGGCCTTGATGATGTCAGAAAGTGCTCCAAATGCAGAAATTGTCACCATTGATCGTAATCCTGAAATGATTGCCCTAGCCAAAGAAAATTTGAAACAGTATGATCATCGCAAACAAATAATTCTTAAAGAAGGCGATGCGGCCGAAGTTTTGACGGAGCTTACAGGTACTTTTGACATCATTTTCATGGATTCTGCCAAGTCAAAATATGTCGAATTTTTACCTCGAGCGTTAGAATTACTTTCAGATAATGGTGTCATTTTAATGGATGATATATTTCAAGCAGGAGAAATTTTAGTCCCAATCATGGAAATTAAACGCAGCCAACGTGCGTTAGAAAGAGGACTACGACGCCTATTCGATGAAGTGTTCAATAATCCAAAATACATGACCAGTGTCCTTCCACTTGGTGATGGGTTATTGATGATTAAAAAAGCCTAAAAATTTTCAATTGACTCGTTTATTTTCTTGAAAAAATAGTTACCAAACTTACAAATGAAAAATTTGCATAAATACGGATTTCTTCAACTTTTTATGATATAATTACAGCAAGTTAGAAATAAAACATTGATTCCTGTCCAGAAGGGATAAGAATCTTGATGCGAAGGAGAGAATATCTTGAAATTAAAAAAACTCGGATTAGTCATCGCTACAGTCTTTGCAGGTGCAGCGCTTGTTACCCTTACTGGTTGCTCAAGTAATAGTTCAACTGACAAGGATATCATCACCATGAAAGGTGACACCATTCGTGTTTCTGATTTATACAAAGAAGCTAAAGATTTCCCGTCAATGCCTACTACAACATTGCTCCAAAACCTTACTTTTGACAAAATTTTCAGCAAAGATTTTGGTAAAGAAGTGACAGACAAAGACGTTGCTGCACAAGTTAAGAAAATTAAGAGTCAATATGGCGAACAATTCTCATCAGCTTTGCAACAACAAGGCTTGACAGAAGCAAGCTTTACGCCATATATGCGTACACAAATGTTAGAACAAGCCGCAATTGAACATGAAATCAAAGCAACTCAATATACGGATGCTAACCTTAAAAAAGCATGGGCAACTTATCATCCAGATGTGACTGCCTACGTTGTTGCAGAAACATCAAAAGATGCGGCTACAAAAGCTTTAGAAGCAGCTAAAAAAGATGATGCTGGTAAAGCAGCATTTGAAAAAACAAACGCAGCAAGCAAGATGACTTTCAATTCTACCACAACAACAGTTCCAGCGGCAGTTCAAACAGCGGCGTTTAAGTTGAAAAATGGTGAATTTTCAGATGTCATTGAAGCGACAAATTCATCAACTGGCTCATCAAGCTACTATCTTGTCGAAATGGTTAAAACTTCTGACAAAGGTACTGACATGAACAAGTACAAAAAAGAGCTTAAAGCAGTAATCAAATCTGAAAAAGAACAAGATTCAACTTATGTAGCAGGCGTTATTTCTAAATACCTGAAGAAAAATAACGTAACAGTGAAAGAAACAGCATTCTCATCACTGTTCTCACAATTTACAGCAACATCATCAACAAGCTCATCAACTAAATAATTAAATCATTGACTTAAAAGAGAGCTCAGACTGGTGTGAATGAGTAAGTCAAAACCGTGCCTACAGCAGCGAAAACTGCTTTAACAACCAAACTAAGATGATAGAGATTCTATCGTGAATAAGGGTGGTACCGCGGTATAACTGTATACGCCCCTTTGTTTACGGTAGAATTTTATTGTTTTATCGTGAATTTTTTCACAAAATGAAGTTTGTTTCTTAGAAGCTTTAAAGGATGAGTAATTATGAAAATTTACCCATGCTTTAAAGTTCCTAAGAAAATGGACTTGTCACCAAAAGGAGAAAAATAATGAAAACCATGACTTCTGCAGAAGTTCGCCAAATGTTCCTCGACTTTTTCAAGTCAAAAGGCCACACAATTGAGCCATCACAAAGCCTCGTTCCTGTGAACGATCCAACTTTGTTGTGGATCAATTCTGGAGTTGCTACCCTCAAAAAATATTTTGACGGATCAGTAGTGCCAGAAAATCCACGGATTACCAATGCCCAAAAAGCAATTCGTACAAATGATATTGAAAATGTTGGAAAAACTGCTCGTCACCATACAATGTTTGAAATGCTTGGAAATTTCTCAATTGGTGATTACTTCCGTAACGAAGCAATTGCTTTTGGTTGGGAATTATTGACCAGTTCAGAATGGTTTGATTTTCCAGCTGAAAAGCTTTATATCACTTACTATCCAGATGATAAAGATACCTTCAATCGGTGGGTAGAGGTTGGTGTTGACCCATCACATCTTATCCCAATTGAAGATAACTTCTGGGAAATTGGTGCGGGTCCTTCAGGCCCTGACACCGAAATTTTCTTTGATCGTGGAGAAATTTATGATCCAGAAAACGTTGGCTTGAAATTATTGGCAGAAGATATCGAAAATGACCGTTATATCGAGATTTGGAACATCGTTCTTTCACAATTCAATGCTAATCCAGCAATTCCTCGTTCAGAATATCCTGAATTGCCACAAAAAAATATTGATACGGGCATGGGCTTGGAGCGTATGGTCTGCATTATCCAAGGCGGAAAAACTAACTTTGATACTGACTTGTTCTTGCCAATCATTCGCGAAATCGAAAGACTATCTGGTAAAACTTACAGTCCCGACACAGAAAATATGAGCTTTAAAGTCATTGCTGACCATATCCGCTCACTTTCATTTGCAATTGGTGATGGTGCTTTGCCAGGAAATGAAGGACGTGGTTATGTTCTTCGTCGTCTGCTTCGTCGTGCTGTTATGCACGGTAAAAAATTGGGCATTCAAGGTAAATTCTTGGCATCACTGGTGCCAACGGTTGGTAAAATTATGCAATCTTACTATCCAGAAGTCCTTGAAAAACAAGATTTCATCATGCAAATCATTGATCGCGAAGAAGAAACATTCAACCGTACGATTGATGCAGGTCAAAAACTGATTGATGAGTTGTTAGTTAATCTTAAAGCCGAAGGTAAAGATACCCTTGACGGAGTAGATATTTTCCGCCTGTACGACACCTATGGGTTCCCTGTGGAATTAACCGAAGAACTAGCAGAAGATGAAGGCTTCAAGATTGATCACGAAGGTTTCAAAGCAGCTATGAAAGAACAACAAGACCGTGCGCGTGCTGCCGTTGTCAAAGGTGGGTCTATGGGTTCACAAAATGAAACCCTGTCATCAATCGAGGTAGAATCAATCTTCCTTTATGATGAACATCAAGCTCAAGCTAAACTTTTGGTTGCCGTAAAAGAAGACGAAAAAGTTGAAACCGTGACAGGTCATGCCCAATTGGTCTTTGATGTGACACCTTTTTACGCTGAAATGGGTGGACAAGTTGCTGACCATGGTGTAATTAAAAACGCAGCTGGACAAGTAGTAGCTAATGTTGTCGATGTGCAACACTCACCACACGGGCAAAACTTGCACGCTGTTGAAATTTTATCAACATTGAAAGTTGGCGAAAGCTATACCTTAGAAATCGATGAAGCACGTCGTAATGCTGTTGTGAAAAACCACACGGCAACTCACTTACTTCATGCTGCTTTACATACTGTGGTTGGGAATCATGCTTTGCAGGCCGGCTCACTCAATGAAACAGACTTCTTACGTTTTGACTTTACTCACTTTGCTCAAGTAACCAAAGAGGAGTTAGCAGCAATTGAACAAGAAGTTAACGAAAAAATTTGGGAAAACATTGCCGTTGAAACACGCACGGACTTGACGGTTGACCAAGCTAAAGAACTGGGAGCAGCAGCACTTTTTGGTGAAAAATACGGGAAAAATGTCCGTGTTGTCATCATTGGCGATTATTCTATCGAACTTTGTGGGGGAACACATACTCAAAGTACTTCTGAGATTGGTCTGTTCAAGATTGTTAAAGAAGAAGGAATTGGCTCTGGTGTGCGTCGAATCATTGCTGTAACTGGTCAAAAGGCTTATGAAGCTTTCAAAAATGCTGAGAATACTTTGGCTGAAGTAGCAACGGTTGTAAAAGCGCCACAAGCATCACAAGTTGTAGCAAAAGTATCAAGCCTTCAAGAAGAATTTAAAACACTCCAAAAAGAGAATGATGCCTTAGCTGGAAAATTGGCAGCTTCACAATCAGATGAAATTTTTAAAGATGTGAAAACAGCTGGCGACACAAGCTTTATTGCAAGTCAAGTGACAGTTCCTGATGCTAACGGCTTACGTAACTTGGCAGATATTTGGAAACAAAAAGAACTATCAGATGTGCTGGTTTTAGTTGCTAAGATTGGTGAAAAAGTAAGTCTCTTGGTTGCTTCTAAATCTTCAGTGGTTAAAGCTGGTAATTTAGTCAAAGAACTCGCTCCGTTTGTTGACGGTCGAGGTGGCGGAAAACCAGATATGGCCATGGCCGGTGGTTCAAACGCTTCTGGGATTCCAGAACTTTTAGCTGCTGTCTCTGAGAAATTAGTATAAGTTCAGTAAACTAAAAGAGAAGACAAAAGCTCGCAGGATTCACTGCGAGCTTTTTAATAACTAGTATCATGTGGTAAAATATAGAAAAATATTTTGAAAGGTCAGTACATGAAAATCACGATTTTTGGCGATTCAGTAACAAATGGTTTTGGGATGGACGAGGGCGGTTCATCAACGATTTTAGCTCGCTTAATTGAGCAAAAGCGCCCTGATATAAAAGTTATCCTCTATGGAATGAATGGCGATGACACTTATGGGGCCTTATTTCGTCTCAAATATGTTGCTCAAGAAGCAGCAGATTTAAACTTTGTCTTTTTTGGAGCAAATGATGCTTCACCTTATCATCTGATTCGCCTACAAGAGTTTCAGGATAATTTGGCACAAATTATTTCTCGTTTAGGACCGAAAAAAACGATTTTGATTACTCCTCCTTTTTACAACGATGACGAGCCCATGCATTATAGCAAGTTGTCCGAAGTAAAACTTTTTCGGCAGGCAACAATTGATCTGGCTGAGAGAAAAGGAATTCAAGTTATTGATATTTTTCAAACAATGTCAGAACATGAAAACCCAAAAGGCTTGTTGAGAGCAGATGGGATACATTTTACGCCGGAAACCTATGAGCTCTTAGCTGAAGAGATTTTGCGAAGCATTAAAGAATTTGTTCAATAAATATTATTTTTGTGGTAAAATTAAAGCATGGTAAAAAACACAGAAGACAAGCCGTTAGCTCAGAATAAAAAAGCGCGGCATGATTATGAAATTTATGAAACTTTTGAGGCGGGAATAGTGCTGACAGGAACGGAGATTAAGTCCGTGCGTCAGGCAAAAATTCAACTTAAAGATGGCTTTGCACGTGTTCGAAATGGGGAAGTTTGGCTGTCAAATGTACATATTGCACCTTTTGAGCAGGGCAATATTTTTAATGTGGAAGAATTACGTACTCGAAAATTGTTACTGAAAAAAGCAGAGATTGCAAAAATTGATAAAGAACTAACTGGTACGGGGATAACATTTATTCCATTGAAAGTATATCTAAAGAACGGATTTGCCAAAGTTCTAATGGGACTTGCGCGTGGGAAAAAAGATTATGATAAGCGCGAAACCTTAAAACGTAAAGAACAAAATCGAGATATTGCGCGACAAATCAAGGCTTATAATCGTTAGAATATTAAAGAACTGTGGCATTAACAGTTCTTTTTCTATTTTTAAAGACGGATTAAGGCTATCTCAACTGATGTTCTTGAGCTTTATCTGCAAAAGATGAGGTAAAAATATGATTTACATTACATTTACTTCTTATTTACTAATTATTTACAAATAAGGAGTGTGAGAGATGATAAAATAGTTTTGTAAGCAAAAATGCTTAACAATTTACTTAGAAATTTACGGAGAAGTTTACTCATGAAAAAGAAAATTCTTGTTGGTCTAATCGCTGCTGGCGCTCTTTTAACTTTAGCTGCTTGTGGCTCGTCTAATAGCTCATCATCTAGTTCATCACAATCTTCTGATAAAGCTCTTTCAGGTAAGATTATTGCTGGTGGTTCAACAGCTCTCCAGCCATTAGCGCAGCAGTCTTCTACGGAGTTTATGGCAAAAAATCCTAATGTTCAAGTGACTGTTCAAGGGGGCGGTTCTGGTGTTGGTTTGACTCAAGTTGCGACAGGTTCATTCCAAATTGGGAATTCTGACATTTTCGCTGAAGAAAAATCCGGAATTGATGCGTCAGCTATCACTGATCATAAAGTAGCTGTTGTTGGCTTTGCACCAATTATAAATGCTGATATTGATGTTAAAAATCTAACTTCTCAACAGCTTCAAGATGTTTTTACAGGTAAAGTGACAAACTGGAAAGAAGTAGGCGGGCAAAATCAAAAAATCACAGTAATTAGCCGTACAGAGGGTTCTGGGACACGCGTAAACTTTGACCGTTTAGCACTTGGTGGAGCAACGGAAGTTAGTGGACCTGCTCAAGATGCTTCAGGATCAGTTGTACAAATGGTTGGGCAAACTCCAGGAGCTATCTCCTATGTTGCACTTTCTTATGTTGAAACAAGCAAAGATATTAAAGCAGTATCAATTGATGGAGTTGAGCCAACTGAAGAAAATGTTGTAACCAACGCATATAAAGTTTGGTCATATGAACATATGTATACAAACACTAAAAAGGAGACTGCAGCTGAGAAAGCTTTCATCAAATATGTGGCAAACAATGAAAAAGATATCAAAAAATTGGGCTACATTCCAATTGGTGATATGAAAGTTGAGCGTGATGCTGAAGGGAATATCACTAAAAAATAATAATAATCTACTAGTCTCCTTCGATAAGCAACTCGTCAAAGCGATAAAAATTTTCTTCTTCATAAATTAAAAAGTTTATCGTGAGATTGAGAATTTGCAGATTATCAAAGTGGGTTAGTCCTATGAGTATAAAGAGGTGGTAGATACTAAAAAACTTTCTTCATTGTTTTTGATTACAGGACAGGAATTTAAACTGCTCACTCTCTTTAAGAAGCTGAGCATTTTCCTGTGTCGTTTACAAAACATTTACATAATAACGCTATCATTTTCCTAAATTTGATAAGGCATTATGGTATAATTAAGCTATGAAGAAGAAAATTTTTATCGCTTTGATTGCAAGCGCAAGTTTGTTTGCTTTGAGTGCCTGTGGTATGAGTGGCAAACAGGTGACAGCTGGTGGGTCAACAGCACTTCAGCCAATGGTTGAACACGCCTCAATGGATTATATGAAAAAAAATCCAGATGATATTATCATGGTTCAAGGTGGTGGTTCAGGTGTAGGTTTGGCTCAAGTGGCTGCTGGTTCTTTCCAAATCGGAAACTCAGATATTTTTGCTGAAGAAAAATCGGGAATTGCTGCCGACAAAATTATTGACCATAAAGTTGCGGTGATTGGATTTGCACCGATTGTTAATAAAAAATTGAAGGTATCTAACTTGACTCAACAACAGTTGATTGATATTTTTAGTGGGAAAATTACTAACTGGAAAACAATCAATGGCAAAGATCAAAAAATTACAGTTATTGGTCGGACGGCTGGTTCTGGAACTCGGGTCAATTTTGATAAATATGGACTGAATGGAGCAACAGAAGTTAATGGACCAACACAAGATGCATCAGGTTCAGTGGTTCAGTTAGTTGGGCAAACGCCAGGAGCGATTTCTTATGTTGCCTTTAGTTATGCTGAAAAACCGGGCGTAAAAGCTATCAAGGTTGATGGTGTTCAGCCAACTTATGAGAACGTTAAGACAAATGCTTGGAAAATTTGGTCATACGAACATATGTATACCAATAAGGCTCATAAGAATACAGTTGAAAATAAATTTATCAATTATGTTAAAAATGATAAAAAGACTCTCGAAGAATTAGGTTATATTCGTGTTTCAGAAATGAAAGTTGACCGTGATTCTAAGGGGAATGTCGAAAAAATTAAATAAAAAATATAGCAAAAGCTTAGCTCATAAAATATTAAAACTGGCGCAGGTCAGCTTTAATTTGTGCTAGAACAAGCAAATGAAAAAATAAAAACATTTAGTTTGTCAAGCAATATGCAAATCAACAAAAAATAGTTAGGTCCCTATGGAAAATTCAAAAATCAAAGAAAAATTGCTTTCTAGCAATAAAAATTCTAAACTTGAGAAGTTCGGTAAGAGCTTGACGTTCCTTTGTATCGCCCTCATTGTCTTTGTGGTTGGTGCGATTCTTGTTTTTGTCGCTCAAAAAGGATTGTCGACGTTCTACTCGGATGGTGTAAATCCTTTTAGATTCCTTTTTGGAACAAATTGGTCTCCAGGTAATCTTGGACCAGACGGAAAACCCGCAGTTGGTGCGTTACCAATGTTTTCTGGTTCATTGATTGTAACGGTCCTTTCGGCTCTTGTGGCAACTCCGTTTGCTATCGGTGCGGGAATTTATATGACTGAAATTTCACCAAAATACGGTAAAAAAATCTTGCAACCAGTTATTGAATTGTTGGTTGGGATTCCTTCGGTTGTTTATGGATTTATTGGTTTGACGGTCGTTGTACCAGTTATTCGTAATGTCTTTGGGGGACTGGTCTAGGACTTTTATCTGGTGTTTTTGTCCTTTTCGTTATGATTTTGCCGACGGTAACATCAATGACGGTCGATGCGCTCAAAGCAGTGCCAAGCTACTATAAGGAAGCTTCGCTTGGTCTTGGGGCGACACGCTGGCAAACGATTTGGCGTGTCCTTTTACGAGCTGCTACTCCAGGAATCTTGACTGCGGTCATTTTTGGGATGGCGCGTGCCTTTGGGGAAGCTTTGGCAATCCAAATGGTAGTCGGAAATGCTGTTATGATGCCAAAAGATTTAATTTCTCCTGCATCAACTTTAACTTCAATTTTGACTTCGGGGATTCCCAATGCAACACCGGGGATTCAACTTAATGCACTATGGTCATTAGCTTTGCTCTTGTTGCTTATGTCACTGCTCTTTAACCTTGCGATGCGTGCGATTGCTAAGAAAGGAAGCCTTAAATAATGAATGCTAAACGTTCTGACAAAATTGCCACTGGCGTTCTTTACGTCCTTTCTGGTATTATTGTTCTAATCCTTGCCTTTTTACTGGCTTATATCTTATTAAGAGGGCTGCCTGTTCTCTTTAAGGATCCTAGATTTATTTTTACAGTTTCTAATCCGCTAACTGGTGGTGGTATTGCTGTCCAACTTTTTAACTCTGTTTATCTTTTGATTGTGACTTTGATTATTTCGGTTCCTTTATCGCTTGGTGCGGGAATTTATTTGTCAGAGTATGCGAATCAAAAGCATTGGTTGACGGGTGTGGTTCGCTCAGCTATTGAGGTTTTATCTTCCCTTCCTTCAATCGTTGTTGGTTTGTTTGGGATGCTGATTTTCGTTTTACAATTTGGTCTTGGTTTCTCCGTTTTATCTGGTGCCTTGGCACTAACAGTTTTCAACTTACCATTGATGACACGGAATGTTGAAGAATCATTGCGGGCGATTCCAACGGCTCAACGTGAGGGTGGTCTGGCTCTGGGAATGTCACGTTGGGAAACAGCAACACAGGTAATTTTGCCGGCTGCGGTGCCTGGAATTATTACTGGGGTTATCCTATCTTCTGGACGGGTCTTTGGTGAGGCTGCGGCATTGATTTATACTGCGGGTCAAACCAACTTGCCAATCAATTGGGCCAACTGGAATCCGATGAGTTTGACTTCACCTTTGTCACTTTTTCGTCCAGCGGAAACTCTCGCTGTTCATATCTGGGCACTTAATACTGAGGGAACGATTTCTACTGCTCAACAAATTTCAGCGGGAGCTTCAGCAGTTTTGATTATCTTTGTATTGCTCTTTAACTTAGGGGCGCGCTTCTTGGGTAATCGAATCCATAAGAAATTGACTTCGTCAAATTGATTTAGACACTTGATAATTTAGATAAGGTAAATAAATTTGTCTTTTTAAAGTGAGTGAAAAAAGAGTTTCAGACCTTTAAAACTGACAGATTGATATCGTAAAATGGCACTCAACGGTTTAAAAGGTTGGGTAGACAGCTTAAAGGAATATTATGGCAACAACTTATGATTGGTCTCAGCGCAAAATTATGGTGCCTGAGCAAGAAAAAATTGCATTATCCACTAAGGATTTGCGGGTTTTCTATAATGGAACGAAAGAAGCGATTCACGGTGTGACAATGGCTTTTCCTAAAAATGAAATTACGGCGCTAATTGGGCCTTCTGGTTCTGGGAAATCAACTTATTTACGTGCTTTAAATCGGATGAATGACACAATTGATGGCGCTCGGGTGACGGGTGAAATCAATTATGAAGGGGTCAATATTAACGATGCCAAGGTCAATGTTTTCGAGGTGCGTAAGCAAATCGGGATGGTTTTCCAAAGACCAAATCCTTTTCCAAAATCCATTTATGAAAATATTGCTTTCATTCATCGACGTGAGGGGATAAAAGACAAGAAAAAATTGGATGAAATTGTTGAAACGTCACTCAAGCAAGCGGCTTTGTGGGATCAAGTCAAAGACAGTTTGAATCAGTCTGCTCTGGCAATGTCAGGTGGGCAGGCTCAACGCTTGTGCATCGCTCGTGCGCTTTCTGTTAAGCCTGAAATCATCTTGATGGATGAACCGGCTTCAGCGCTGGATCCGATTTCAACGATGCAGATTGAAGAAACAATGATGGAACTCAAGAAAAATTATACAATTATTATTGTGACGCACAATATGGCTCAGGCTTCTCGTGCGTCTGATAATACGGCCTTTTTCTACGCTGGTGATTTGATTGAGTATGATCGGACAAGTACAATTTTCACGCAACCAAGCCTGCAATCGACAGAAGATTATGTTTCTGGACATTTTGGCTAATTCTGAAAATAAGTGCGGCTTTAAGGTGGAAAAAATGCTGATCGCGTGAGCGGTCACTTACAAAAAGGTAAATTATGGAAAAAGAAGCAGTTTTAACAGTCAGCGATCTTTCGCTTTATTACAGTAAGAAAAAAGCGCTGAATAATATCAACATGACATTCTACAAGAACGAAATTACCGCTTTGATTGGGCCTTCTGGTTGCGGGAAATCTACGCTTTTGCGTTCGATCAACCGAATGAATGACTTGATTCCAACGGTGACAATCACGGGGGCAATCGAGTATAAGGGAAAAAATATTTATAGCCCAAAGGTGGACACCGTTGATTTGCGCAAGGAGATTGGGATGGTTTTCCAACAGCCGAATCCATTTCCGTTCTCAATTTATGAAAATGTAGTATATGGTTTGCGACTTAAGGGTGAAAAAGACAAGGCTTTACTCGATGAAGTGGTTGAAAATTCGCTTAAAGCGGCAAATATCTGGGACGAGGTCAAGGATATTTTGCACAGTTCGGCACTGGGGCTTTCTGGTGGTCAGCAGCAGCGGGTTTGTATTGCACGGGTGCTTGCGGTCAATCCAGAAATTATTTTGATGGATGAACCAACATCTGCGCTGGATCCGATTTCGGCAGCTCGTGTTGAGGAAACGATGCTTGAACTTAAGGAAGATTATACGATTGCTATCGTAACGCACAGTATGCAACAAGCTTCGCGGATTTCTGATCGAACAGCATTTATGTTGAATGGAAATTTGATTGAGTATAATGATACGAAAAGTATTTTCTTGACGCCTGAAAAGCAAGAAACATCGGATTATATTTCTGGAAAATTTGGCTAAAAGTCACAAAAAAAGTGAATTTGACAGAGAAAATACTGACGAAAATTAAAAATAGAATCCGTCAGCATTTTCTCTAGTTTTTAAAGTCAAGTGGGCAGTTTGGTCAGTAAAATGGTATAATAGACCTAAACATTTTCACAAAGAAAGAGGAGTATTTTATGTTGCGTACACAATTTGAAGAAGACCTGAACAAACTTCACAATCAATTTTATTCGATGGGCACGCAAGTTTCTGCTCAATTGAATAAGGCGGTTCGTGCTTTTGTCAGTCACGATCGGAGTTTGGCAGAGCAAGTGATTGATGGCGACCACGCCATTAACGAACAAGAAAAAAGTCTGGAAAATCAATCTTTAGAGATGATTGCGCTCCAACAGCCGGTCTCTAGCGATTTACGGACGATTATTACAGTTTTAAAAGCATCATCAGACTTGGAGCGTATGGGTGACCACGTGGCATCTATTGCCAAGGCGACAATTTCGCTGAAAGGTGAAGAACGAATTTCTGTTGTTGAAGAAGACATTAGCTTGCTTGGCGAAAAAGTGAAATCGATTGTTGATGCTTCGCTCAATGCCTACATTCAAGGCGATGATACACGGGCGCACGAAGTTGCAGAACGTCAAAATGTCATCAAAAATATGAGCCATGAGATTCAAGAAAAAATTCTTGAAGGGATGAAGGAAAACTCAGAAACGGTCACGACAGGGAAGGAATATTTGCTGACGTTGGTTTACTTAGAGCGTATCACGGGCTATGCAGTCAATCTCTGTGAGTGGATTGTTTATCTCAACTCTGGAAATATTATTGAGCTTTAAAAAAATAAAAAGTTACTGACAGTTTAGTCAGTAACTTTTTTTATTCATAATCAATCGGAATTTCTTGATGAGAGAGGTAGCGCTGTCCATCAAAATCCATTTTAATGACGTAGGGCATTTTTCCTGCTAAAGCTTTGAAATCATTGAATTGGAAGTCGGGTTGATAAAAATTAAGAATGGTTGAAAGGGAGGTTCCATGCGTTCCTACTGCAATTTTTTGATTGACAGAGTCTGAAAGAATTTGCTTGACAGACCTAATATTCCGCTCTTGAACCTCACGCAGGGATTCTCCTTGTGCGAGCTTATAATCGAAATCTTGCCACTGCATCTGAGCAAAACTCCAAAAATCATCAATCCACGGGCCGACATTTCTTTCACGTAGAGCGCTTAGAAGTTGAATATCAAGCGCTTTAGCCTCGGCTAGAGGCTGGACGGTTCGGACAGAGCGCAAAAAAGGGCTTGAGTAAATCTGATCAAGAGCAACTGGTTCAAAAGCCTCTGCTAAGACCAATGCCCTTTTTTCTCCTTCATCAGTGAGAGGGACGTCCATATCGTCATAGGCTGCTGAGTCGCGCAATGAGTGGCGAATAAAATAAATTTCTGTCATAGTAAACTCCTTACAAATGCTTATCCTTTAAGGATTTCTAGTTTCAAAGGCTCGGTTGTGATGTGAACTTCACCTCCTAAGGGAAAAGTAAAAATAGGTTGGGTGTGACCAAAGTCAACATCATAAATGACGGGGATGCGCTGTAAAAGGGGATATTTATCGAGAATAAACCACAGAATCTCCTCGGTCATTCCCTCTTCTTTGGGAAAGCGACCAATGACTAATCCTGCAGTATCAGGATAAACTTGTAGGAAATGAGCAAGTTCACGATCCCAATCATAAAGGTCTTCGCCTTCGGCATTTTCTAAAAAGGCAATCGGACTTGTGAGCTTGACTTGCGCAGAAGTTCCTGTCACGAGCATCAAGGTATTGAGATTGCCACCCAAGCTTGGTCCAGAAGCCGTGCCGTGATTGTATATTTTCCAACTTGCAGGAAGAGGATTTCGTGCTTGCGTTGGATCATACCAAGCATCGCTGGTATAAACCTCACTGGAACTTAAAGGATAAGTCGACGGACCTGCGACTGCTTTTAGCCACTGCGCCGTTTGGAAATCTTGTAATTCATCCATCAAGAAAGCAATATAACCTGGACCATAGTAAGTGACCAAACCCGTTTTAGAAAAAATGGCCTGATGAAGTACCGTAATATCCGAAAAACCACAGAAAATTTTAGGGTTTTGGCGCACGATTTCCCAGTCAATATAGGGCAGTAATTCATTGCTATTAAAACCGCCAATAGTGCAAAGCACAGCCTTGACGTTGGAATCAGCAAATGCCGCATGAAAGTCACTGACGCGTGAAGCAATTGAACTTGAAGAGAGCAAATCATTTTCTAAAATATGGGCACCAAAAGTGACTTTGTAACCTAGCGCTTCAAGGCGTTCCTTGGCTTTGAGCTTGTCCTCAAAGCGGCCTGTTCTGATCAAAGAAGAAGAAGGTGAAATCACGCGAATTTCATCACCTTTTTTCAATTTTTCTGGAAATATTCTGTCCATAAGCGCTCCTTTGTAAAGTTCTTCCCATAATAGCACTTACGTAAACTTTTGTCAAAAAATGAGAATTCGTCAGCATTTTCTCTGAAACAGAAAAAGAGCTACTATAAGTAGCTCTTTGATTATTTGATCACTTCAAGTCCACCCATGTAAGGACGGAGTGCCTCAGGGACAGTGATTGATCCGTCAGCATTTTGGTAATTTTCTAAAATAGCCGCAACAGTACGTCCAACCGCCAGTCCAGAGCCGTTCAAAGTGTGCAAAAGTTGAACCTTGCCATCTTCATCACGGTAACGAATTTGCGCCCGACGGGCTTGGAAATCTTCGCAGTTTGAGCAAGAAGAAATCTCACGGTAAGTATTTTGCGCAGGAATCCAAACTTCCAAATCATAAGTTTTTGCTGCAGAGAAGCCCATGTCTCCTGTTGACAAAGCGACAACACGGTAAGCAAGCCCCAATTTTTGGAGAATATTTTCAGCATTTGCTGTCATTTTTTCTAATTCATCATAAGATTGTTCAGGTTTAGTAAATTTAACCATTTCAACTTTATGGAATTGGTGCAAACGAATCAAACCACGTGTGTCACGACCAGCAGAACCAGCCTCAGAGCGGAAAGAAGGACTCATTGCTGTGAATTTGATTGGCAATTCGCTACCTTCCAAAATTTCACCACGGTAGTAGTTGGTCAAAGGCACTTCAGCCGTTGGAATCAAAACAAAACCACGGTCATCTTTCAACTCAAAAGTATCTTCTTTAAACTTCGGATATTGCCCCGTTCCAAACATTGACTCTTGATTAACCATATAAGGTGTAATCATCTCTGTATAGCCTTCTTTGGCGTGTTCATCCAACATAAAGTTGTAAATTGCACGTTCCAAGCGAGCACCAGCCCCTTTGTAGAAAAGGAAACGAGAGCCAGTAACCTTACCCCCACGTTCCCAGTCGAGAATGCCCAAATCTTCGCCCAAATCCCAATGCGCTTTAGGTTCAAAATCAAAAGTTGGCACTGTACCAACACGGCGTACCTCAACGTTGTCGTCTTCGTCCGCACCAATTGGCGTGCTTTCATGAGGCAGATTTGGCAGCATCACGATGATGTCGTTCAATTCTTTTTCAATTTCAGCAAGATCAGCATCGATTGTTTTGACCTCAGCCGCCACTTTTTGCATCGCTGAGATTTGGGCACTTGCGTCGCCTTTGGCACGTTTAATTTGAGAAATTTCCTCAGAAACACTGTTGCGTTCAGCCTTGAGCGCTTCAGATTTAACAATCAATTCACGACGTTTGATATCCAAGGCATGAAGTTTTTCAAGCTTTTCTTTTTCAACACCACGAGTTGCCAATTTTGCAGCAACACCATCAAAATCAGCACGAATTTTTCTTACATCAAGCATAAGTTTCTCCTTTTTTAAATAAAAATATTACTGACGAAAACCAAAAGTTTCCTAAAACACTGACGGAAAAGACGTCAGTAAAAAAAGCGCCCCTATTTCCGAAGAATTAGGGCGCTATCATAGCACGGTTCCACCTAAATTATCTATTTTATAAAAACTAATTCAAAAATTAGTCCAAATAGAACTCTAGAGCTCATAACGCGAGCCAAACGTGCTCATTTTCATGAGCAAATTAAATAGAAATAGAAAGTCAATATCCAGTTTTGCCTGTTCTCAGCACCACAAGCTCTCTTAGAAAACCATCACAAGACCCGTTTCTATTGATAATTTTACCATTTGCCCTACACTTTGTCAAAAGAAAATAAAAAGAAAACTCGCAACTACGAGTTTTTTGTTTTTCTTTTAAAAGTAAAAGCAGACTTTAAAGATTGGAAGAAACCAGGGGCACGTACCACCTTTTCATTTCCAATCTGATCACGAATCAAACGCAGAATATGTCCTGAATCAGGTGAAGAAAAACGCAAGCGTGACTTACGATTCATCAATTGAACCGTAAAATGACGACTGATTTTTCCTTTTTTAGAAACATCAGCCTGAACAAGAGCAATTTGATCCCACGGAATTTGGATAAAATTAGAAACATTGCGCTCATCAAAAAACTCAAAAGCCTTATCGCCGAGCATAAATTGTCCATAACTATTTCCCAAGCCCACATAAGCAATACCTTTAGCAGTAAAGTCAGAGCGTGTATTTAATGATTTAACCATAGCTCAATTATAACAAAAAACCCGCAATAATGCGAGTTCTTCTATGATAATGATTACATGATACCGAAGTAACGTGCAATAATACCGATAATAAACAAAGCAACGATGATCAAGATTGGAGAAACTTTTTTCTTCAACAACCACATACAGAAGAATGTCAAAAGAAGACCAGTCAAACCAGGAATCAAACCATCCAAGTTTTGTTGAAGTGTTGTAACTTTAGTTGCATCAAGTGGAAGTCCACCAGCAACTTGTCCCATGATTTCGTGAAGTTGGCTACCAGAAACATTTCCTTTAGGCCATTTAACGAAAGCACCGTCAGCAAGTTTTACAGAAGAAACTTGAACTGTCCAGTTGATTGATACCCAACGTTCAACCAAGACTGCAAGGATGAACATACCAAGGATAGAAGCTCCTTTAGTGATATCTTTCAACAAACCACCAGAAAGGTCTTTTGTGATTGAAGAACCGGCATTGTAACCAAATTCTTGAACATACCACAAGAAAGCCATACGGATAATGTTCCAAGCAACGAAGAAGATGAGTGGACCAAGGATGTTACCAGAAAGGGCAAGAGATGCACCAAGGGCACCGAGGATTGGACGAACTGTAAACCAGAACACAGGGTCACCGATACCGGCAAGAGGACCCATCATACCAATCTTAACCCCTTGAATAGCAACATCATCAATTTCAGCACCATTCGCCCGTTCTTCTTCAAGGGCAAGAGTTACACCGATGATAGGAGCAGCTACGTATGGGTGAGTATTGAAGAATTCCATGTGGCGCTCAAGAGCAGCAGCACGGTCTTCTTTAGTTGTATAAAGTTTTTTGATAGCTGGGATTAAAGAGTAAGCCCAACCCAAGTTTTGCATACGTTCATAGTTCCAAGAACCTTGAAGGAATTGAGAACGCCACCAGACCTTACGACGGTCAGATTTATCTAATGTAATTTTTTCAGACATGATGTTCTCCCTTCTTAATAATCGTTCAAGATGTCGCCAAGTGGGTCAGTTGAGCCAGAAGCTCCTCCGTTACCAGAACCACCCATTTTAGACAAGTTGATGTAGATTAACGCAATTGCAACACCGATTGTACCAAGGGCAATCAATGTCAAGTTAGTGATAGCAGCAAGTGCGAAACCAAGAGCGAAGAATGGCCAAACTTCACGTGAAGCCATCATGTTGATAACCATCGCATAACCTACGGCAACGACCATACCACCACCAACAGTCATACCGCCAGTGAACCAAACAGGAAGTGCGTGAAGTGCATTTTGCACAGCAGAAGTAGGGATGAACATCAAAGCACCAGCAGGGATCGCAATACGGATACCTTGCAAGAACAAAGCGATGTAGTGAGTCATTTCCATACCACGGAAATCACCACGTTTAGCGGCAGCATCCGCACCGTGAACCAAACCAACCGAGATTGTACGAACAATCATAGTAAGGAAAAGTCCAGCAACGGCAAGAGGGATAGCAACACCAACGGCAGTTGAGATAGCACCTTCAGTGAAATCTCCAGATTTCATGAGGATGATTGCGGCAGCAACACCAGCAAGTGCAGCATCAGGAGCTACGGCAGCTCCGATGTTAGCCCAACCAAGTGCCATAAGTTGAAGTGTACCACCAAGGATGATACCAGCTGTCAAATGTCCAGAAACCAAACCAATCAAAGTACATGAGATAATAGGTTGGTGGAACTGGAATTGGTCAAGAATACCTTCAAGCCCAGCTAAAAAGGCTATGATGATGATCAAGACAATAGTAATAGCAGACATTTTGTCTTATTCCTTTCGTTTATAAATGGGATTTATTGCAATTGATCGCGGACTGAATCAATCAGTTTCCACAAATCTTCTTTTGAGTCTGAAGGTACTTTACGTACATCAAATTCAACACCCAAGTCACGCAATTTTTCAAAAGTTTCCAAGTCTTTTTTGTCCATTGACAAAACTTTATTAACATAAGTTTTACCAACAGAGTGAGCCATTGAACCAATGTTCAAAGTCTTGATTGGAACGCCACCTTCAACTGCAGCAAGTGCATCTTGAGGTGTTTCGAAAAGAAGAAGAGCTTTAGTATCACCAAAACGTGGGTCTTTAGCGACTTCAATCATTTTCTTGACTGGGACGGTATTTGCAGAAATACCATTTGGTGCAGCTTGACCAATCAAAGTTTTACGCATATCATCTTTGGCAACATTGTCTGAAACAACGATGATACGGTTAGCTTTTGAATCTGGTGTCCAAGCAGTTGCGACTTGACCGTGAAGCAAACGTGTGTCAACACGAGCGAGGTTGATTTTAATTTGACCATCGCCGATAACAGTTCCTTCAGGAATAGCGCTTTGCACAGCAGCAGGAGCAGCAACAGCTGTTTCTTCTGCAGGTTGAAGTTCTTCAGGAAGTGCTTTAATACCACCTTTAGCTTCCTTGATAATATTTGCTACGACTTTTTCAACCCCAGCAGACGCGTCCATCATGCGCTCTGTGTAGGCTTGAATAAGCATAGGCAGGTTGAGGCCGGTGATGATAGCAATCTTGCGCTCAGGGTTTTCACCCATCACTGTGCTTGCTTGGTTGAATGGAGAACCGCTCCACAAGTCAGCAAGGACAAGAACTTCATCTTCAGCATCAAATGTTGCGATAGCTTCTTCGATTTTAGCATGCAAATCAGCTGGTCCTTCGTTAGGCATGAAAGTAACTGCTTGTACTTTTTCTTGCTCTCCGAAAATCATAGAACCAGATTGTTTGATGCCTGCGGCGAATTCACCATGGCTCGCAATAACAATTCCGATACTCAATGTGAGTAACCTCCTATATAAGATTATAATAAAAATTATTACTTAGCTATTATACTATTTTAATTCCACATTTGCAAATGGTTTCATGAAAGGCTTATTGCCTTTGTCTAGCGATTGAAAACCCTTTATTTGTAAGGCTGTATAGATAATTTTAAGGAATTTTAAAACAATTTAACATCAAAATAAAATAAATTTTTCTAAAAGATAGTGAGAAATAGAAAACTTATGATAGAATAGAAGGTGATAAAATAATTATTGTCCCTTTTCAATTTTAAGGGCTCCGGTAGGACAAGTTTTGACAGCAGCTTGTAGGGTTGAACTATCAGGAAAGTTTTGGATAGACGTTTCAGTGTCATAGAATTTGACAATACCATTATCGTAGTAATCGAAAACTTCTGGTGCTTGAAGGTGGCATAGCCCGCAGGCGATACATTTATCGGAAATTATTTTTATCTTCATATAAGAAATGATAATAAAAAATTAGGAAAATTGAAAGGAAAAGGTCGTGGCTACAAAAGAACCCTGGAATAATGAAATTTACAAAGCAATGAAAGAAGACCCAGAAGAATTGAAAAGACAAGCTCGCGCAAGAGATACCGAAAAACGTCCTTTAACAACGCGATTTTTGACTTTTCTCGTTGTTTTAATGTTTATTATAGTTGGATTTGCCATTGCTTTTATTCTTTGGAACAGTCAAAGACAAAATAATGAAAGCATCGCAAAGAGTTTCCATCAATCATCAAGTACTCAAACAACAGCAGCAACTTCAAGTACTTCAACTGCCTCATCAGAAGCAACAACTGAGTCAAGTAGTACACCAGCGACGCAATCATCAAGTTCAAGCACTCCTTCATCATCTAGTGCTGAAGCAAGTGGAACGACTTATACGATTACCGCGGGCGATTACCCAAGCACAATTGCGGCCAAAACTGGAATTCCTTGGGAGACAATTGCAAGTTTAAATAATATTTCAGCAGACGGATACAATGCCGACGGCTCAGCGATTCATGCTGGTCAAGTACTGAAATTAAAATAAAAATAAGATAAAAAAGATTAAAAGGAAAAAGAAAATCCCTTATGAAAAAAATTCAAATTGCTGTCGACGGCCCAGCCTCAAGTGGAAAATCAACTGTTGCTAAAATAGTAGCGCGCAATCTGGACTTGATTTATCTGGATACTGGTGCAATGTATCGCGCAGCAACTTTTGTTGCCCTTCAAAAAGAAACCGAAGATGCAACAAAAATAATTGAATACATTAAGAATCATCCTCTTTCTTTCGCTAACAGGGAAAATGGTCAAGAAGTTTTTCTTGGAAGCGATAATGTGACTGAAGTTATTCGCACCAACGAAGTCACGAATGCAGTGTCTAAAATTTCGGCAATTTCAGAAATTCGAGAATTTATGGTCGCTGAACAACAAAGAATTGCAAATCAGGGTGGAATCATCATGGATGGTCGAGATATCGGCACAGTTGTTTTGCCAAGAGCTGACTTGAAAATCTTTTTGATTGCTTCAGTAGATGAGCGTGCTGAACGTCGCTATAAAGAAAACCTATCAAAAGGGATTCCAACAGACCTGGAGCGCTTGAAAATTGAAATTGCTGAGCGTGACCACAAAGATAGCACTCGTGAGGTTTCACCGTTAAAACAGGCTGATGATGCTGTTTTATTGGATAGCACCGGTAAAACAATTAATGATGTGGTTAACTTTATTGAAGTAAAAGCAAGAGAACTCATGTAAGAGTTCTCTTTTCAAAATTACATAAGATTTTGCAGGAATCATCAAACTTTGATATAATAGGTAGGAAATGACTGAGAAAAAATACAAACGTTTGGAATATTTGCGACATAATATCAATTATCTCACGATTCGGGAACGCCAAGAATATTATGATTTGCTCAATGAGCTTAAGCGAGATACAAACAATTCCGAGTACGAAGATGATCAAGAGCAAGTAATTCCAGAAACTCAAAATAATTATGAGCAGCAGAGTTATAGTGATTATGAAGAAGAAAATCGGCCTAATTATTCGACTGATTATTCTAGTTCGAGCAGGCAACAACGCCAGACGATACATTCTTCAAACAATAGATCAACTAAAGTTCCGAGAGGGTTTAAACAACCTAAAAAGGACAAAGGAAACAAAAAAACGAAGAAAAAAAGACATTGGTTCCGTGGTATTTTGAGTGTTATCGTCCTAATAATTGTTGTCATGGCTGGTTTTTTTGTTTATGGCTATCAACGAGGGGTCAAACATGAAGGAAGCGTAGCTAAGGCTGAAAAATTTACAAGCCGAAAAAATACGGATGGATCAGTAAATATCTTGCTCTTAGGAGCAGATAAACGGCCTTGGCAGTCTGATGGCATTGCTCATACAGATACAATCATGGTTTTACACGTGAATGCTAAAGATCATCAAACAAGAATTGTTAGTTTCATGCGAGATACTTTGGTTAACATCCCTGATGTAAGCAGTGGCGATTCACAGGATTCTAAAATTAACTCGGCTTTCACCATTGGAGAACAGTATAATAAACAAGGTGTTGACTTGATGAGCGAAACGCTGAATAAAAATTTCGGTATCAACTGTCAGTACTATGCAGTAGTTGATTTTTCGAGCTTCGCAACGATTGTTGATTCCTTATTCCCAACAGGCTTGAAAATTGATGCAAAATTTTCAACGGTAAATGGTGAAAATCTTGCAGCAGTTCCTGTGCCAGATGATTTAGCAGCAACGGAAGGTAAAGCTTCTAATGACAAAGATCTCACAGCTGATGAAGCAGCAGCACTTGGCTATCCAGATGGTGGTGGGACATTTATGATGATTAAGCCTGGCGTACAAAAAATGAATGGTCGAATGCTCCTTAACTATGCACGATTCCGCCATGATGATGAAGGTGATTTTGGGCGTGTGAAACGCCAACAGCAAGTTGTGGAAACGATGATGTCTAAGTTTAAAAATCCTTTAACTTTATTTACTGCATCCAGTGCGTTGGGAACGACGCGAGCAGTGACAATGACAAATATCCCTAATTCGTTCCTTTTGACTACCGGTTTTAAAACAGTGTTTGATATAAAAAATGGAATTAAGTCAACAACAATTCCAGAAAATGGCGATTGGGTGGATGCTTACGATAGATATGATGGTCTAGGACTATCTATTGATATGGATAAGTATCGCTCAGAAGCACAAAGCCTTCTTGGGCAATAAGCAAAAAAGCTGATATATTTGTCAGCTTTTTTTGTTAATAAAAATTCTCTATCGAAGATGATAGAGAGTTTTTTGGATAATTAACCTTTATCAGCACCAGCGGTAATTCCGTTGACGTAGAATTTTTGCATGATAACAAAGAGGATTGTGATAGGAATAGCGATGATGACACAACCGGCAATGAACTGTGTGAAGAAAGCTGTGGCAGCCCCTTTTTGAGAGTGAACCATGCTATACAAACCATAAGCAATCGTGAAGGTTTCAGGATGTGCTTGGTTGTTTCCTAAGATAATCCCAGAAAAGATGAAGTCTGTCCAAGGAGCAATAAATGCCATTAAGGCAGTGTAGACAATGATTGGGCGTGAAAGGGGAAGAGTAATATGTGTGAATACTTGCCACTTGTTTGCCCCATCAATCGTCGCTGCTTCATCAATTGAACGTGGGATGGTGTCAAAGAAGCCTTTAGCGATGTAGAAACCTAAGCCAGCTCCACCAACATAAACTAAGATTAAACCACCAAGATTTAACATATTGATTGCTTTTAAGATGTAGTAGAGGGCAATCATAGACATAAATCCTGGGAACATCCCTAGCACTAAGGCGATTTGCAAGAAAGGTTTACGAAAGGCAAAGCGCAAACGTGAAAGGGTGTAGGACATAATAATTGTGATAAAGGTAGAGAGTACGGCTGAAACGACCGCTACGAAAAAAGTATTAATAATCCATGAAACAAATGGGAAACTTCCACTTTTGTTTTGGAAAAGTTGAGTATAGTTTTCAAAGGTAAATGTTTTTGGAATGATTGTCGAAACAAATCCTGTATTATTTTGGGTCAAACTTGCTAAGATAATCCACATAATGGGAAAAATCCACACAATGGCTAAGAGTGCAAGTAGGATGTATCTCAAAGTTAAAGAGACACGGCGTTGCGTTTTATAAGATTTCATTTCAATTAGCCCTCCTTAAATGCATTGGTACGACGGTATGCTACTAATGAAATTGATGCATTAACAATGAAAATCAAGATACCAAGAACAGCGGCTGCGTTATAACGTTGAGTTTGACCAAATACGAGGTTATAGAGCCAAGTAACAAGAAGGTCTGTTGAACCTGCTCCTTGATAGTTTGGATTCATTGGCCAACCACCTGTCAAGAGGTAAATAACGTTGAAGTTATTGATATTTCCGATAAATTGTTGAATTAACGCAGGCGTCATAACAAAGAGAATTTGAGGGAAAGTGATTGAACGGAAGATATTGAAGGTATTTGCTCCGTCAATTCGTGCGGCTTCAATTTGATCTTGAGGAAGGTTTTGGATAATCGCTGTTGAAACAAGCATGGAAACTGGAATACCAATCCACATATTAACAAAAATAACCGTAATTCTTGCAACCATCGGGTCAGATGCTGCACCGATAAAATTGATTGGATGAGAGATTAAATGGAGATTCATCAAAATTCCATTTAAGGCACCTTGTTGATCTAAAAATTGAGCCATCATCAACAACGTTACGAATTGTGGAACGGCAAAGACGATAACGAAAATCGTTCTCCAGAAACCTTTAAATTTAATTCCAGTTGATTCAATGAGGATGGCTAATAGCACACCACCGAGGAAGGTTGTTGCTGTAGCAACGATTGCCCATACCAGAGTCCAACCTAAAACTGGGAAAAATGTTCCAGCTAAGTCACCTGTCAAGACATTACCAAACGCTTGAAATCCTGTCCAAGAAAAAGCAACGGCATGGAGTCGATCATAGTTGGTAAAGGCCATCGAAATCATATAAACTGTCGGCAAGACTGTGAAAGCAAGAACACCAATCAAAGGAATTGCCATCAAGGTTGCATAAAGTTTTGTATCAAGCAATGAGGCGAGTTCTTCCCTATTAGTTGGAATTGCTTTTCCTTCACGTTTTAAGAAGTAGAGGTGCTTGTTTGAACGGTAGTTAAACCAATAAAGCAGAATAAATAAAACGACAACGAGACAGGCAATAAGTCCCCAAAGTAAGATTAAGACGGAATTGTCGGGTTGTAGAGTTTGTGGAAATCCTGAGGCATCAGTGATTGTTCTTTTTACTTTGTTTGGTCCTAAACTACTAAGAAGAGAGAAAGCGCTAATTCCAGAGAAAAGAAGCCAGCCAATAAAAGCAATTTCAAGAATTAAAAGAGTGAGTCCCTTTACCCATTGTTTGTTTTTAATTTGGTTTAGACCCATAACAAAAAAAGTTAATTTTGTTGTGGTATCCCCTTTTGAGAAAACTTCGCTTACTTTGATTGCCTTTTCTTCAGGAGAAACAGTACTCTCTGTGAGTTTTCTTTTTTTCTTTTTAGTCATAATATTTCCTTTAAAAATTAAGAGGTCAGGCTGAAGTAGCCCAACCTCTTATTCACATATAACCATTAGATCATCTCTTATTTTGAGATACTGTCTTGGAATTTTTGCAATTGAGCTTGGTAGTCGGCTGGTTTGATAGAGCCAGTGTATGCTCCGTTCATCAAAGGTCCAGCGTTATTCCAGAAAGTTGCCATTTGTGGAAGTTTAGGCATAACTACAGAATTTCCTTCTTTAGTCATTGTAATGATTGCTTTAGTGACGTCAGAATTTTTCACAGCATCATCTTTTTGGGCATCGAGGTTAGTAGGAACGTCTCCTTGAGAATTGAAGAGTTTCAATTGAGCAGCTTTACTTGAGAGGTATTCTGCAACAGTTTGAGCGGCAGCTTGATTTTTAGCAGCTGAGTTAACTGCGAAACCTTTAATTCCTTGGAAGGATTGAAGTTGTTTGTCTTGTCCGTCAATATTGATTGTTGGATAAGGAGCAACGGCGAAGTTGTCACCCAAAATTTTCTTAATGTTAGCTGTATCCCAAGGGCCATCAAACATCGCTGCTACTTTACCTGCTTGAAGTTGGTTCAGTGCGTTAGTTGTTTGCATAACGTTTTTGTTTGCTTTTTGGGCTGCAATCCATTCGAGGGCTTTAACGCCATTAGCTGAAGCTACATCAGTGGCTTTGACATCTTCACCAGACTTACCAAAGAGTGTTGTACCAGCAGTAAAGAAGACTGGGTAAGAATAGTAAGGGTCAGTATAGTTAGCAGCAAAAGCAGCTTTAGAAGTCATTCCTTCCCAAGTCTTAACATCATCGGCTGATAATTTAGATTTGTTATAGAAAAGAACGAGCGATTCTGTTGATTTAGGGAAAGCATAAATCTTGTCTTTGTATGTCACACCGTCTACAGTAACGTCGGAATTATCTTTCTTGATTTCACTTGCAAATTTTGTAGCTACTGGATTGATATAGCCTTTATCTGCCATATCACCAAGTTGGTCATTAGGGACTGCAAAGACGTCGGCGTATTTAGAAGGGTCTTTAGCAATATCTACTTTAGCATTTGCTGAGCCAGAAGCGTTAGCAATGATTTGAACTTTAAGATCTGGATATTTAGAAGCCAAACCTTTCGCAACATCTGTGTATGTTGCTTTTTGTTGTGTATCTACATAAACACGAACTGTTCCTTTGATGCTATCGGAAGCATCTTTAGATGATGAATTGCTAGAGCTTGTTGATGAGCCACAAGCTGCAAGAGTTGCAAGAGCGAGTACAGATGCTCCGCCAAGAGCAACTTTTTTCCAAGATTTCATTTTTATTTCCTCCTGAATGAAAACGGTTTTATTTTCTACACTTTTCATTTTACGCAAACGTTTGCTTTTTGTCAAGAAGAAAAACATTACAATTTAGTTACACGGCTTTAGGCTTGGTAGTTAAGTGTTTTTAGGATTAAAAGTTTTTGAAAATAAAGATGTAAGAAAATAAAAAATGTTCAATGACTCGCAAACGGTTGCGCAAATGAAAGCGTTGTGATAAAATGGTGCTAATGTGAGATTTGTTTTCTCCAGATGTGGTGGGAATGACACTAGTACAGCCAATAAAAATTTGGAGGTTCTATATTATGAACAAAGCTGCTCTTTATCATCGTCCTGAATCGGAATTTGCATATTTGTATAGGAAAAATCTGATGCACGTTCGTTTGCAAGCTGAAAAAGAGGATATCGAAAAAGTCGAATTGGTTTACGGAGATCCTTATCTCTGGAGAGGCTTAGATCATCCAGACACTCAATATTGGGAAAGCCAGACTGTAGAAATGAAGAAATTGCTTTCTACAAATCGGAATGATTATTTTGAGGCAGAAATTACGGTTGCAACGAAACGTGTGGATTATTTATTTGTTGTGACAGGGCTTGATGGAGAAAAAGTGGTTTATACGGATCAAGGCTTACTTGATTATGATGAACGTTTGATAACGAATAAATATGGCGCTTTCCGTCTCCCTTACTTCCATGAAACGGATCGGTTTAAAGCACCTGAATGGGTGAAAGAAACCGTTTGGTATCAAATTTTTCCTGAGCGCTTTGCCAATGGGGATACTTCTAATGATCCGGAAAATGCGAAAGCTTGGGATCCAAAGGAAACGCCAGATCGTCAAGACTTTTATGGGGGAGATTTGCAAGGGGTGATTGATCATTTGGATCACCTGACGGAACTCGGGGTGAATGGAATTTACTTTACACCGATTTTCCAAGCTTTCTCTAATCATAAGTATGATACGGAAGATTATTTGGATATTGACAAGCATTTTGGTGATAAGGAATTGTTTAAGACTTTGGTTAAAGAAGCACACGCGCGTGGGATTAAAGTCATGCTCGACGCAGTGTTTAACCATATCGGAGACACCTCTGCTCAATGGCAAGATGTTTTGAAAAATCAGGAAAAATCAAAATTTGCGGATTGGTTCCATGTGAATAGCTGGCCAGCGACTTATACGCCAACGGATGATTTTGAAAGTGCAGAAAATGCGACTTATGATACGTTTGCTTTTACGCCACACATGCCTAAGCTCAATACGGCTAATCCTGAAGTGGAAGCTTATCTTTTGAGGGTGGCGGATTATTGGATCCGTGAGTTTGATATTGATGCGTGGCGACTTGATGTGGCAGATGAAGTGGATCATGCTTTCTGGAAGAAGTTTCGTACAATCTGTGATATAGCCAAAGATGATTTTTATATCTTGGGTGAAGTGTGGCATTCGGCACAACCTTGGTTGGTTGGAGATGAATTTTCAGCGGTGATGAACTATGCTTATACGGATGCAATCAAAGATGGTTTGATTAATAAGAAAATCTCACTTTCACAAATGGTTTCTAATATCAACACGCAGTTGGTGTTGTATCGTAAACAGGTCAATCAAGTGATGTTTAATGTTTTGGATTCACATGATACGCCACGGATTTTGACGGTAGCAAAAAACAATAAAAACTTGATGAAATTAGTGGAAACTTTCACTTTCATGCAGGCTGGTGTGCCTTGTATTTACTACGGGGATGAGTATGCTTTGACTGGTGGTATGGATCCTGAGTGTCGGAAATGTATGCCCTGGGATGAAGTCAATCAAGATGTTGAGATGTTTAGTTTTTTCAAGGCCTTAATTAAACTGAGACGTGATTATCAAAAGGTACTGAGTGATGCGGATTTGACATGGAAAATCGTTGATGATGAGAATGGGATTGTCAAATTTGAACGTGATGAACTGAAGGCAATTTTCAACATTGGTGAAAAACCGGCTTATTTTTCTGGTGATGAGGTGCTTCTTTCTAATCTGGTTGAGGGCAAAAAAGTTCAACAGTATGGTTTTGTGATTTATAAGTAATTCGAGATTCTGTCAGTATTATTTTTGCTGACAGAATGCTTGGTTTTAGTATGATTTTACTGACGTTTTGTTGGTGGATTTAGAGGATTATTGAAAAATAATAAGGTAGAGATTTATGCAAAAAAATTGGTGGCAAAAAACGGTGGTTTATCAGATTTATCCGCGTTCTTTCATGGATGCAAATGCTGATGGAATTGGTGATTTGCAGGGAATTATTTCAAAATTGGATTATTTGAAGGATTTGGGAATTGGGGCAATCTGGCTGAGTCCGGTCTACCAATCTCCAATGGATGATAATGGGTATGATATTTCGGACTACCGGGCGATTGCTGAGGAATTTGGCACAATGGCGGACATGGACGAGTTGCTGGCTGAGGCGGAAAAGCGCGACATCAAGATTGTCATGGATTTGGTGGTCAATCATACGTCTGACGAGCATGCTTGGTTTGTGGAAAGTCGCAAATCTAAGGACAACAAATACCGAGATTATTACATTTGGCGGGACGAGCCTAATGGTTTGAAATCGACTTTTTCTGGATCGGCTTGGCAATTTGATGAAGCAACGGGGCAATATTTCTTGCACATTTTCAGTAAGCGGCAGCCTGATTTGAACTGGGAAAATCCTGCGGTGCATAAGGAAGTCTATGACATGATGAATTTCTGGATTGACAAGGGCATTGGCGGCTTTCGTATGGACGTGATTGATTTGATTGGCAAGGAAATTGACCAAGAAATCACAGGCAACGGGCCAAAATTGCATGAGTATTTGCAGGAAATGAACCATGCCACCTTTGGGGGCAAAAATCTGCTGACGGTGGGCGAAACTTGGGGGGCAACGCCTGAGATTGCCGAGCTATACAGTGCTCCTGAGCGTGATGAATTGTCGATGGTTTTCCAATTTGAACATATCACAAATGCCTACGATGACGAGGGCGAAAAATGGGACAAAAAAGCATTTTCTGTGCCGAAGCTCAAGGAAATTTTTGCCAAGTGGCAAGGTCTGGAAAAGGGCTGGAATTCGCTCTTTTGGGACAATCATGACCTGCCACGCATTGTGTCAAATTGGGGTAATGACGGCCAGTATCGTGTACAGTCCGCTAAGGCTTTTGCGATTTTGCTGCACTTGATGAAGGGCACACCTTACATTTACCAAGGCGAAGAGCTGGGGATGACGAATTTCCCCTTTGAGGACATTTCGCAGGTCAATGATGTTGAATCGCGCAATATGCGTTTGGAGCGCTTGGCTGAGGGTTATTCTGAGGAGGACATCATGGCTTCCATCCGTCGAGTTGGGCGAGACAATGCGAGAACACCTATGCAGTGGACGGCTGGTGAAAATGCTGGATTTACTGACGGGACGCCGTGGTTGGCTGTCAATCCTAATCATCAGGAAATAAATGCTGAGCTGGCGCTCAATGATGAGGATTCTGTTTTTTACACTTATAAAGAATTGATTCGCTTACGTAAGCATAATGATTGGGTAATTTACGGCGATTTTGAGCTTTTGGACACGGCAGATGAGGTGTTTGCTTATTTGCGTAAGTACAAGGGAAAAAAATATTTGGTTGTTGTCAATCTTTCGGATAAGAACAATCAGTTCAGCACAGGCTTTGTCTGTCGCGAGCTTTTGATTCACAATTATGATGAATTGACGGATATTTCTCGGTTGAATTTGCTGCCGTGGCAAGCTTTTGCTTGTGAAGTGGAATAGAATTTTTACTGACGAAAACTTTTAGCGGAAAATTTAGCGTGATTTGAACAGAGAAAATGCTGACGGAATTGAAGATGGCTTTTGCCATTCAGAGAAAATGCTGACGGAATTGAAAATGAGCTTTGTTATCAAGAAATGTGGAGAGTGTGATGGACATTTGGATTTTGCTGGGTCTGCTTGCAGTGTGGAACGGGATTGTTTTTGGATTTTATGCTGTGGATAAGTACAAAGCGGTGCATCATTTATGGCGGATTCCCGAAAAAGTGCTGCTCTTACTGGCTGTTTTTGCTGGGGGAGTTGGTGCGCTTGTGGCGGGCCAAGTGGTGCATCATAAGACACGAAAATGGTATTTTTGGCTGGCTTGGCTTGTGGGGCTAGTCGTGGATTTTATCTTGATTATCTTGATATTTCATCTGCTTTGAGGCAGAAAGGAAATGAACATGAAAAATAAAATAGTGTTACTTGCGACTGCTGTTTTGGCGCTGTCAGTGCTTACGGCTTGTCAGCAGCCTGCCAAATCAAGTTCAGCAGCCAAAAAAACGGAGGTCAGCAAAAAAGTTGATTCGAGTTTATATCGCAATTTTTACGAGGTGTTTACAAGCTCCTATGCAGATTCAAATCGGGATGGCGTGGGCGATTTAAAGGGTATCACGCAACATTTGGACTATCTGAATACCGGAAATAAAAGTTCGACGAGTGATTTGAAGGTTCAAGGCCTGTGGATGACACCGATTTTTGCCAGTCCGAGCTATCATGGCTATGATGTGACCAATTATGAGGAAATCAATCCCAAATTTGGCACGATGGCTGATTTTGAAAATTTGATTGCACAGGCCAAGAAACGGGGAATTGCGGTGATTTTGGATATGCCTTTCAATCACACGGCAACCGATAATATTTGGTTTCAAAAGGCGCTTTCTGGGGATAAAAAATATGAGGCTTACTACAACTGGTCGGACACCGCAAAAGAAGGTTACAGTCTAGCAAGTAACGGAAAATATTATGAATCCGAGTTTGATCAATCAATGCCTGACCTTAATCTTGCTAATCCTGAGGTCAAAAAAGAGATTGCTAAAATCACAAAATTCTGGTTGGATAAAGGGGGTTCTGGTTTTCGCTTAGACGCGGTGGGCTTTTATTTTTCTAATGATGATAAGAAAACGACTGCATTTACCAAATGGCTGACAGATACGGTCAAAAAGCAGGATGCGAAAGCTTACTTGGTGGGCGAGGTCTTCTCGACGGCTTCGGCGATTGATGATGTTTATCATTCTGGCATTGACAGTTTGTTTGATTTTCCGAATGCCTTGCAATCAAGTAGCAGTCCGATAAATTCGGCTTTGGTCTTGGGAGAGGGCGATTTATTTGCTCAGCAAATTGAGGCTTGGGATCAGGAGATTCATAAGGATTCTACTCAAGCTATTGATGCGCCATTTTTGAGCAATCATGACACCGATCGCTCGGCAACGCTCTTGAGTAGTTTGCCGATGAAGAAAATGGCTGCACAAGCCTACCTTCTATTGCCTGGAAATCCTTTTATTTATTATGGCGAAGAAGTGGGGCTTACGGGATCTGGGCTTGATCAAAATAAACGTTTGCCCATGCCGTGGGATTCTGTGGGAACAGATATGACAAAGGCAGACGTAGCAGTGCCAGGGGCGACAGAAGTGGCAACAACTGACGGAGGAAATGTCGCTCAACAAGAAGCTAACCCGAACTCCTTACTCAATTGGTACAAGAAAATCCTACGTATCAAAGCAAAATACCCTGAGATTGCCAAAGCTAGAGTGAAACAAATTTCCGTCAGCAAAACTAATCTTTCTGTCCTCAATTATGGCAAGGATTTGACCCTCATCAATAATTTTTCGGCGACAGAAGAAACGCACGTCAGCTTACCAAAAGCAGTGGTCGGCAGAGAAATTGCTGACGTGATTTCCGTCAGTGGAAAAACTGCCCAAATTACTGACGGAAAACTTGTCATTCCACCTTATAGCACAGTGATTTTAAAAAAATAATCGAAAGTTCTAAACGAGAGAAAAATAGAGTAATGATGAAGAAAAAGAAAACAGATTTTCACAAAATGGTCGGTTATCAAATTTATCCCAAGTCGTTCAAAGATTCCAATGCTGACGGAATTGGTGACCTTCAAGGGATTATTGAAAAATTACCTTATTTGCGTGATTTAGGCGTTGATTTTATATGGCTCAATCCGGTTTATAAAAGTCCGCAGGTTGATGGAGGCTATGATATCGCGGACTATTATGCGATTGATGACTTGTTTGGCAGCCTTACTGATCTCAAACAATTGTTGACTTTGGCGCATGAAAATGGCTTGAAAGTGATTATGGATTTGGTCGTCAACCATACGTCAGATCAGCACCCCTGGTTTTTGGAAAGCAAAAAATCTAAAGATAATCCTTACCGCGATTATTATTTGTGGGCGGATGCCCGCCCTGAACACTTGCCCAATGACTGGATTTCCTTTTTTGGTGGATCAACTTGGACCTATGATGCGTCAACTGAGCAAGCTTATTTTCACGTTTTTGCCAAAGAGCAGCCCGATTTGAACTGGAAAAATCCCAAAGTCCGCGAGGAAATCTACAAAATGATTCGCTGGTGGTTGGATTTGGGCATTGACGGTTTTCGATTAGATGCGATTTCGCACATTCAAAAAATGCCGTGGGATTATAAAATCAAATCTTGGAAGGGCGACGGGCCGTGGGTGCCTTTTATGAATGTTGCTGGGATTGAAGCTTACATGGCCGATTTGAAAGCAATTTTTGATGAATATGGGGCGCTGACTGTCGGTGAAGCGTCCGGTGTGCGCTCCAAGCAAGCACCAGACTGGACAGATGACGCTGGCTACATCAATATGATTTTTGAGCTAGAACACAACAAGCGTAAAAAAGATGGCTCAGGCGACATCTATGGCTACAAAAAAGTCATTCTGCGTTGGCAAGAAGATTTGCTTTCGCGAGGCTGGAATGCCCTCTATCTGGAAAATCATGATCAGCCACGCAGCATTGATTGTTTTGGCGATGGCAGTCTTGCATCAGCCAAAGCACTGGCAGTGAGCTATATGCTTTTGCGAGGCACGCCATTCATTTATCAAGGGCAAGAATTTGGCATGACGAACTTTCCCTTTACCGACAGCAGCCAATTGCGCTCGGCAGAAATCAAGCAGCAGTACGAGAAATTGCTGACGCAATTTCCCCCTCAAGAAGCGCTCAGAAAAATTACTGACGGAAGTCGTGAACACGCCAGAACACCGATGCAGTGGGATGCGTCAGCAAATTCGGGCTTCACTAGCGGGCAAGCTTGGATGGAAATCAATCCAAATTTTCCAGAAGTCAACAGTGAAAAAAACACAGAACTCATCCAGCTCTATCAATTTTTAATCAGACTGCGTCATCAAGAAGCAGCCATTGCGGACGGTTCCATTCGCTTTCATTTTAGCCGACACCCGCAGGCCTTAGTCTATGAGCGCGAAGAATTTTTGATTTTGGTCAATTTAGGGACAAGAAAAGCACATTTGGACTTTGCAAAAGCCAGAGAATTTACTGACGAAAATTCCGTCAGCGACTATGTCCAAGTTTTAGGCAGCCAACAACGAATTTTAAAAGAAAAAATGACCCTGTCTGCTTGGGAATATCAAATTTTTAAGAAGAAAAAGAATTAAAAGGAAGAAACAAATGAAACAAATCAAAAGAGTCATGGGCATTGACCCTTGGAAAGTCACGGCAAATCAGATTGAAAGCAAAGACCGACGCTTGCAAGAATCGCTAACCTCCATTGGAAATGGCTACATGGGAATGCGCGGCAATTTCAGTGAAACTTACAGTGCAGACCACCATCAAGGCACTTATATTGCGGGTGTTTGGTTCCCAGATAAAACACGGGTTGGCTGGTGGAAAAATGGCTATCCTGATTATTTCGGCAAAGCCATTAACGCCGTCAACTTTGCCAAAATCCGCCTATTTATTGACCAAGAAGAAATTGATTTGGCGCGTGCAAAAATTACCGATTTTGAAATGGCTTTGGAGATGCAAAAAGGCCTGCTCACATACAGCTATACCGTTTCTGGTGTGCGGGTAACAGCTGAGCGTTTCTTCTCCATCGCCACCCAAGAATTAGCCCTTTTCCACTTTACTTTTGAAAATGTTGATGGGGAGATGCACAGTATTCGTCTGGACTCAGCAATTGATGCCGATGTGCATAACGAAGACGCCAACTACGATGAAAAATTCTGGCAAACGTTTGAGTTAGGGAATAGCGAAAACGGCTCTTATCTTATCAGCCAAACCATTCCTAACCCCTTTGACGTTGAACAATTTACCGTTTCAGCGCATCAATTTTTCAAAGGAAATCTACAATTGACAGCCCAAAAAGCCGAAGAAAATCAAGTTATTGATAGCTTTGAGGAAATTTTGCCCGCTAAGCAAAGTCTGACTTTTGAAAAACGCGTCATTGTTTTGACCAGCCGTGATTATCAAGATTTAGCAGCAATGACTGATGCATCAGTAGCGTTTGTGGACTCACTTTCTGAGGTAACCTATGACCAACTTCGCGCTGCTCAAATCGAAGCTTGGGCAAAACGCTGGGAAATCGCCGATGTCCAAATTGAGGGCTCAGACGAAGCCCAACAAGGCATTCGTTTCAATCTTTTCCAACTTTTTAGCACTTATTATGGTGAAGACGAACGCTTAAACATCGGCCCCAAAGGTTTTACAGGTGAAAAATACGGCGGAGCAACCTATTGGGACACCGAAGCTTATGCTGTTCCCCTTTATCTGGCTTTATCTGATGAAAAAGTTACTAAAAACCTCTTGAAATACCGCCACAATCAACTTCCACAAGCCCAGCATAATGCCCGCCAACAAGGACTCGCTGGCGCCCTTTATCCAATGGTGACATTCACCGGTGTCGAGTGCCACAACGAATGGGAAATTACCTTTGAAGAAATCCACAGAAATGGCGCAATGGCCTATGCCATTTACAACTATACTAATTACACTGGCGACGAAACATATCTCGCGCATGAAGGTTTAGAAGTATTGGTCGAAATCGCCCGTTTCTGGGCAGACCGTGTCCATTATAGTAAACGCAATGACCAATACATGATTCACGGGGTGACAGGGCCAAACGAATACGAAAACAACATCAATAACAACTGGTACACCAATAAATTAGCCACTTGGGTCTTGAGCTACACAGCGGAAAGTTTGGCAAAATACCCACGTCCCGATCTGATTGAAGCCAAAGAATTAGCTAAATGGGCTGAAATCGTTGAAAAAATGTACTATCCAGAAGACCAAGAATTAGGCATTTTTGTCCAACATGATGGCTTTTTAGACAAAGATTTGACCCCAGTCGCTGAGCTTGATCCAAGCAATCTTCCCCTCAATCAAAATTGGTCTTGGGATCGCGTCTTGCGCAGTCCTTACATCAAACAAGCCGACGTTTTGCAAGGGATTTATTTCTTTGGAAATCAATTTTCACTGGATGAAAAACGACGAAATTTTGAGTTTTACGAACCATTGACTGTTCATGAGAGCTCACTTTCCCCAAGTATTCACGCCATTTTGGCTGCTGAACTTGGGATGGAAGAAAAAGCAGTGGAAATGTACGAACGCACGGCTCGTCTCGACTTGGACAATTACAATAACGACACGGACGACGGTCTGCACATTACCTCAATGACAGGCTCGTGGTTAGCAATCGTCCATGGTTTTGCCCAAATGAAAACTTGGAATGGACAGTTGAGTTTCGCACCATTTTTACCAAAAGCATGGACAGGTTATGCCTTCCACATCAATTATCGTGGTCGCCTGCTCAAAATCTCTGTTGGCAAAGAAATTAAAGTGACTCTGCTCAAAGGAGAAGCTTTAACCGTAGAAATTTATGGTGAAAAAATCAACTTAACTTCAGATTATGTGACAGCTAGAAAATAAAAGATGTCAAAAGCTAAGATATCTATACAAATTTCCGAAAACGCTTGATAATTTCTATAAATTTTGGGAAAATGAACAAAGAAAAGGTAATGAAGGACAAAAATCATAGAGAAAGGAGTGCTGGAGAAATCCAGTTAGGGGTAAAAGAATGGCAGTCACAATCAAAGATGTTGCAAAAAGAGCAGGCGTCAATGCTTCAACCGTCAGTCGCGTCATTAAGGACAGCTCAGAAATCAGTGAAAAAACCAAGGCAAAAGTTCGTAAAGCGATGCAAGATTTGGGCTATCGTCGTAATGCTGCAGCTCAAATCCTCGCTTCAGGAAAGTCCAACACCATTGGAGTAGTATTTCCGCCAGTCACTGATAAAGCAAGTCAGCCCTTCTTTATGAAGATTTTGACCTCAATCAATGAAACCGCACGCGAGTACGATATTTCTGTAGCAATTGCCACAGGGCATTCTACTTGGGAACTCAAAAAACAAGTGGAATTGCAGTATTCAGAAAAACGTGTGGATGGTTTTATCGTTCTGTATGCTGGGAAAAGTGATGAAGTTCGGACTTATCTCCTCGATCATAAGGTTCCTTTTGTGCTTGTCGGAACACCACTTGAGCGACAAAATGAAATTACTCATGTGGACAACGATAATATGTTGTTAGGACGTGAAGCAGTGCGTCACTTGGTTGAGCTGAACCATCAAAATATTTCTTTTGTAACGAATACTTTGGAGGGGGAAGTTTTTGCTGAACGTTATCAAGGCTTCAAAGACGAAACGAAACGCTTAGGCTTAAGCCGAGGTGCCTTGCTTATGGATCGAGATTTTTCAGTGACGGATGAAACCGCGCTGGTTGTGCTTGATGATGTCTTAGCGTTAAAGGTGGTAGAACGTTTGTCTAGCCAAGGCTTGCGAGTGCCAGAGGACATTAGTTTGGTTACCTATAATAACTCGATTTTTGGATCAATTATTCATCCTTACCTGACCACTTTTGATATCAATATCGAACAATTAGGAGCCGCAGCCGTGCGGAAAATTCTGGACTTGCGTGACGCCCAACAACAATTACCAGAAAAAACAATCATCCCATTTGAGTTAATCGTGCGTGAATCAACAAAAGTCAGAGCTTAAACTCTGATTTTTTTGGCTAGATAAGTGATTCGCTTATTGTCTGAGAAAGACAGGCTAAAGGTGAAATTTTAGTTTCATTTAAGATAAGATTAAGTCTAAAACAAGACAAAAATAACATAATAGTGTAAAATAAAAGAAAGGGATGAGCGTATTTTTATCAGTTTCGTAGCATTTTAAATGAAGGATAAGAAAAGGAAATTTTTTCCCGCTCAAAAATGGAAAAAAGGGATGGATACAACGATGATTAAAATATTGTTGGTTGAGGATGATTTATCATTATCAAAATCAGTTTATGATTTCTTGAAGTCATTTGCAGAAGTAAAACAAGTCTATGATGGTGTTGAGGGACTTTACGAGGGACAATTAGACATCTATGATTTGATTCTTTTGGACTTGATGTTGCCTGAAAAAAATGGTTTTGAGGTGCTTAAAGAGCTACGTGAAGCAGGAATTGATACGCCCGTTTTAATCATGACCGCTAAAGAATCTTTGGATGACAAAATGCACGGTTTTGACATTGGAGCGGATGATTACTTGACCAAACCTTTTTATCTGGATGAACTTAAGGCACGTATTCAAGCCCTTTTGAAAAGAACAGGAAAATTAGAAGACTCTAACGGCCTATCTTATGGTGAGGTACGCTTAAATCTAGCCAATAAATCAACTTTGGTCAATGACCAACCTGTTGAACTCATTGGTAAAGAATTTGATTTGGTGGTTTATTTGATGCAAAATCAAAATGTGATTTTACCTAAAGAACAAATTTTTGACCGAATTTGGGGCTATGACAGTGATACAACGGTCACTGTTGTTGAAGTTTACATGAGTAAAATTCGTAAAAAATTGAAAAATACAGAGTTTGTAGATAATTTGGCAACCTTGCGAAACGTCGGCTACATTTTGAGATAAGTTGCGCTAAGCCATTTAAAAGCTAAAGCTTAGTAGAAATGAGAAAAATTGAAGAAAATAATTACAAAAATTAAATCTTCAGCAATTGTGAAAAATGATGGGAAAAATTTCCTTCATTTTTTTCTAGCTTTTACAGTGATTTTCGTGGCTTTGACAGTCATTATCATCCAAGTTATGCAGCTGGGGATTTATCGAGCGACAGACCAAAATTTGCGAGATTTATCACAAAATCAATCTTTTTTGGAAGACTCAGCAAATAGTTTCTTAGGCTCTTATAATCGGCCAGCTCATGGCGATTTTGGGCCAAATAATCCGGTTATTTTTTATGATGTTAACGGAAAAAGGATCACATCAGCCAGTTCACAAAACATGGATTACACCATGTCAGACTTGGAAAAAGCAGTTAAATTCAATGAAAATCAGTTAAATTCGATTCATACGGTTTCGGTGAGTAATCCTTATGGTAAGGATTGGCATTATCGGTATTTGGCGACACGGTTTGTTTTGACAAATGTGGACGGGTCAATAACACCAGTCTATGTGCAGATTTTTACGAACGTGGATCAGATTCAAGATGCGATGAGTCGGGCAGTGCTGGTCATTATCACGACGATGATTACTTTCTGGCTTTTGTCGGTCATCATCAGTCTGTATTTGGCAAATTGGACTTTGAAGCCCATTTTGTCAGCCTATGAAAAGCAAAAAGAGTTCGTGGAAAATGCGTCGCATGAGTTGCGCACACCGCTCGCTATTTTGCAAAACCGTCTGGAACTCCTTTTTCAAACTCCAACTGCGACAATTATCGATGCGTCGGAAAATATTTCTGAAAGTCTGGCTGAGGTGCGCAATATGCGACTTTTGACGACAACACTTTTGCATCTGGCACGCAGTGAATCTGGAATCAAAATCAATCCAGTAGCGACACAACTGGATTATTTTGAGAAAATTTTTGAGAGTTATGAGATGCTGGCGGAGAATGCGGGCAAGATTTTCAAAGGAAATCTAAAAATCGAGGGAACTTTTAATCTCGATCAGGCACTTTTTAAACAATTGATGACCATTTTATTTGATAATGCGCTGAAATATACCGATGAAAATGGGGAAATTTTTGTGGATGTTCAAAAAAATGGCAATAATTTGTTGCTGGCTGTGGCCGATAACGGCGAAGGAATTTCTGACGAAGACAAGAAGAAAATTTTTGACCGCTTTTTCCGAGTGGATAAAGCAAGAACGCGACAAAAAGGTGGACTGGGCTTAGGCTTGTCACTGGCTAAACAAATTGTTGATGCTTATAATGGTAAGATTTCGGTCGAAGATAACAAGCCTCACGGTACAAAATTTGTTGTCAAACTCCGCTTGGATGGGCCAATCTCAAGTCCAGCAAAAATTTTCCAAAAGTTGTAAAATATTAAAGCAGTTGATAAAGCATAGGAAGTGCATGGCGGATTTTTGGGGAGAAAACGCTGACGTAAATTGGTTTTATCAGAGAAAATGCTGACGAAACTTGGTTTTATCAGAGAAAATGCTGACGAAACTTGGTTTTATCAGAGAAAATGCTGACGAAACTTGGTTTTATCAGAGAAAATGCTGACGAAACTTGGTTTTATCAGAGAAAATGCTGACGAAACTTGGTTTTATCAGAGAAAATGCTGACGAAACTTGATTTTGACAGAAAAAACGCTGACGAAACTTGATTTTGACAGAAAAAACGCTGACGTAAATTAGTTTTGTCAGGAAAAAGGTGCCAGCAGCCTATTTTGATGCTGCGTGGCGAATTTTGTATTGAAATATTAAGGAGAAAAACGTAAAAATGACGGTTTTAGATAAGGTAAATGAACCTGCTGACGTAAAAAATTTAACTCACGATGAGCTGATTGAATTATCTCAAGAAATTCGGGCAGCGGTCTTGCATAAAGTATCAATTGTTGGCGGTCACGTTGGGCCAAATTTGGGTGTGACTGAACTGACTATTGCCCTTCACAAGGTCTTCAATTCACCAGTGGACAAGTTTATCTGGGATGTTTCTCACCAAACTTACCCGCACAAAATTTTGACAGGACGTAAGATTGGCTTTACTGATGGTCATTTTCATGACATCACGCCTTACACGAGCCAAGAAGAGTCGGTTCATGACTTTTTCACTGTGGGACACACCTCAACTTCAATTGCCAATGCTCTAGGATACGCACAAGCCCGCGATTTGGCAGCTAAGAAAGAAAACATTGTGGCGGTGATTGGAGATGGATCTATTTCCGGTGGTCTGGCAATGGAAGCCCTCAATAATGCTGGGGATTTCAAAGGAAATCTCATCATTGTTTTCAATGATAATCAAATGTCAATCGCTGAAAATCATGGTGGACTCTATCGCAATTTGGCTGAATTGCGCGCGACAAATGGTCAAGCTGAAAATAATTTCTTCAAAGCATTTGGTTTGGATTACAAATATCTAGAAGAAGGTAATGATATCGAAGCCCTGACTGCGCTTTTTGAGGAAGTCAAAGACATTGATCACCCAATTGTTCTGCACATCCACACCCAAAAAGGGCGTGGCTATGAGCCAGCCGTTGAAAACAAAGAAGCTTTCCATTGGCACGTCCCATTTGATTTGGCAACAGGTCAATCAAAAAATCAACCTTCTGGCGAAACCTATACCAGCATCATGTTGGACTACATGGACAAAAAGATTGCCGAAGGTTTGCCACTGGTAGCCATCAATGCAGCAATTCCGGGCATTTTCGGACTCAAGCAATTTGCCGCTAAACATCCCGAACGCTATATTGACGCCGGTATCGCTGAGCAATACACGATTACATTTGGCGGAGCAATGGCTGCAGCTGGCGCACGCCCCATTATTTTCCACAATTCAACCTTCTTGCAAAGAGCTTACGACCAACTTTGGCACGATGTGGCGATCAATAAAGAACCAGCGATTATCATCGTCAAAGGTGGCGTGATTTCTGGCTCAGATAAGACCCACCAAGGCTCATCAGCGATGACTTGGATTTCTAACATTCCAAATCTCAAATATTTGGCCCCTACTTCTGGAGAAGAATTCACAGCAATTTTGGACTGGGCGCTGGCGCAACACGAGCAACCAGTCGTGATTCAAATGCCTGAACATGGTCTTGAATCTCGCGCAAGCCTTCTCACAGATTTCACACAAAGCTCTTATCAAATGACAAAAATGGGAGAAAAAGTAGCGATTTTGGCCCTCGGTGGTCTCTATTCACACGGCGAAAAAATTGCAGCAGCCCTTGCAGAAAAAGGGATTAACGCCACTTTGGTCAATCCTTTGTTCATCAATGACTTGGATAAAGATTTCTTAGACAACTTGACAGAAAACCATCAGCTTATTGTCACGATTGAGGACGGCATCTTGGACGGTGGCTTTGGACAAAAAGTTGCCTCTTTCTTGGGACGTTATGATGTGAAAGTCTTGAACTTCGGTGCAGAGCGTGAATTTAATGATTCAGTGCCCGTTGCTGAGCTTTACGATCGTTATCACCTGACACCAGAGCTTATGGTGGCTGATATTTTACAAGTTCTTGCTAAAAAATAAGAGAATTTACTGACGTAAGTTAATTTCTTCAGAGAAAATGCTGACGTAAGCAAAAAAATAAAAATAGAGTAACCAAAAACGCTCACCACATTAAAAAAATGAAAAAAATATTAGTAAAAGCGGTGCATGGTTATCAACGTTGGATTTCTCCGGCGCTCCCTCCAGCTTGCCGCTACTATCCCACCTGCTCAAATTATATGATTCAGGCAATTGAAAAACATGGCCCTGCTAAAGGCATAGCCATGGGAACCGCACGCATTTTGCGCTGTCATCCCTTCTGCACGCCAGGATATGACTTTGTTCCAGACCATTTCAGCCTGAGAAGAAATTGGAGCGAACCACCAAAAGATGAAGTTCAGAAATGAACCTCATCTTTTATTTTTTGCTCATAATATTATTATGAAATGAGAAAAAAATGAGTTATACTAAAAGAGTGAAAAGAAAGCGAAATCATAGAGGTTAACCACTGATGAAATTCTAACACCACATATCCCAAGGAGGTAAGTAAAATGGGAAAATACCAAGCATTAGCAAACGACATTGTCCAAAATGTCGGTGGCAGAGCAAACATCAACTCCGTTGGTCACTGCATCACACGGTTGCGCTTCAAACTCAAAGACGAGTCCAAAGCCAACAAAGCCATCCTTGAACAAATGGATGGCGTCGTTACCGTCATGCAGGCAGGCGGACAATATCAAGTCGTCATCGGAAATCACGTTCCCCAAGTCTATGAAGAAGTCGCAAAAATAACAGGAAATGTGACTTCACAAGACGAGGAAACGCAGAAGATGTCGCCCTTTAACCGTCTGATTGATATTATTTCTGGCTCCTTCCAACCTTTCCTCGGTGTCCTTGCCGCAGGCGGGATGATTAAAGGACTAAATGCCCTTTTGATTGCATTGGGGGCGCTGAGCGCAACTGACGGAACTTCAGTCTTACTCAATGCCGTCGGTGATGCCATCTTCACCTTCCTTCCTATCGTTGTCGGGCTGACTGCCGCGCGAAAATTCAAACTCAATGAATTTATCGGACTAGTTTTAGGAATGATTTTGATGTATCCATCTATTCAACTTGCTGCATTTGACGGAAGTAACCCAATTGGTAGCCTCTTCTCAGGTACCATCATCGAAAGTAACTATTTCTCAACTTTCCTTGGTTTGCCCGTCATCGCTCAAAACTACTCCGGAACTGTTGTTCCAATCATCTTTACCGTTTGGTTTGCCAGCATAATTCAGAAACGAGCGAAAAAAATCATTCCAGAGATGTTGCAAACTTTCTTTGTGCCATTCTTTACACTGTTGATTGCAGCACCATTTGCTCTGCTCTTGATTGGCCCAACCCTGAATGTTGCCACAGACCTTTTGAGTACAGGTTTCCAAAACTTGCTTGCTTTCAATCCTATTCTCTTTATGGCGCTTCTTGGTTTCCTTTGGCAAGTACTGGTCATCTTTGGACTTCACTGGGCGGTGGTTTCCGTAGCCCTTGTTCAGGTCGGAGCCGAAGGCTTCTCACACATGCTTGCTGGAACATTTGGCGCTTCATTTGCACAGGTCGCCGTCGTCTTTGCCCTCTGGTTAAAATTCAGAAAACAAGACAAAGGCTTGCAGACCTTGGGAATTCCAGCCATCATCTCAGGGATTGCCGGCGTCACAGAACCCGCAATTTACGGCTTGACCCTCAAGAGAAAATCAGCCTTCCTCTATTCTATGATTGGTGGCGCAGCTGGTGGAGCAATCTTAGGAATGGCAAACTCAGGTTTTTATACTTTGGGTGGTTTAGGAATTTTTGGACTTCCAAACTTCATCTCCCCACAAGGAAATATGTCGCTCATGTGGAATGCCATTATCGCCATGAGCGTCTCCATGTTCGTTGCCTTTGCCATGACTTGGCTTTTCTACCGTGAAACAGCCCTAGTAACTGATGATGACAAGACCAAAGCACCAAAACCTTGGACACTTGGCAAATCTAAACTGCAAAAAGCCTTGGCAGGTGAGAGCTTCCACGCCCCACTCAATGGTGAAATTCGCGCTCTGCATGAAGCCAGTGACGAAGTCTTCTCAAGCGGTGCTATGGGACAAGGCGTTATCATTTTACCGAAAAAAGGTGAAGTAGTCGCACCATTTAACGGTGAAGTCGTCACCATTTTCCCAACTGGACACGCTATTGGCATTCGCTCAGATAACGGAGCAGAGCTTTTGATTCACATCGGTATGAACACCGTTGAGCTAGAAGGTCAACACTACGAAACTTTTGTGCAATCAGGCGACCGCATCAAAAAAGGTGATTTACTCATTAAATTTGATAAAGAAGCCATTGAAGCCGCAGGTTACGTGACAGAAACACCAGTCATCTTGACTAATTCACAAGATTATACTGAAGTTAAAACGTATCTTTCTCATGATGAAAAAATCATCGAAACCGCTTCATAAATAACTTGAAAACGTTATTTATATGAAGGAAGTATGAGATAAAAATGAAAAACACTTCAGTTGTTAGGAGTGTTTTTCATTTTTTTAACGAGTGAAATCGTTATCAAAAAAAATTAAAAAATGATAAAATAATAAAAGAAAAAGAATAAAGGAGTACTATTTATGCCATTTAGTAAAGATTTTCTTTGGGGCGGAGCAACCGCAGCTAACCAGTGTGAAGGTGGATATAACCTTGGTGGACGTGGCCTTGCCAACGTTGATGTCGTACCACACGGTAAAGACCGTTTTCCAATCATCACCGGTGAAATGAAACATCTGGATTTCGATGATCAACATTTTTATCCAGCCAAAGAAGCGATTGATATGTATCATCATTGGAAAGAAGACCTTGCTATGTTTGCAGAAATGGGCTTCAAAACATATCGGATGTCACTCGCTTGGACACGGATTTTCCCTAAAGGAGACGAAACAGAGCCAAATGAAGAAGGACTCGCGTTCTACGAAGAAATCTTCAAAGAATGTCAACGTTTAGGCATTGAGCCGCTGGTTACTATCACGCACTTTGACTGCCCGATTCATCTTATTAAAGAGTATGGCGGCTGGCGCAACCGTAAAATGGTTGACTTCTATGAAAACCTTGCCCGCACGATTTTCACCCGTTTCAAAGGCTTAGTGCATTACTGGCTAACTTTCAACGAAATCAATATGCTTTTGCACGCTCCCTTTATGGGCGCAGGACTAGTTTTTGAAGAAGGTGAAAATAAAGAACAAGCCAAATATTTAGCTGCTCACCATGAACTTTTGGCCTCAGCCATTGCTACAAAGATTGGACATGAAATTGACCCCGAAAACAAAATTGGCTGTATGCTAGCTGCTGGTGAATATTATCCATTTGATTGTCACCCTGACAATGTCCTAGAAGCTCAGCAACAAAATCATGACAATTTGTTCTTCATTGACGTACAATCTCGTGGGAAATATCCAAATTATCTCCTCAAACGACTTGAACGCGAAGGCATTGAGTTGCCAATCCAAGAGGGTGATTTAGAAATCTTAGCAGAAAACACCGTGGACTTTGTCTCCTTTAGCTATTATTCAAGCCGTGTGGCAAAAGTTTCTGATGGTGATGCCGATAAATCAGCAGGAAATATCTTTGAATCCGTGACTAACCCCTACCTTGAAGCAAGCGAATGGGGCTGGCAGATTGACCCACAAGGATTACGCATCACCATGAACTCTGTCTGGGATCGTTATCAAAAACCCCTCTTTGTCGTTGAAAATGGCTTGGGTGCCGTAGATACTCCAGATGAAGATGGCTATGTGGCTGATGATTACCGCATTGCTTATATGGCAGCACATATCGAAGAAATGAAAAAAGCCGTTGAATTAGACGGTGTTGAATTGCTCGGCTATACTTCATGGGGCTGTATCGACCTCGTATCCGCAGGAACAGGTGAAATGAGTAAACGCTACGGCTTTATTTACGTCGATCGTGATGATTTTGGCAAGGGCAGCCTCAAACGGACACCCAAAAAATCATTTGCTTGGTACAAGAAAGTCATCGCTACTAACGGTGAAGACCTAACCAACGAAGACTAAATTCCAAACTACTGATGCAAGATCATCAGTAGTTTTTTTACTCAAAAATCCCGAATTTACCCAAAATTAACTCTTTCATAACATGATTTTTTAAAAAAAGCTGGGCCTGTAACGGTTCATTTTACGCAGACGACTCAAAAAGATGGGGAGCTATCGACTAAAACGAGTAGTCTGTAAGGAACGTAGCGAAGCGGAGCGACTCGCATTCCGCTAACGAAAATCCGCAGGATTTCTGCTATAATAAAATCATGACAGAAGTAAATCAAGAACGAGTTCACGAGATTTTTAATAAAATTTCGGGAGACTATGATAAAATGAACGCCATTATTAGCTTTAAACAGCATGATATTTGGCGAGCGCAAACAATGAAAAGAATGGGAGATTTGACGGATTTGTCTGCCTTAGATTTGTGTTGCGGAACAGGTGATTGGACGCTAGACTTGGCTGATGCCGTCGGAAGTTCGGGAAACGTGGTAGGGCTTGATTTTTCTGAAAATATGCTGGCGATTGCTCAAGCCAAAATTGAGCAAAGGGCTGATAAAAATGTCAGTTTAATTCAAGGCGATGCGATGGCCCTACCGTTTGAAGATGACAGTTTTGACCTTGTGACAATCGGATATGGTTTGCGTAATACGCCCGATTATCTGACCGTCTTGCGAGAAATTTTCCGTGTTTTAAAGCCTAATGGTAGGCTTGTTTGCATTGATACTTCACACCCGACTTTGCCTATTTATAAGCAGGTTTTTGAGTTTTATTTTAACAATGTCATGCCTTTTTTTGGCAAGCTTTTTGCTCGATCATTTAAGGAATACCAGTGGTTGCAAAAGTCGGCTCAAGATTTTCCTGATGCTAAAGTCTTGAAAAAATTATTTGAAAAAGCTGGATTTAGCGAGGTAAGTTACAAGTTGCATGGTGGTGGAGCAGTAGCCACACATTTTGCTCGAAAATCACGTAATATCAAAACAAATATTCATCTTGGAAAGAAATAATGAAACTCAAAGATATTGAAAAATCGCCCAATAAAAATCTTTATCTCCTTTTTTTAAGTGTGCTCGTAGGTTTGACTGCGGGCTTTTTAGCGAGTCTTTATCGTCTCGCTTTGGAACTCGCTGAAAATTATGGTTTGAAAATTTATGGATTGGTCACTGAAAAACTCCAGTATTTGCCTTTTTTATTGGTAGGTTTATTGGCTATTGCTGGTCTTGTCAGCTTTTTGATGATTCAATTTCCAATGAGTTCAGGATCTGGTATTCCGCAGGTCAAAGGACAGTTGGAAGGTTATTTTAAAAATAATTGGTTGACGACAGCTTTTGCCAAGTTTGTCGCTGGGACATTAGCCATGTTTGCTGGATTGTCTCTCGGACGTGAAGGCCCATCAGTGCAGCTGGGGGCTTCTATGGGGCAAATGGTTTCTAGTAAACTTGCCCAAACGGAGCGGCACAAGCGTATTTTGATTGCCTCAGGGGCATCAGCTGGACTTTCTGCTGCTTTTAATGCTCCTTTATCTGGGGTTATGTTTACGCTTGAGGAGGTGTTCAAGTATTTTTCACCTTTGATTTTATTAACATGTATGACTTCGGCGATGGTCGCGGATGTTGTTTCACGCTTGATTTTTGGCAGTCAGCCTGTCTTTAATTTTCACATTTTGGGTGCGATTAAACTTTCAGACTACTGGCTCTTACTCCTTTTAGGGCTTGTTTTAGGCCTTTTTGGGGCTTTTTATAACTGGACTTTACTCACAAGTCAAAAGCTCATGAAAAAAATTCGTTTTCCTTTTGTACGTGTGTTGATTAGCTTTTTGGGCGTCGGGGTGACTGCTTTGATTTTTCCACAGGTTGTTGGTAGCGGTCATCGGCTTATGGATTCTTTTAGTTTAAATATGGGATTGGCATTGCTTTGTGTCATCTTGCTTGCCAAATACTTGATTTCGATGATTTCTTACGCTTCAGGGATTCCTGGGGGAATTTTCTTTCCCTTGTTGGTGTTAGGGGCAAGCTTAGGGGCCGTTTTTGCAACAATTGTGATTAGCAGTTTTCATCTACCAGAGAGTCTTTTTGCTAATTTTGTGATTTTGTCAATGGCAGGGACTTTCACGGCGATTGTTCGAGCGCCAATGACTGGTATTTTGCTTTTGGTGGAAATGACAGGGTCTTTTGATCATTTATTGCCTTTAGCTCTTGTTTCATTAGTGGCTTATGTTGTTGCTGATTTGTTACATTCAGAGCCAATTTATGATTCACTTTTAGAAAATATGCTCCAAGAGAAAGAAGTAAATTTGATTGAAGATGCTGGTCAAATGATGTTTGAAACGATGGTGCAATTTGACTCGGAAGCTGACCGAAAACCTTTGGAACAGCTTGCTTTACCAGATGGTTGTCTTTTGGTTTCAGTACATCGTTCAGGAAAAAATATTATCCCTCATGGTCAGACGGAATTGCAAGCTGGCGACTATTTGACCTTTTTGATTAAGCAAGAAAATGAAGCCTTTACACGTCAACAAATTCGTCAAATATTATCGGAAAAAGTGTAAAAATGGGTGCAAAGTAAGGGTTTTATTGGCTGTGATGTCATCAAAAAGAAACATTATTTAAGTTTCGTTTAAGTTTTCAAAGCTATAATAACGTCTCAATAAGTTTTAAAAGAAAAATTAAATCAATCGTTTAAAAAGACGACGTCCATAGCGTGCAATGACGTTAAACTGCTTACGGTAATCCTGCACAAGCGTTATAGACTTTATGATGTGTATGGGAAGTAACCATGATGATGGAAAATATACTGAGCTGTGAAGTTCTATGGAATTGTTCCTAGTGGCGAAATCGAAAGGTCTAAATGAAATTCAGTAAAGTTGCTATTTCAACTGGTTTAGTTGCATCATTCATGTTTATCGGTGGCGGTATTGCTCATGCGGATACGCCAAAAGCCTCAACACATGATGTTGCGTTAGAAGTTATTAACGGTAATTACGGAAACGGTGATATTCGAACAAGCAAACTTAAAAGTGCTGGTTATGATGCCGTTGCAATCCAAAATGAAGTTAATCAAATTCTGACAGGAAATTCAAGCTCAACACCAACAGGAACTTCCTCAACAGCCACTGAAGAACAACCTACTCAAGCAGCACCGGTAAATACTGGTGGGCTTAATATGAGCCAGACTTCTGGACAAGTTGATATTCAAGCACTCGCGAATTATATGGCATCAAGTACTGCCAACTCAGCTGGTTATTCAGCAAGCGAATGGGCTTATATCATTACTCATGAATCAAATGGAGTTGTCAATAGTGTGAACGCAAGTTCTGGTGCTTATGGCGCTTTCCAGTTGCTCGGACATGGGGAATACTCAGGGATGCCTTTGTCAGAACAAATTGCAATGGCGAGCAAACTTCCAGCAGGTAGCTGGGTGGTTTACAACTAAAAGTACCGACTTGTCTAAAACAAGACGGCTTGTCACAAATACGCTCATTGGTTAGTCGCCAATAAGATTGGTAAGATTAACAAAAAAAGCACCGATGATTTGGTGTTTTTTTGTTTTAGGCTAAAGAATGGCCCCTGCCAGGATCGAACTGGCAACCACTGCTTAGGAGGCGGTAGTTATATCCAATTTAACTAAGGGACCAGAGAGCAGAAGGCAGTACGCTTTTCTGCATGATTTAAAATTTATTTGTTGTCGGCGTCAAAGACGATGCCAGCACTCTTGCGCATTTCGAAAGAAGTTTCAGCGACAGCTTTGGCAAAATCTTGGAGGGCAAAACTTGCTTCAAAATCTTTGTTTTCAAGGATTTCAGCGAAAGCGACTGCTTCGTCATAAAGAGAATGTTTGGGAGCTTGAAGTTCAAAGTTGTTCTCACTGCCATCCATGCTAACGAACTTAGCGGAACTAATCGCATTGACTCCGTCCAGAATTAAGGTACCTTCGGTGGTATATATTTCACTTGGAAGGTAACTATTGAGATTTCCTGCACATTTGATGGCTACCTTGTAGTCCTTATAATCAAGAACACCAATGCCAGCGACATCAACGCCAGATGGTAAAAGCTGAGCATCATAGGTGGCTGTGTTGGGCTTGCCAAACCAGAAAATCGCTGCATAGAGGAGGTAAACACCGAGATCGGCTAGAAGGCCTCCAGAAAATTTAGGGTTGAATTTATTGGGGAGTTCACCACGCAAGAGAGGAGCCATTTTTGATGAATATTTAGAGTAAGTAAAGTCGGCACCTGTAATGGTTTGATCGGCAAGAAAGGCCTTAATCACTTCAAAAGAAGGTTCGTGAATATTGCGGGCAGCCTCAAAGAAGAAGCGGTTTTCTTGACGGGCAAGTTGGATGATTTCGGCTAATTCGCTAGGGTTTGAAAAAGCAGGTTTTTCAACAATGACGTGATGGCCTGCCAAAATTGCGGCTTTAGCTTGTTCAAAATGCAAAGCGTTTGGACTGGCGATATAAATCACATCGAGTGAAGTGGCAAAAAAATCTGCTAAATCATCAAAGTGTTGAATTTCTTCAAAATCAGCAGAAAAATTTTCAGCGGATTCGATACGACGGGAATAGACGGCGCTAAAGCGATATTTACCTGTCATATGTGCAGCGTCAATAAATGAGCGAGCAATCCAGCTTGTTCCAATAATACCAAGTTTGAGCATCAGTTTCTCCTTACTAAATAGGGGGCTTGAGGCTTTTGTTGTTGCGGATGATTTCCTCAAAATCTGCTTCTATTATATCAAAAAAATGTTCAAAAGTTATTGCTTAAGGTAGTCTGGTGGTTTAAAATTTGCTGCTGGCTTTGTAGGCGTTAGAATTTCTCAATGATTTGTGGTAAAATGAGAAGAATAAAATTTGGGGTTGATTGTGAGTAAGGCTAGGTACAATCAGCGCAAGTGATTTTTCAGGAAGGTACAGAACTTTGAAAAAAACATTGATAATTGGGGTAACAGGTGGATCGGCAAGTGGGAAAACGAGTGTTTCTCATGCGATTTTGGAAACTTTTTCTAATGAGCGTATTGCTATGATCGAACATGATAGTTACTATAAAGATCAATCACATTTGACTTTTGAAGAACGAACAAAAACGAATTATGATCATCCTTTGGCTTTTGATACGGATTATTTGATTGCACAACTTAAGGAATTACAACATGGGCGTGCGGTGGATATTCCGATTTATGATTATGCAAAGCATACGCGCTCTCAGGAAACTTATCGACAAGAACCAGTGGATGTTTTGATCGTTGAGGGGATTTTGGTGTTGGAAGATGAGCGTTTGCGCGATTTGATGGACATCAAGATTTTTGTGGATACGGATGATGATGTTCGGATTATCCGTCGGATTCGTCGGGATATTGAAGAGCGTGGACGGACTTTGGATTCGGTTATTACTCAATATCTGGATGCGGTCAAACCGATGTATCATCAATTTATCGAGCCAACAAAGCGCTATGCTGATGTGATTATTCCTGAGGGAGTGTCTAATACGGTGGGTGTGGATATTATCACGACTAAAATTGCGAGCATTTTGAATGATTAAATCTGTCTTGGGCAGGTTTTTTCTTTGTTTTAAAAGTTAGTGAACTTTGTGAAAAGCAGTGCAAGCTAGTAAAGGTGTACTCTATAAAAAACAACGATGGTAATGCTTACTTTTTTTGTGAAAGTATGTTATACTTGAAGCGTAACAATTGGAGAAAGGAATACCGTAATTGAACGGTATGACTGTGAGAATTCTCATGGCCAGAAGGACTATTTCAAAATGGAACTTTTTGAATCATTGAAACAAAAAATTGGCGGTAAAGGCCTTAAAATCGTTTTCCCGGAAGGAACGGATGCACGTATTTTAGGAGCTGCAAACCGTCTTTATGCTGATAAATTAGTGACACCTGTTTTTATCGGAAACATCACAGAGGTTACGGCAACATTGACTTCCCGCGGGATAAATCCTGAAGGTTTTCAAATTTACGATCCAATGAATTGTGATCGTTTTGAAAAAATGATTGAACTTTTTATTGAGCGTCGTAAAGGGAAAGTGACAGAAGAACAAGCTCGGGAAATTTTGAAGGATCCAAATTATTTTGGAACGATGCTTGTTTATATGGGAATTGCTGACGGAATGGTTTCTGGTGCGGTACATTCAACGGCTGACACGGTTCGCCCTGCTTTGCAAATTATTAAAACTAAACCAGGCGTGAAGTCTGTGTCTGGTGCTTTTATCATGGTTCGTGGACGTGATGATAATGAAAAATATATCTTTGGAGATTGTGCGATTAACATTGAGCCAGATGCAGCAACGCTTGCCGATATTGCGGTAGCTTCAGCTGAAACGGCTAAACTTTTTGATATTGATCCTAAAGTTGCCATGCTTTCTTTCTCAACGAAGGGTTCTGGCAAGTCAGCTAATGTGGAAAAAGTGGTTGAAGCAACAGCGCTGGTTAATGCAGAACATCCAGAGATTGAGCTGGACGGTGAATTGCAATTTGATGCGGCTTTTGTCCCTGCAGTTGCGCGCCAAAAAGCGCCAGATTCAACAGTTGCAGGACACGCTAGTGTCTTCATTTTCCCAGATATTCAATCAGGAAATATTGGCTACAAAATTGCGCAACGTTTAGGAAATTTCGAAGCGATTGGCCCAATTTTGCAAGGCTTGAATGCGCCAGTGTCTGACCTTTCACGAGGTTGTAACGAAGAAGATGTTTACAAACTTGCCTTGATTACTGCTGCGCAAGCTTTGAAATAGAGAATTTACTGACGTCATTGCATTTGCTAGAGAAAATGCTGACGGAACGCTGTAATGGTCTTGCGCTTGGTTGCGTCAGCAATTTTTCTTGTGGGCTTTTGAGTCAAAAAAATCGGTCAGTGATTTGGCGGATTTTTTTTGTACAAAAAATGGTATAATGAAAAAAGATTAAAGAAGAAATGAGAAAATAATGACGAAATCAAGAATTTTTGCCCTGATTGGCAACCTTCTTTTCACTTTGTTGGTTCTGTTGGCTTTAGGGAGTTTTTGGATTATTTTGCTGATGAAAAATTCGGCAGAGTTTGTCAAAGAAGTAACGGCAATGGGTGTGACTTCAGAGATGATGGGAATTGCTTTAGGGATTGCTGCGGCGATTCTGCTGGTTCTTTTGGTTTTGAGTTGGCTGGCTTTTGCCCGCTGGGACAAGGGGAAATTTGGGCGCATTTATCTGCTGGTTTTGGGGATTTTTTATGGCTTGGCTTCGATGTTTAATGGCGCCGGGCTAGTGATGACCTTGCCTTTGGCGGTTTGCTTTGTGCTTGCTTATGTTTTTGGGCGGCAGGAAAATCTGGAAACTGATAAAAAAAATTACTGAACTTTTCGTCAGTAATTTTTCGTTTTGAGGGCAATTATAAGATACCCCAGTGGTTGAAGGCGTTGATGATGCCGTGATTGGTATTTTCAGTGGAAATGAAATCAGCAAGTTCTTTTAATTCAGGAACGGCATTGCCCATTGCAGTGCGGTGGTCAGCGGCCTTAAAGAGATCTAAATCATTGCGTCCATCGCCAAAAGCAAAGGTTTCACCAGAAAAACCGAGTAAATTTTTCACCTGAGAGATTCCTGTGCCTTTGTTCGTCTGGCGGTTGGTCACATCAATAGAACTTGGAGAGTTCATGAAGAAATTCAGTTCAGGCACAGCTTCTTTGTAATACTCCACCTGACTGAGCTGATTGGTCAACACAAGGAGCATATTGACTTCTTGGGCCAAATAGCGTTGGGCATCAACATGAGGGAGAGGCATATGGGTGTAAGCATATGCTTTTTTAGCAAAGTCCGTCAATTCGTTGACCCAGTAGCCCTTGCTGTCATAAAAAGACAAGGCTTCTGCGTGCGGTTTTGCCGCATCCACTAATTTTTTCACACTTTGTGTTGGAATTTCTTCTTTGTAAATGGTTTCCCCATCCAAGATGATGTATTGGCCATTCATTGCCACGGCCCCGTCGATTCCCGTTGCCTTCATGATGCCGTCCAATTCAAAATGGCCGCGCCCCGTTGCAATAAAAGGTAAAACGCCATTTTCACGAATCCGTGAAAGCCCATCAATCACTTCCTGATCCAGTTGGCTTTGGGCGTTGAGTAAAGTCCCGTCCAAGTCGAAGAAGGCTAAAGCCTTATAATCATTGATATTTTCCATAAAAATATTGTATCAAAAATATGCTATAATTGTAAATAGAATTCCTCGTACGTCAGATGATCAGAGAAAATGCTGACGTAAATAAATTTCATCAGAGAAAATGCTGACGGATTTTAAAAATGACAAAATAAGTAAAAAAGAAGTGAAAGAACGATGCCTGCTAAGAAAAAAACAACCAGAAGAAACACCAAAAAAGAACTTCAGAAAAAAGCAGCAAACCGCAAACTCATCAGCTTGTTTGTGGGACTTTTGCTGATTATTTTTGCCCTTGCTCGCTTAGGAATTGTTGGCGTTAGCTTATACAATATTGTACGCCTATTTGTTGGCTCGCTGGCCATTATTTTTCTGATTCTTTTAGCCTTTATGATGGTGCTTTCTACTTTTCGTAAGCGATTTTTAAAAGAAAATAAGCGAATTATTCTTGCTGAAGTCCTGATATTTTTGGCTCTGATGCTGTTTTTTCAGATTAGACTTGGCAAAGATTTGACTGCGACATTCCAGCTGGTTTGGACGGAACTCTTTTCTGGACGCGTGCTTTATTTTGCAGGATCGGGCGTCTTGGGTGCGGCCCTCACTGAGCCAGCAAAAGCCCTTTTTTCAATCGTTGGCGTTTATCTCATTGCCAGTCTTTTAGGGCTTTTAGGTCTTTACTTTTTGATGCCAAGCTTTTTCCCAAAAATCTGGGAAAAACTGAAACAATTTTTGGCGACAAGCAAGGTAAAGCGCGCTGAACGCAAAGCGCGCAGAGAAGCTAAAAAAGCAGCCCAAGCTCTGGAGCAATTGGAAAAAGACACAGCCCAAGCTCAAATTCAAATGCCTACCCAAGCCCCAGAGTCAGAAGCTTTTGACGAATCCTTGTTCACCTCAGCGCCAGATATCCCAATCAACATTCCCGAGTACAATCCACAAGAGTTGCCTGACGAGCCAGAATTTATTGAAGAACCCCTTGTTAATTTTGCACCAAGCGCTCCGCTTAGCAATTACAAATTGCCCAATATTCAACTTTTAGCTGAAGTTCCAGTTAAAAATCAATCTGGTGAGCGCAAGACCGTTCAGAAAAATATTGAAATTCTCCGAGCAACCTTTGAATCCTTTGGAATCACTGCCAATGTAGAAACTGCCGTTGTCGGCCCCTCTATCACCAAGTACGAGATCAAGCTTGCAACCGGAACAAAAGTTTCCCGCGTGGTCAATCTAGCCGATGACTTAGCCTTGGCCCTTGCTGCCAAAGACATTCGTATTGAAGCACCAATTCCTGGGAAATCACTGATTGGCGTCGAAATTCCAAACTCTGAAGTCGCAACCGTTGGTTTTCGTGAAATGTGGGAAGGCGGCAAAACTAACCCCGCCAACTTTTTGGAAATTCCATTGGGCAAATCTTTGGATGGTGAAATCCGAACCTTTGACTTAACCAGAATGCCCCATTTATTGATTGCCGGATCAACAGGATCAGGGAAATCTGTCGCGGTCAATGGTATTATTACCTCCATTTTGATGAAAGCTTTACCAAGCCAAGTCAAATTTCTCATGGTTGACCCCAAAATGGTCGAATTATCTGTTTATAATGACATTCCTCACCTCCTTATTCCTGTAGAAACCAACCCACGCAAGGCTTCTCGTGCTTTACAAAAAGTCGTTGATGAGATGGAAAAACGCTATGAAAGTTTCAGCCATTATGGCGTGCGAAATATCGCAGGATACAATGAAAAAGTCCGCAAATTCAACAGTGAATCAGAAAACAAAATGATTGAATTGCCACTGATTGTGGTCATCGTTGATGAGCTTGCCGACTTGATGATGGTAGCGAGCAAAGAAGTCGAAGATGCCATTATTCGTTTGGGTCAAAAAGCGCGTGCTGCTGGGATTCACATGATTCTAGCGACTCAAAGACCATCAGTAGACGTGATTTCAGGCTTGATTAAAGCCAATGTTCCCTCACGAATTGCCTTTGCCGTTTCCTCAGGAACGGACTCACGGACGATTTTGGACACGAACGGCGCAGAAAAATTGCTGGGACGAGGCGATATGCTCTTTAAGCCGATTGATGAAAATCATCCTGTCCGTCTGCAAGGTGCCTTCTTATCGGATGCCGATGTTGAAGCAGTCGTTGACTTTATTAAAGACCAATCAGAAGCTCAATACGATGTTAATTTTGATCCAGGTGATGTTGATGAAGCACCAACAGGGAGCGCTGCTGATAATGCAGGGGCGGGGGATCCGCTTTATGAAGAAGCTCGAAATATGGTGATTATCGCTCAAAAAGCGTCAACAGCCCAATTGCAAAGAGCTTTGAAAGTTGGCTTCAATCGTGCTTCAGATTTGATGGCAGAATTAGAAGCTCAAGGGATTGTTGGCCCTGCTAAAGGAACGACGCCAAGAAAAGTGCTCGTCAGTCCAGATGGCGAATTCATCGGAGGAGAAGAATGACCGTATTTGATGATTTTAAACGCCTCAAAGCGCAAGGATTTCCACAAATCCTTGTTATTTTTGGCGAAGCGGAGGACATGGTTGAAGAGTTAAAACGCCAATTTTTGGCAGCTGTGGACTTTGACCCAGCGGATTTGAGTCAGGCTTACTATGACTTAAATGCGGGAAATAGTGACTTGGCTTTAGAAGATTTGGAATCTCTCCCTTTTTTCTCTGATTCCCGCTTGGTTATTTTGGAAAATTTGGTCAATCTGACAACGGCCAAAAAGAATGTTTTGGATGAAAAGCAACTCAAACGCTTTGCCAATTTTTTAGAAGCTCCTTCGGAAACGACTCAGTTGGTCTTGATTCTTCATGGAAAATTAGACAGTCGGCTCAAAATTGTAAAAAAACTTAAAGCTGAAGCGAGCTTTTTGGAAGCCATAGCTTTAAAAAATCAAGAGTTAATCCAGTATTTTAACCAAAGCACGACCCTTTCTCGGCCAGTGTTGACAAGAATTGCCGAGAAATCAAATGATCGATTTTCCATAATGAAGCAAAATATTGATTTGGTTGAAACTTACGCTTCGGGGCGTGAGGTGACGGTGGATGATGTGGAAAAAGTTGTCCCAAAATCTTTGCAGGATAACATTTTTGCGCTGACTGATTTGATTTTTAAAGGAAAAATTGCTGAAGCACGTGATTTGGTACATGATTTGACTTTGCAGGGGGAAGATTTAATCAAAATTTTAGCGATTTTGACAAATTCTTATCGCTTATATCTGCAGGTCAAACTTTTCCAAGAAAAAGGCTGGGCAGAAAACCAGCAAGTTTCTGTTTTAAAAATGCATCCTTACCCTGTCAAATTGGCGAATCAATTGGTTCGAAGCCTGTCTGTGAAAAGTTTGAAAAAGGGTCTGCTTGACTTGATTCAACTCGATTTTGATATCAAAAATAGCAAAGCGGACAAAGCTTATCTTTTTGATGTCACTTTGATTAGGTTGACCTTGAAAAAAATTTGAAAATTTGGTATCATAAGTAATGGACATTTTATAATAATGATGATGATAAAGAGGTAAAAATGCCAACATTTAAATTTACGCCTAAAGATATTTATGAAGCAGACTTCCCGACAAAAATGCGCGGTTATGACAAAGAAGAAGTCGATGAGCTCCTTGACGATGTGATTGCTGACTATGAGGCTTTTCAAACTGAGCTTTTACGTTTGCAAGAAGAAAATGAATTTTTGAAAAAGAAAATCGCTGAGTTGGAAATGCAAGTTTCTAAGCCAAACCAAGCTAATTTTGATGATACGCAACGTTTTGATCCAAGCCAATTGATTCAAGCGCAAACGCGTTCATCAAAACCTAAAACAGAGTTTCGCAATCCAAGTAATTTTGATTTGCTTAAACGAATCAACCGTTTGGAACAAGCGGTCTTTGGGCCTAATGGCATTGCCAGTGATAATGAACAATAAAAAGTAACACCGCTCAGTGATTTTACTGAGTGCTGTCGGATGAGAGCAGGCTTTTGTTTAAAAGTCAGCTCACTTGATTTCGAGAGAAAAACAGTTTTCGGATAATCGCGCGATTTTTTGTAAATCGTGAGGAAAGTCCATGCTCGCGCGTTGCTGAGATGCACGCAGTGTTTGTGCTAGGTGAAACAATAAACCTAGGTAGGAGTGTCATGCCTAACGGCTGGCCAAAGCGCTAAGTCTTTGATATGCGCAAGTAGCCTGTAAAAGTGCCATAGAGACGAGTCTTGCGGGAAACTGCAAGAATGGAACGTGGTAAACCCCTCAAGCGAGCAACCCAAACTTATGGTCGGGGCACTTGACTAGCTGAAATGAAGGCGTGGTCGAGGCTGAAATCGAGGATTTTGGCAGACAGATGGTTATCGAAGGGAGAATCCTCTGGGATTTGAACGGAACAAAACATGGCTTATAGAAAACTGTATGACACAGGCTGGGGCTTTTAGCCTCGGCTTTTTTTAAATTGTAAATGAAGATGAAATTTTTTGCGAGTTGAGTGAAAATTTCATAAAAAAGAAAGAAAAAAATGATTAAAAAATTTAAATTACTTGCTACGGCTTCAGCTGGGCTTGAGAGCTTGGTTGCACGCGAATTGCGAAATCTGGATATTGCTGATGTGGCGATTGATGATCGTTCGCGGGTATTTTTTGAGGGAGATTTAGCCACCATTGCTAAAGCAAACCTCTGGTTGCGCACTGCTGACCGAGTAAAAATCGTGGTTGGGGAGTTTAAGGCGCGCACTTTTGAGGAATTGTTTGAGCAGGTTTATGCGTTGCCGTGGGAAGAATTGATTCCTTTTGGCTGCCAATTTCCAGTCAGCAAAGCAAAATCGGTCAAATCAACGTTGCACAATGAACCTTCAGTGCAAAGCATCACGAAAAAAGCGATTGTTAAAAAGTTGCAAACGACTTTCCATCGACCTGAAGGTGTACCTATTCCAGAAAACGGCCCTAAATTTTCAATTGAAATTGCTTTGCACAAGGATTTGGCAACGGTGATGATTGATACAACAGGTGATTCTTTGTTTAAACGTGGCTATCGTTCGGAAAAAGGGGAAGCACCTTTGAAGGAAAATATGGCAGCGAGTATCGTGCTGTTGACCAATTGGTTGGCTAATCCACGCCGTGCTTTTGTGGATCCAACGTGTGGTTCTGGAACCTTTACGATTGAGGCGGCAATGTTGGCGTTGAATATGGCACCAGGAATGAAACGTGATTTTGCTTTTGAGGCTTGGCCTTGGTTTGATGCAGAGATTCTCAAGCATGAAAAAGCTTTAGCCCAAAAACAAGTGCGCACAGATTTGGACTTGGATATTCAAGGCTTTGATATTGATGGGCGCATGGTAGAAATTGCCAAACGTAATGCACTTGCGGCAGGCCTTTCAGATGTGATAAAATATAAACAAATGCGACTGCAAGATTTTCAAACTGAAAAACTTGATGGCGTGCTTGTGTCGAACCCACCGTATGGGGTGCGACTCGAGGACGAAGAAGCGGTCGCGGCGCTTTATGGCGAGATGGGCCAAGCTTTCCGTGGTCTTGAAACTTGGAGCAAATATATTTTGACGAGTGATGTGAACTTTGAGAAACATTATGGCGCAAAAGCAACGAAGAAGCGAAAACTTTACAACGGGACTTTACGGACGGATTTGTATATGTATTTTGGAAAACGCATCAAATAAGTTGACGGAAAATCAACATTTTGGAGCAATTTTTAAATTCGTCAGCATTTTCTCTTGTATTTGGCAGCTGTCAGCGAAATTTTAGGGACGTTTTTTAGTGAACGTTCACTTTTGAGAAGCTTTTTTCGGAGGAAAAATGTCAAAAAAAAATAAAAATAAAAATAAAAACAATAAAAATAAACAACAAATTGGTGAAAAATCCCTGAAACTGCAAGATTTGCAAGAACTTACAGTGGGTGAGATTGTTGAAAAATCAAAGCAAGTTGACAAAGAAAACGAAGAAAATGAGTCTATTTTGGACAAATATATTCGGCAACATCGCGGCGAAATCGAAGAAGCCAAAAGTAAAAAATTGGATGAATTTATCCAGTCAGAACGTCAAAGTTTGGGGACTGCACCGAGCGAAGAAAATTCAGCGCCAACTCATTTGGCGACGGATGAAGTTGATCATTCGCTAGAAAATTCAGCACCGGCTTCTGATGAAAAAACAGAAGTGCCTGATTCAGCCAGAGAAAATGCTGACGCCTCTGCTGAAACTGCTGCTGATAACGCTGAGTCTATTTTGTCAGACGGAGAAAATACTGACGTAACTTCTCCCTCCTCACCAGATGCTCCGTCAGAAGAAAAAACTACTGACATCCCTGCTGAAACTGCTGCTGATAGCGCTGAGTCTATTTTGTCAGCCGGAGAAAATGCTGACGTAACTTCTCCCTCTGCAGCAGATGCTCCGTCAGAAGAAAAAACTACTGACGCCTCTGCTGAAACTGCTGCTGATAGTGCTGAGTCTATTTTGTCAGCCGGAGAAAATGCTGACGCAAATTCTCCCTCCGCAGCAGATGCTCCGTCAGAAGAAAAAACTGCTGACGAAACCGCAAAAGCCAGCTCGACAGCACCAGTGGTATTTTCTGCCAACCATGTGCCGTTGGACGAGCCAAGCTCAGATGAGCAAGCAGCGGACGCGCCAACTGACGCTTCTGAATTTGCCGATGTTTTTGAACCCATTCCAGCGATTAAACAATTTAAACCGCTCGAAAAACATGAAAATAAAGCAAAATCAAAAGCCATCGAACCAGTGGAAACACCAGCTAAATTAGATCATTTTGACCCAGTGAGAACAGCTGATTCCGTTGATTTAGCGTCTAAAAGCGAGGAGGCTGACTCCACTCAAATTGACCCAGTTGAAGTCGCGGAAACAACGGAATCAACAAATTCTGTCGCACCAATTGCCGTCAATCCAGCCGCTCCAAACGCCCAAGCTCTGCCAGAAAGACAAGCCAAAAAACAGCCGAACAAGCGACGGACACCGATTATTATTGGCGTTTGCGCCCTTGTTTTGATTGCCGCTGCTGCCGTAGGTTTCGCCCAGCATAATGCCAACAATAAGCCTAAAACCGTACAAACAGCGCGTAACAACTCTGATTTAGCAAAATTCAAAACAGATTATGCTGCCTTTTTCACAGATTCATCACAAAAAGCACTCAAAAACAGTCAGTTTGACAAATTTCCTCAATTAGAAAAACTTGTCAACAGCCACCAAACATCAACTGCTTGGTCGGGACCAGTGGCACAGACCAAAGCCTTAAAAACAGAAATTGCTGCAATCAAAGAAGTGAATGCTTTGTTTGATAAATCCGTGATTTCTGATGGAAAATTGGACACAAGTGCGCAAGTATTGCCCACAGCCCAGATTCCAGAAGTGCCAAAAACAGAAAATGAAGATCTCAACAAACTTTTGACGCAAGCCATTGCTTTAGCGAAAACTCAAAGTGAAAAAGCCAGCTCAGCTAGCGCTGAAGCGAGTGCTGCGAGTTCATCTGCCGCCGCTCAAGCCAGTGCCTCAGCCAGTCAACAAGCTGCAAATGCCGCTGCAAATGCATCAAATGTTACAAGTTCTAGCACATCAACCACGCAAGCACCCGCGACATCATCATCAACTCAGAATGCGAGTGCAAATGCAGGAACGACCACGCAAGCAGGAGCAACAAGTGTGAACGGCGTAACGCTTGACAGTGCAAATGCACGCGTTCAAGTCCAAGCTGGCCTCAACGCCAACGACCCCGCCTTTACTTGGGGTGAGGGAATTTTAAACATGGTGCTTGAAAAATGTCGCGCACGCGACTATATCACAGGCAATGCCTACATTTTACAACCTGCTGCCATTCACACAACGAATGGCACCCAAGGCTTCCCAGCCGGCATCGTCAGTGGTTATTATAACCTTTATGCACCAGACGGTAGCTACCTCCTTTCGATTAACGCCAAAACAGGCTATTTTGTCGGAAATGGAGCTGGTCACGCAGACGATTTAGACTATTAAAAATAAAAAAATAATCATCCAGCGATGATTATTTTTTTCGTCAGCATTTTTTCTACTGACGAAAATTTTTTTTTAAGTTACGTCAGTAAAATCTCTACAAAAAAACTTCCGCTTTTACTGACGAAAGTTTTTTTACTTATAAAATTAGAAAATCATCAAGTCATGGTTCGTATGAGTAAAAGATTCACAACCATTTTCAGTTACATAGAGACAATCTTCAATCCGTACTCCCACTTTTCCAGGAATGTAAATGCCCGGTTCATTAGAGAAACACATTCCCTCTTGAATCACCAAGTCATTTCCACCGACAATAGACGGATACTCATGCACGTCCATCCCAATTCCGTGTCCAAGACGGTGGTTGAAATATTCACCATAGCCAGCTTTGGTAATCAAATCCCGAGCAACAGCATCAACCTCGTGAGCCGTCACGCCAGGCTTGATAAAGTCCATCGCCGCGGCTTGCGCCTCTTTGACAATCTTGTGGATCTCAGCATCAAAATCATTTGGCTGACCAATAGCAATCGTCCGTGTCGCATCAGAAGCATAACCACCGCTCATCACACCCAAGTCAAAAAGCAACAATTTATTTTCTTGAATCGCCACATTTTCTGGCCCACCGTGTGGGTTTGCTGCACGTGCGCCCGACAAAACAATCGTGTCAAACGACATTTGGGATACACCCATTCGCTTCATTTCGTACTCGATTTTAGCCACAATGTCAGACTCAGTCACACCATCACGCTTAGCCGCTGTGGCAAAGCCAATTTCAAAGCACTTATCTGCAAAATCGCCAGCGATTTTCATTTTTTCAATCTCATCGGCAGATTTAATCAAGCGCATCTGCTCAATCAAAGGCGTCAAATTGACAAAATTAACAGCGCCAAACTGTGCCTTTAACCCTTCAGTTTTAGACAAAGGAATATCAGAAAATTCCACAGCAATCGCTTTTAAGTCGGTATTGACCCGATTTTTAATCACTTCCCAAGGATTTTGAGCATCCTCATAACCAAAAATATCAAAACCAGTCGTTTCTTCCGTCGCTTTAGCCACTTCCAAAGCAGGCGTAAAGAGCATTGGTGTGCGATCACGGAAAATCATCAAACCTGCGATTCGTTCATGAGGATCAATTGCTAACCCTGTTAAATAATTAAGTGTCGTTGGGTTGGTGATAAAAGTCATATCGACATCATTCTCGTTTAAGAAAGCCGAAATACGTTCAAGTTTGCTCAAAGTAGTTCCTCCAAATGATAAATAAACTCACTTTTTATAAAAAATTGATGATAAAAAGCGTCTTACCCCTATTTTACGCTAATTTTCTTAAAAAATCACGTCCAATCGCACATTTTATGGTTGAAAAGGTTTACAGTTCATGATATAATTTAAAAATGAAAATGGTTTTCATAAATCCAATGGACAAAAACTAAGAAAGAGGTCAGCCAAAAATATGGTAGAATCTACAACAACAATTTACGACGTGGCACGTGTCGCCGGAGTGTCAATGGCAACAGTTAGCCGTGTTGTAAACGGAAATGCGAATGTCAAAGAAAAGACGCGCCAAAAGGTTTTGGACGCAATTGCCGAACTTGATTATCGCCCTAATGCGGTCGCTCGTGGACTAGCAAGCAAACGTACAACAACAGTTGGAGTAATCTTGCCAACCATCACATCAACTTACTTCGCAGCCATCACTCGCGGAGTTGATGATGTCGCTTCCATGTACAAATATAACATGATTTTAGCTAACAGCGATAATGATGTTGAAAAAGAAGAAAAAGTCCTTGAAACTTTCCTTTCAAAACAAGTCGACGGAATTGTTTACATGGGATCATCTTTAGATGAAAAAATTCGGACATCTCTCAAAAACGCTCGCACACCAGTCGTTTTGGTGGGAACAATTGACGGAGACAAAGAAATCCCATCAGTCAATATTGATTACCATTTGTCAGCTTACCAAGCTACAGCCAAATTAGCCAAAAGCGGAAACAAAAAAATTGCCTATGTTATGGGTTCGCTCAAAGATGCTGAAAATATCGAGCGCATGGTAGGTTACCAAGAAGCTTTGATTGAAGCTAACCTTGGCTTTGATGAAGAACTCGTTTTTGAAGGCAATTACAGCTACAACCAAGGCAAAGACTTAGCAGAACGCTTGCTTGCTAAAGGTGTAACAGGTGCTGTCGTTGCCCACGATACAGCTGCAGTTGGTCTTTTGTCAGCCCTCATGGAAAAAGGCATCAAAATTCCAGAAGACTTTGAAATCATCGCTGGTGCAAATTCACCAATCACAGAATACACTTACCCAACAATGACTTCAGTTAACCAACCCTTGTATGATTTAGGGGCAGTATCAATGCGTCTTTTGACAAAATTGATGCTCAAAGAAGAGATTGAAGAAACTCAATTGATTTTGGATCACGAAATCATCACTCGTCACTCTACAAAATAAGAAAAAATCATTCAAGAGTTGAATCTCTTGAATGATTTTTTATCTTCGTAACAGTAACTTATTTTGAAATCAGTGTTTTTCCACGCGGCTCTAAGGAAGGGACAGAACGCTAGGACAGCAGAACTAAACAATATTCACCAACAAAGTAAAAAGTATTTGACATTTCGAGTAAAAGTCGTGATAATAGAAGGACGATAAAAAATTAGTTTGGGGGGGACTCTCCGAATTTACTCAAGGAGATTAAAATGCAAGAGATTGATTTAATAATTGTTGGTGCAGGTCCAGTAGGACTTTACGCAGCCTTTTATGCAGGAATGCGGGGCCTATCTGTGGCAATGATCGAATCAGCAGAAGTAGCGGGAGGACAGCCGCAAAATCTTTATCCCGAAAAATTAATTTATGATATTGCAGGCTTACCAGCAGTCACTGGAGCTGATTTGACCCGCAATCTTTTGGAACAGCTGGCGCAAATCCCTCATCGCCTTTTTCTGGGAGAATCCGTTCAAAAAATAGAAAAAACAAGCACTGGTTTTAGCGTCACGACTGACCAAGCACTCAGAAAAGCAAAAGCAGTCCTTTTAACCACAGGCGCCGGCTTATTAACGCCACGTAAATTAGGAGTGACTGGCGAGGAAGCTTTAGAGATTTCTGGTAAACTTTCTTACTTTATCACTTCCTTACAAGCCTTTAAGGGAGAGAAAGTCGCCGTCTTTGGAGGAGGAGACTCAGCGCTAGACTGGGCATTGATGCTTGAAAAAGTCGCATCAGAGGTGCATCTGATTCATCGCAGAACTAGTTTTCGTGCCCATGAACATACGGTGAAACGCTTAGAAGAATCATCCATTCACTTGCATACACCTTATACTCTTTCAGAATTTACAGAAAAGGGCGTTCAGCTTCAAAAAGTTAAATCGGACTTATTTACAGAGTTACCAGTAGACAAAATCCTTGTCAATTATGGTTTTTTGACAAATCAGATGGAGTTGATTGAAGGCCTTGAGGTCACGCGTAACGGACGAATTACAGCAAATCGACAAATGCATTCTAATATAGAAGGGCTTTACGTGACAGGAGACGCCAGTGACTATGAAGGAAAAGTTCCACTTATGTCTGTTGGTTTTGGTGAGGCCGTGCTTGCCATAAACGATATGACTAGAAAATTAAATTTTGATCATAACATCAGAAAAGGACATTCCTCCTCTATTTTTTAAAAGAAAGACGTACTTCGATACAAGAGGGGTACGTTTTTTTGAAGAAATAAGCTATAATAGAGAGAGAAATGCACATTTTCGCTAGAAAGATGTGCTAAAAAACAAATTAGGAATTATTTATGATATTAAATTTGATTATCTTAGCCGCTTTAGTCTGGGCATTTATGGTAGGTTACGCACGAGGATTGATTCTTCAAGGCTTTTACACGCTGGGAACACTCGTTTCCATTTTGATTGCTGCAAGTAACTATAAAGATTTAGCTCAACAAATAAGCATTTGGGTTCCCTTTTCAAGTGCCACAGAAGGTGCCCATCTCTTACTTTTCAGCGATAAACTTCTCTTTCAATTGGACGAAGCATTTTATGCTGGCGTTGCTTTTCTGCTGATTTTTACTTTCGTTTACCTGATTGTTCGACTCGTTGGGATTTTCTTAAAATTCAAAACTACCCCTCTAGGAAAAACAGGGAAAATAGTTGCAGGATTATTGGGAATTTGTGCCACTTATTTCGCATTACAGATTGTTCTCATCACATTAAGTTTAGTCCCAATAGCTACTGTCCAAAATCATCTTGACGCCAGCTTTTTGACTCGTTTAATGGTCTTGCACACTCCTATTTCTTCAAGCTTTTTACAAGATTTATTGATTGAAAACATTATCCATATCAATCCGCTTGCTTAAAAAAGCTCCTCAAAATTTATATAATCTGAAAAACTATAAAAATGAATAAAAAAATTCTCAAAATATTAGAATATGACAAAGTCAAGGAACAATTTTTACCTGCCTTGACAACAGCGCAAGGTCAAAAAGAATTGACCGACCTTACTCCCCTCACAGATCAAGAAAAGATCCAACTCCTCTTTGACGAAGTTGCTGATTTTCGTCTGTTAACTCAAGAAAATGGTCTCCTTCAATTAGGGAAGACCAGTGACTTGTCCGAAATTCTACGTCGTTTAGAACTTGATGCTAGCCTTAACGGCAAAGAATTTGTGGAAATTAGAAAAGTAATTCAAATTGCTATCAATATTAGTCGCTATTTCGCTGAAGCCGAGAATGTGACTACACCCGCTCTTGATTTGACCCTCGCGAAATTGACCGACTTAACTGCTCTTATCAAAAAATTAGAAATTTTTGATAACGTAGGCAGCCTTTACGATAATGCTAGCCTTGAACTCATGCACCTACGAGTTTCAATCAAAAATCATCAGTCTGAAATCCGTAAAATCATGCAGGAAATGCTGACGAAAAATCTATCATCACTCTCCGAGAACGTGATTACGATTCGAAATGAACGGCAAGTGTTACCAGTCAAAGCTGAAAATAAAAATAAAATTGCTGGTGTTGTGCATGATATGTCGGCTTCTGGTCAAACTCTCTACATTGAACCTCATGCCGTTGTTGCCCTTCATAACAAACTTAATCAAAAACGTATTGAAGAGCGCCAAGAAATTTCACGAATTTATCGAGAACTCTCTGCGGACTTAAAAGCTTATACCGCTGATATCCGTCAAAATGCGTGGTTAATTGGTCATATTGACTTTATTCGAGCAAAATATCTCTACTTAGTTGCTAATAAAGCAACCCTTCCTGAGTTAGCAACTGATAAAGATATTCTCTTATTTGCAGCTCGTCACCCATTGATTGATCCCAAAGTTGTAGTTGCTAATGATATTAAATTTGATGCAGAGTTAAATAGTATTGTAATTACTGGTCCTAACACGGGTGGGAAAACAATCACGCTAAAAACAGTTGGCTTATTGAGTGCACTTGCCCAATCAGGCTTACCAATTTTAGCTGCTGATGGGAGTCGTATTCATTTATTCAGTGAGATATTTGCAGATATTGGAGATGAGCAATCGATTGAACAAAGTCTTTCAACTTTTTCAAGCCACATGACTAATATTGTTCATATTTTAGAAGAAGCAACTGAAAACAGTTTGGTTCTCTTTGACGAACTTGGTGCGGGAACAGATCCTAAAGAAGGCGCAGCTCTAGCGATTGCCATTTTAGAGAAGCTTCGCGAGCAAAAAATCAAAACAATGGCAAGCACGCATTATCCAGAACTAAAAGCTTATGGTGTTGAAACCCCACAAGTTATCAATGCTAGTATGGAATTTGATATTGATAAGATGCAACCCACCTATCATTTGCAACTAGGGGTACCGGGCCGCTCAAATGCGCTTGAAATCTCACGTCGTTTAGGTTTGCCAGAAAATATTATCACATTTGCTAGCCAACAAATCTCAGATAGTGAACACGATGTCAATCAGATGATTGAAAAATTAGAAGAAAAAACACGTGAAGTAATTGCAAGCTCTCGTAATATCAAGAAAATTGAACGGGAAAATCTTGCACTACATAAAGATTTAACCAAAGTTTACAATCAAATCAATCGTGAACGTGAACTTGAATTAGCCAAAGCCCAAGCGGCAGCTCAAGAAGTAGTCAAAAAAGCCAGTCTTGAAGCTCAAGAAATCTTGAAAAATCTCAATGAAAAAGCAGCACTCAAACCACATGAAATCATTGCCGCGAGAGCTGAACTTGAAGCCTTAGCTCCAACGATTGACTTTAGCAAAAATAAAGTACTCAAAAAAGCGAAAGCTCAGCGGGGCTTGAAACAAGGCGCTGAGGTCAATGTGATTTCTTATGGTCAAAGAGGAAAACTCATTCGCTTAGAAAAAGATGGCCGTTGGACGGTTCAAATGGGTGTAATAACCACCAAACTTTCCGAAGATCAGTTTGAAGTGATTGAAACGGAAGAACAAAAACAGGCTAAAAGCAAAAATATTGGTAAAAAAGTTACTTCAAAAGTCAAAGCCCAGCTTGATTTGCGAGGAATGCGTTATGAGGAAGCAGAGCTTGAATTGGATAATTATATTGACCAAGCGCTCTTGGCTAACCTGATTCAAATTACTATTGTTCATGGGATTGGGACGGGTGTGATTCGTGAAATGGTTCAAAAACGTCTTCAAAACCATCGCCACATTAAATCTTATGAGTATGCACCGATTAATGCTGGTGGCTCAGGGGCTACGATTGCTATTTTGAAATAGCAACTTGTAAAAAAAGTCAGTATCCTTGAATTTCTGAGCAAATTACACTAAAATAGTCTTACTGAAGAAAAAACTTTCGAATAAGGAGAAAAAATGGAATATAATATTACAGATGCAACATTTGAAGAAGAAACAAAAGAAGGGCTTGTTTTGGTCGATTTCTGGGCAACTTGGTGTGGTCCATGTCGGATGCAAGCTCCAATTTTAGAGCAACTTTCAGAAGAATTGGATGAGTCAGAACTCAAAATCTGTAAAATGGATGTGGATGAAAATCCAGCAACAGCTCAAGCTTTTGGCATCATGTCAATTCCAACATTATTGTTCAAAAAAGACGGTGAAGAAGTGAAACGCATCGTCGGTGTACAAACAAAAACACAACTTAAATCAATCATTGCTGAGTTGTCATAAGCCGTTTAAATAAAAAAACTCAAATCATGAAATAAATTCCTATGATTTGAGTTTTTTTATTACCAGCAGTGTAGAGGCTGATGCGGAACATCTTTGACGTAGTAGTCGTACTGACATTGATAATATTTAGCGATTTCTGGAGTACTGACGGCGTAGAAAACATCAAGAGCTTTGAGCATTTGCGTGTCACCCTTGAGTTTATCTTCAAAGCAATAAATCCAAAAGCCCTCAGTGATGCTATGAAGATTACGTAGAAACATACTATTGACCAATTTATATGTGTCAAGTCGTTGCAAGATATATTCGGCGGATTCTTTTTGTTTACGACAAGAAAGAATGCAAATGGCGCGACAACAAACTTGTACGAGATAATTTCGATGTTTCTCAGAATTAAATAATTCGTGTCCTTTGGCTAAAAAGAAATCAAGAATGTGTAAAATATCTCGAGTAGCTAAAGCGTGCATGGTATAATAGAAGATGCAAAGTGCTTTGTAACTCCAGACAGTTACTTCGTAAAGGTAGTCGGTAATATCATCGATTTCATTAGGGCTAAGGCTCGTATAGGAACATTTGGCAGACAGGGCAATAAAATGAAAACCTTCGCGTTCAGCAGCTTCTGAGAGTTCAAAAAGCATTTCCTTATCTTGAGTAATCGTGGCTCTTTTTAGTTCTTCTAAGAGTTGGGCTGATTCACTGAGCGAATAACCATTCAAAAAATGTTCAAATTCTTCAAGGGTAATTCCCATATATTGCAAAGCAAAGACGACTTTGTCAAAACTCATCATGGATTCTCCCCGTTCAAATTTAGACAAAGTTCCTTTTGAAATACCAATAGATACAAAAGAGGACAAAGCAAGGCGCTTTTGTTCTCGTATGCGGCGAAAAGTTTCTCCGTATTTTTTATAAGGCAAATAGAGGTCTCCTTACCTAAGTATTTGTTTTTTATGATTATATCATGAATTTAATAAAATACAAAAGAATTATGAGAAGTTGCGAATAATTACAAAAGTTCTTTTTTCGAAACTCTAAAATTTGAAGTTTCTTTTTAGAAACGAGCGATTTTTGATTCTAAAAAAGGTGTAAACTAATAATAAAGGGTTTATAAATAAAAGTATTTTTAAAATTAAATAATTTGGTTTGAAAAAGAGATAATTAGTAGCTTTCAAGCTGGTGCTACAAAAAGGGAGGAAGATTATGAAAAAGTTAAAGCGAATCATTTTCACAGCTTGCCTGATTGTTTTCGTATCCATTGTAAACTTTAGTATTCGTCATGCAGAATCAACAACAATTGCCTTGACAGATAAAAGTTGGTACAATCCAGAACTTTCTGAGATTGCTAAGGGTTCAGATCAAGCAAACTTGGCAAGCGAGAGCAAGACAGCAGATGTTTTGGTAGAACCGATTCAAAAAACAACAGCATTGGAAAGTAGCAATAGTTCAACATTTTTCAACAGGGTTAGTTTGGTGAATCTGATAGATACTCATGACTGAGTTTACGGACGGAGCACGAAAATTTTAAAAATGGCCAAGCAGCTCTGCATTGGCTATTTTTTATTAAAAACAAGCAAAGCTTTGCGTGACAAAAGCGTTGTAAAATGCTATGATTGAGTAAGTTAATTTTCAATGAAAAAGGAGGTTGTGATGTCGAAGAAAAAAGATACAGAGCTTGAGATTGTCGATACAGCAACAGGTGCAGTGATTAAAAGTGGCAAGAAAATTATTGCAGAAATTAAGGAAGAGGCTGGAACTTTTGTGGTAATAAGTTCTGGAAAAGAGGTCGCTGTGGTGCGGACTTTCGAGATTGCCTTGGAAGAAGCGATTAAAGCCTATAATCTATCGATTTAAAAGGGAAATAAGATCAATTTTTGGTCTTATTTTTTGGGTGGAAATGAGTTTTTCCTTGAAATTTAGAATAATTTTTGATAGAATGTTTCTTGTTGTGAATAAATAATGAATGACAAAATAATGGGATATAGCCAAGCGGTAAGGCAAGGGACTTTGACTCCCTCATGCGTTGGTTCGAATCCAGCTATCCCAGTTAGAAATTTCCAGTAGAGTGACTGATTTATCGGTCACTTTTTTTATTACTAAAAATCCACTAGGTGCTGATTTTTAGTTCAGGTCTTTATTTTGGCTACAATATAGATATATTTAATTTTATTTGATTTTTTACTTTAATAATGTTAATATTTGATAAATAAAGTTAAAGGAGAGCGCTGTGGATTGGTTTTTTAATTTGGCAACAGAAGAGCAAGAATTTGTGAAACGATTTATACTCGCATCGGGTTCATTGAAGGAATTAGCGAGAGAGTATGAGGTGAGTTATCCCACAGTGAGGGTTAGGGTTGACAAAATTATCGAAAAAATAAGACTAATCGATCATAATAAAGATTCTTTTGAAATCAACATCATGCAAATGGTGATTGACGATAAGTTAGCTTTAGATGTTGCCAAGGAAATTATTAGAAAATATCGGGAGAGTATTGATGAGTAATTTAGCAGAAGTTGTTATCGTTATCGTCATAGTAGTCGCTATAATTTTGCAAACCCTTTGTGGCTATATTGGTAATAAGTATCTGGGGGCTATCCTTCCTCTGTGCTTTTTAGGTCTTGTAGGGGTCTTTTTGTTTAAAGGGGTTTTAGGCTTTAATTTTCGAGATATTACGATGCCTTTGTTGATTTTTATTTTCCTTTTAGCAAGATATGAAGCTGGGAAAAGGTCTAAGGCAAAGCGAATAAAAAGAGAATTAGAAAAAATGAAAGCAAAGGATATTTCAAATAACAATTAGTAGGCTATGTTAAAGGGGCTTTTTTCGCTTTCTTTTGTCTTTCTTTCGATAAATATGCTAGAATAAGGGAAAGCTTTTATGAAAAAGAGAGGAGAATTTGATGAGAAAAACTAAAATTGTTGTTCCAATAATGCTGACGGATTTAACAATGCTTGATAAAGTTTCTGTCAGTGATTATGGAGGGGCAGATATTATTGAATGGCGTGCTGATTTCTTGGCGGCTGATGAAATTCTTAGTTTAGCACCGAAATTCTTTGAAAAATTTAAGGACTTTAAGATCTTATTTACTTTGCGAACTGTGCGAGAGGGTGGAAATATTCAAGTTTCAGAGAAGAAATATCTGCAGATTTTGCAAGAAATTTTGACTTATCAGCCTGATTTCATTGATATTGAATACTTTACACATGGCTCTACTTTTGCCGCTCTACGAGAATTTCGCGATAAAATTGTCCTCTCTTACCATAATTTCGATGAGATACCGACAGATTTGACCGAGCGTCTGATCAAAATGGATAAAGAGCAGACCGCTTTTGTAAAAGTTGCCGTCATGCCGGAGCGAGAGTGTGATGTACTTGATTTATTACAAATTACGCGAGATATGACGCTTGAGTATGGTGAGCATTTTATCACGATGGCTATGGGAGATTTGGGAAGAATTTCGCGAATTTCAGGCTATTTGACAGGCTCTTGTTGGACATTTGCAAGTCTAGAAAAGTCAAGTGCCCCAGGGCAAATTTCTCTAAAAGACACCGAGAAAATTTTAAATCTTTTAGAAAATGATTTAGATGAATGAAATGATAAAAGTGCATTGTTCGGTTTTGACGGATAATTTTTTTACTTTCAAAAATGCTGACGGAAATCTCCAAACCTTCCGTCAGTGAAAATGTTATAATAGAAAACGAGAGAAAATACTGACGAAAACTTTTAAGGCATTCGTCAGCAAAAAAGGAGCAAAAAGTGGTTATCAGTCGTTACTCACGTCCAGAAATGGCGAAAATTTGGTCAGAAGAAAATAAATTCAAAGCATGGCTTGAAGTCGAAATTCTTGCAGATGAAGCCTGGGCAGAACTTGGAGAAATTCCAGCAGCAGATGTGGTAAAAATTCGTGAAAATGCGAGCTTTGATGTGGCACGCATTTTGGAAATTGAAAAAGAAACGCGTCACGACGTGGTTGCTTTCACACGCGCCGTATCTGAAACTTTAGGCGAAGAACGCAAATGGGTGCACTATGGTTTGACTTCAACGGATGTGGTCGATACAGCTTATGGTTACCTCTATAAGCAGGCCAATGACATTTTGCGACAAGATTTACAAAATTTTGCGGAGATTGTGAAAAATAAAGCTTTGGAGCACAAATACACGGTCATGATGGGAAGAACCCATGGTGTCCATGCCGAACCAACCACTTTTGGCTTAAAATTGGCGACTTGGTACAGCGAAATGAAGCGCAATATCGAGCGTTTTGAGCACGCAGCCAAGGCTGTTGAAGCAGGTAAAATTTCTGGTGCCGTGGGTACATTTGCCAATATCCCACCATTTGTGGAAAGTTATGTTTGTGAAAAATTAGGTACGCGTGCACAAGAAATTTCAACTCAAGTTCTACCACGTGACTTGCACGCTGAATACTTCCAAGCGCTGGCTTTGATTGCGACATCAATTGAGCGCATGGCCACTGAAATCCGTGGTCTGCAAAAATCTGAGCAACGTGAAGTGGAAGAATTTTTCGCCAAAGGACAAAAAGGTAGCTCAGCTATGCCCCACAAACGTAATCCAATTGGCTCTGAAAACATGACAGGTCTTGCGCGCGTGATTCGTGGACACGCGCTTACAGCACTTGAGGACGTTAGCCTTTGGCATGAGCGCGACATTTCACACAGTTCTGCTGAACGCATTATTGCGCCAGACACAACGGAGCTTTTGGACTATATGCTCAACCGTTTTGGTAATATTGTCAAAAACCTGACAGTTTTTCCAGAAAATATGAAACGCAATATGGATGCCACATTTGGTCTAATTTATAGCCAACACGTTATGCTCCTCTTGATTGAAAAGGGCATGACTCGTGAAGCTGCCTACGATTTGGTGCAGCCTTTGACTGCCAAATCTTGGGATGAGCAAGTCATGTTCCGTCCACTGGTTGAATCTAATGCACAAATTCGTGAGTATCTGACTGATGAAGATATTGAAGCAGCATTTGACTATAACTATCATTTGACTCGTGTTGACGCTATTTTTGATCGTGTCTTTGATTAAAAGTGAATAAAAAAGTTACTGACAAATCCGTCAGTAACTTTTTTCTATTTGCAACATGACTAGCCGTTCTGCTTACATTGCACTGACAGAGGCGTCAGTAATTTCTTACGAAAAAACTGTCCCAAAATTGGACAGTTTTTTATTGTGGTAAATTATCAAAATATTCGGGGAAAGTTTGCAGAACAGCCATTTCTTCTTCAAACATTAGATGTAAATGTTTGGCAGCAGCACTGACTGCAGTTTCGGGATCATGTTGCTCAATAGCATCCAAAATTTCTTTATGCTGTTCAATCAAAGTGCCCCAAGGCAACTCAGAAATGGATAATCTGAGCCAACGAAAACGATTAAATTGAATATTGATGGTTTGGAGCCAGTCCCAGACCTGGGCATGATCAGTCATCAGATAAAATGTCTTGTGAAACTCTTCGTCAGCATTAAAAAAGTTGGCAAACTCAGCATTGGCCGCATATTTCTCTTGAAGTTTTATAGCATCTCTGGCCTGCATCAGAAGAAGACTATCCTTCAATAATGCAGCTTCAGACACAATTTTGCGCTCCAAGTTTTCACGAATAAAGCGAGCATTGTTTGCAGCATCCAGGTCAATCTTTGTGACATAAGTTCCCGATTGAGGGATGGTGTAAATCAATCCGTCACGGCGCAGGCGTAATAGAGCTTCACGAACAGGTGTTCGCCCAAGTTGCAAATCTTCTTCAATATTTTTTTGTGAAATTTTTTGTCCAGGCTTGTATTCATTTCGAAGAATTTTACCAATAATTTGCTTATAGGCTTGATTCTGAAGGTTAAAATTCAATTCATTCATGCTGTAATTATAGAGCAGAGGGGGCTTAAAGTCAAATATAAGGGTGTTTTGAATAAAAAATAAAACCTATTTTATTTTATTCTTGACAAGGCTTTCTTAAAGTGATATATTAGTTTTTGAAAAAAGAAACTGATATATCACTTTTGAAAAAATAAGAATGTGTTATACCAAATGTTGAAAGCTACAAGGAGAAACTAATGGTAAAGTTAGTCGATAATTACTTGGAGAAGGCTGAGGAGTTTAAAAAAGCTGGTATTCAAATCCCGTCATTTGATCAGGAAAAAATTTCGGAACATACAGTGGAAAATCCTATCTGGGTACACTTTGGTGGAGGAAATCTTTTCAGATGTTTCCATGCTGTGGTGGCTCAAGAGCTGCTTGATAAGGGTGAGATGAGTTCTGGTATCATTGTCGCTGAAACTTGGGACGACGAAGTCATTGATAAGATTTATCACGCTTATGACAATCGCTTTTTGTCAGTCACCATGAAATCTGATGGTACTTTTGACAAAAAACTGATTGCTAGTGTGACCGACAGCCTTTATTTTAATGCGACCAATATAGAAGCTTGGGCTGAGTTGACACGGACTTTTGAAAATCCTTCCTTACAATTTGCAACACTTTCTATTACCGAAAAAGGTTATTCACTACATGACTCGCAAGGACAGTTAACAAATCTGGTACTTTCTGATACTCAAGCTTCAGGAAAACCCAAAACTAACATGGGGGCCATCACTTATCTGCTCTATGCCCGCTACAAAGCTGGTAAATTCCCTATCGCTATGGTTTCCACGGATAACTTCTCAGAAAATGGTCAAAAATTACAGGATGCGGTTTTGACCATTGCCAAAGGTTGGGTGGAAAATGAAATCGTGGAACAAGATTTTTACGACTATCTGGTCAATCCGCACAAGGTGAGTTTCCCATGGTCCATGATTGACCGCATCACACCAAATCCTTCTGAAGCTGTAGCCAAACTGCTCAAAGCAGATGGTTTTGAAGATACGGAAATCTTGCACAGCGCTAAACGTACTAACGTAGCGCCCTTTGGCAACACTGAAGAAGTACACTATCTGGTCATCGAAGACAGCTTTCCTAACGGTCGTCCAGCTCTTGAAAAAGCAGGCGTCATCATGACGGACCGCGAAACGGTCAACGACGCGGACCAAATGAAAGTCACAGCTTGTCTGAACCCACTGCATACGGCGCTGGCTATTTTCGGTAGCGTGCTTGGCTATCAATCCATCTCTAGTGAAGTGGCCAACCCTGATTTGTTGGCTTTGATTAAAAATCTGGGTTACGGCGAAGCTTTGCCAGTGGTCAAAGATCCTAAAATCATTGACCCAGCGGATTTCATTGAACAGTTATTAACTAAACGTCTGCCTAATAAAAATATTCCGGATACGCCACAACGGATTGCCTCAGATACTTCACAAAAAATCCCAGTGCGATATGGGGTGACCATTGGGCATTATATTGAAAATCCCCGTTTTTCTGTCAAAGAATTGGAATTTATTCCCTTGGTCATCGCTGCTTGGTGTCGTTATTTGATGGGGTTCAATGATGAGTTGGAAAGCTTCACGCCAAGTCCAGACCCACTGCTTGACGAATTGCAAGCTGTCGTGGCGGATGTGAAAATTGGTCAAGCTGAGCAAAATATTCACGAAATTTTGAAGCCGATTTTGTCCAATCATCAAATTTTCCCAAATGAAATGTACAAGACAGGATTGGCAGAAAAAGTTGAAAATTATTTCACTGACATGATTGCGAGCAAGGGCGCTATCGTTGCAACCTTGCAAAAAGCGTTGAAAGAACATGGAAAAGAATACTGACAGCTCTGTCAGTAAGCTAAAAATTTACTGACAGAGCTGTCAGTGAAAAAAATGTGTGAAAGGACCGCAAGATGCGGAAAAAATAAATATGGAAATGACAATGCGCTGGTTTGGTGCCAATGCAGACAAGGTCAAACTTGCTGACATCGCCCAAGTGCCAGGTGTAAAAGGTGTAGTTGGAATGATTATGGATATTCCAGCAGGAGAAGTTTGGCCCAAAGAACGCATCAAAGCGCTCAAAGATGAAGTCGAAGCAGCTGGCTTGACTCTCAAAGTGATTGAGTCGGTCAACATTCACGACGACATCAAAATCGGCCTGCCAACACGCGATAAGTATATCGAAAACTACAAGACAACCATTCGTAACTTGGCGGAGTTTGGCATTGAAGTCATCTGCTACAACTTCATGCCTGTCTTTGACTGGCTCAAGTCTGACTTGGACTATCGTTTAGCAGATAATTCACAAACCATGGCCTTTGTAGCCAAGGATATTCCGGCTGACCCACAAGTCATCATTGACCGTGTGCAAGCCGCTGACGGCGGATTTTCTCTGCCTGGCTGGGAACCTGAACGTCTGAGCGAAGTCAAACGCTTATTCGATGCTTACAAGGACGTGGACGAAGCTAAATTGCGTGAAAACTTTGCTTATTTCCTGAAAGCCATCATTCCAACTTGTGAGGAAGTCGGTATCAAAATGGCGGTTCACCCTGATGATCCCCCTTATCCAATGTTTGGTCTGCCGCGCGTGGTAAAAAATCGTGATGATTTGGATTGGATTTGCAACGTGGTCGATAGCCCTTCAAATGCCATTACACTCTGTACGGGCTCAATCGCTGAAGACCCAGCCAATGACGTCTATGCTATCATGGCCGAATTTGTCAAACGGGACCGTATTCCATTTGCTCACGTGCGCAATATTAAATTCCTGCCAAGCGGCGAAAAAGACTTCTACGAAGCTCCGCACAAGTCTGAATATGGCTCACTTGATATGCACAAAATCCTCAAAGCCATGTATGACAACGGTTTTGACGGCTATATCCGTCCAGATCACGGTCGCATGATTTGGGGTGAAACTGGTCGTCCGGGCTACGGTTTATTCGACCGCGCGCTGGGTGCTAGCTATCTGAGCGGCCTTTGGGAAGCCTTGGAAAAAGCCGACAAATAATTACTGATTGTTTCGTCAGTTCAAGCCAATTGGATAATGAGCGTTGAATCAGCGGATATAAGATTTGTCAGTAAAAATAAGCAATTAAAAACCGAACGATTGGCGGAGGATTTCTCCGCTAAGTTTACAGTTCGAAAGTAAGCGCTTATAAAAAACACAAATTCACAAAGTATTCAAAAATAAAATATAGGAGATCTGTTATCATGGCAGAAAAACAAAAAACTTCATGGGTTTACACACCTAAAGAAATCACTACAAGACGCGGCCTCCTCTATGGTCTGACAGACCTAATGGGCGGTGGATGGAATAATATCGTATCAGGAGTTATCTTTGTTTTCGTGCTTTCTCAGGGGATTAGTCCTTTGTTTACAGGAGCTGTTCTTGGAATTGGACGAATTATTGACGCAATCTGGTCTCTTTTCTTTGGCGCCATTACTGATCGATTTTATCGAACGCGTTTGGGGAAACGTTTTGGCCGTCGTCATTTTTGGATTGCCACAGGTGGTATACTTTTTGCGATATTATTTCCCATGTTCTGGATTTCAACCACGAGTTGGCAGTATTACCTTTGGGTTTATGTGGCTATTGAAATTGCGATTTCAATGATTTTAATCCCTTGGGAAACTTTGCCCACTGAAATGTCACCAGATTATCAAAAGCGGACAACTTTGTCAGGAAGTCGGATGTTTATCTCAGCCACAGGGACAGCGATTGTCTTCTTCACACTTGCTGTTTTAAAATCATTCAACAATCCAAATGCTTATCTCTATACAGGGATTACGTGGACGGTCATCTTTGTTATTGCTATTTTCACTTCGTGGCGGGCAAGTTGGGAACGTCCATTGACGCCAGATTTTTTGGCTGAACTTGATGCCGAACCTCGTCTTGGCTTCACTGGATTTTTGAAAAAAACAGTCACAGACTACTTTGGAACTTTCAAAAATAAATCTTTCCGTAAACATTTGTTGATTTACCTTCTGTCTTTCACAGGCAAAGACTTCTATTCAACTTTACTCCCTACTTTCATTGTCATCGGTGTTTCTGGGATGTCGGCAAATTCACCATGGATTCTGCAAGCTCTCTCTGCCTTTGGGATTATTTCAACAATTGCTGCCGTTAAAATCATGGTTTCACACGGTCCTAAGTATCTCTTTACATTGAGCTACATAGCTATTATTATTGCCATGTTGGGTTACTTCATCGTTTACATCACGGGGATTAGTGACCCTATGTGGATGTTGATTATCGTTTCAATCATTTACCAACTTGGTCGTGGGATTTTGGAATTCACACCTTGGAATGTCTTTCCGTTCATTCCTGATGTTGACAGAATCTATACCCATGGTGACAAAGCTGGGGTTTACGCTTCAGTCATGACTTTCTTCCGTAAATCAACTGGTGCACTTGCGACCTATATTGCAGGTTGGGCCCTTGAAGAAATCGGGTTTAATTCAACAACCATGACCTCTCACGCCAATACGCCTATGGGCATTCAACATGGTATCATGCTACTATTTGTCTTCGTTCCTATTATTTTGGTTGGTTTAGCTTTGATTGCTGCAAGAACTTTCAAACTCAATCGCCACAATCACGATATTTTAAAAGTTGAACTGGCTCGTTTGGAAAATGGTGGTTCAAAAGCTGACGTTACTCCAGAGGCTCGCCAAGTTGTAGAAATGCTGACAGGACACGCTTATGAAGAATGTTGGCCAGAAAAGGCTGACATATAATAGGAAGATGGTCTTAAATCTTTACTGACAACTCCGCCAGTAAAGATTTCCCACCTCAAAATGAGGAAAAACAAATGTTTACATTAGAAAACCAAGAATTACTTGTTCAAATCAATCCTATCGGTGCCGAATTGACCCACGTTATTGAACAAAAAAGCGGCTTTGATTTCATCTGGAATGACGAACGCTGGCCAAAACACGCACCAATTCTTTTCCCAGCCATCGGTCGCTCCACCAAGGACCAATACTTAATCGATGGCAAAACCTATCCCATGCAACAACACGGCTTTGCCACCGACTACGAATTTCAAGTGCTCAACGACGAAGTCGATACTTTGACTTTGGAGTTGAAAGCAAATGACCAAACTCGCCAATCTTATCCCTTTGCCTTTAATTTTCAAGTGACTTATCACTTGTCTGGCAAGAATTTGTCAGTGGTTTTCAAGGTGACCAACCAAGACCAAAAAGAGCTGTCCTTTTCACTGGGCTTCCACCCTGCTTTCAATTTGCCAGGGATCTTTGAAGATTACAGCTTGGCTTTTAGCCCTGAAAATCAAGTCCTCAAACAATTTGAAATCGTCAAAAATCCATTTCCATACCGTTCTGGTAAGCAAAAAGTTGCTGACAAACCTGTCAGTAACTTACAGCTGACTCGCCCTTTCTTTGAAAAAGGCTTGGTCATCTTGGACAATGACATTAATGTTGTTGAACTGACTTCAAACAGCTCAAACTATGCCGTCAAAGTCAAAATGGCTGATTTCCCTTACCTTTGCCTGTGGACCAAAGAAGACATAGCCCTGCCTTACCTCTGCATCGAACCATTCCAAGGTCTGCCAGACGTAATTGACCAAGAGCAAGAACTCCTGCAAAAAGAAGGTAACATCAAACTAGCTGCTGGCAAATCTGCCGACTACCAAGTCCAACTGTCCTTTGAAAACTAAGAAAACCAAGTAAATCCTAAAATAAAATTGGAGAATCTCATGAAATTTTTATCTGAAGACTTTTTGTTAGACAACGAAACAGCCAAATCCCTTTTCCACAATCACGCCGAAAAGATGCCCATCATTGACTACCACTGTCATTTGGACCCTAAAGAAATCTACGAAAACAAAAAATACGACAACCTGACCCAAATCTGGCTGGGTGGTGACCACTACAAATGGCGCCTTTTGCGAGCTAACGGCGTGCCAGAAAAATTGATTACCGGCGATGGCGACGACTACGAAAAATTCTTGGCTTTTGCCAAGACCCTGGAAAGTTCTTTCGGCAATCCCATTTACGAATGGACCCACTTGGAACTCAAACGCTTTTTCCGCATTGACAAATTGATTTCGCGCGAAACGGCCAGAGAAATCTATGACCAAGCCAATCAGTTACTTGCCACAGATGCTTTTACACCACGCAATCTTATCAAAAATTCTAATGTCAAAGTGGTCTGCACCACTGATGACCCAGCATCTGAACTGCCTTATCACAAACTTTTAGCAGCCGAAGAAAAAAACTTCAAAGTCTTGCCAGCCCTACGTCCTGACAATCTCATTACCATTACTAACGGCCATTTTGCCGACTATCTGACAGAGCTGTCAGCAGTTTCTGGAGTTAGCATCAAGACTTTTGACGACATCATCAAGGCCCTCAGCCAACGTTTTGAATTTTTCAGCCAAATGGGCGGACGTTTGTCAGATCATTCTCTATCGACTTACTATTTCGCTCAAGCCGACAAGGCCACTTTGGACCAAATCGTCGCTAAAGCGATGGCAAATCAAGGCCTGACTGACCTGGAATACAACCAATATATGACTGAGCTTATGCTTGAAATCATGAAACTCAACCAAAAATACGATTGGACCATGCAATTGCACGTCAATGTCAACCGCTCAATCAACGGCCCAGCCCTGCGTACCATTGGTAAAGACACAGGCTTTGACAGCATGGGTACCCAAGCCAACATTTCTGAAGAACTGACTAAATTGTTCAGCAAAGCGGCCGAATCAAGCAGCATTCCAAAAACCATTCTCTATTCACTCAACCAAAACGACTGGCTAGAATTGGCCGTCATGATTGGCTGCTTCCAAGGCGATGGCGTCCAACAGTTGCAACTGGGTGCCGGCTGGTGGTTCAACGATACGGCTGAAGGCATGGAAAAGCAACTGCAAACCTTCGCTTCACAAAGCCTGCTGCCTAATTTCGTAGGGATGTTGACGGACTCACGCAGCTTTCTCAGCTATCCTCGTCACGAATATTTCCGCCGCGTGCTCTGCAATTTCATCGGTGGCTTAGTCGAAGTCGGACGTATTCCAGATGATGAAGCCTTGGTGGGCAAGATGATTGAAAACATCAGCTACAACAACGTTCATGACTACTTTGGATTTTTTGAAGATAAGATAAAGGAGTCTGACTAATGGCAGAATTTATCACAATCGGCGAGCCACTGGTCGTCTTAGCCGCTCAAGAAACTGACCAAAGCCTTGCCGAAGCCAGTCACTTTGAAAAATTTTTGGCTGGCGCCGAGCTCAATGTAGCTGTCGGTCTTAGCCGTTTGGGTCATAAAGCGACTTATCTCTCAAAAGTTGGTGCTGATGCTTTTGGTCAGTTCATCATTGAAGCCACCAAAAAAGCAGGCATTGACACGACTCATCTAACCACAGACAAGCAACATCTGACAGGCTTTTACCTCAAACAAAAAGTCAGTCATGGTGATCCTGCGGTTGATTATTTCCGCAAAAATTCAGCTGCGGCCAATCTATCGGCGGAAGAAATGGTTGATTTGGACTTATTCCAAGTGAAAATCGCCCATTTATCAGGTATTTTTCCAGCTCTATCAGAAACAAGTTTAGAAAGTTTTCGCTTATTCAATCAAAAATTAAATGCCGCCAATATTTTAACCGTTTTTGACCCTAATTTGCGACCAGCCCTTTGGGAAAGTCGGGAAAAAATGATTGCCATTACCAATGAATTAGCCAAAGGTAGCCAAATTATCCTCCCTGGTATCAATGAAGGAAAAATCCTTATGGGTTCAGAAGACCCTGAAGCCATTGCTGATTTTTATCTGAATCAAAGTGATTTAACGCAGACGGTCATTGTCAAACTTGGTGCCAAAGGGGCTTTGGTCAAAGAAAAGGCGGGAGAAACATATACAGTTTCTGGCTTCAGAGTTGAAAAAGTAGTCGATACAGTCGGTGCTGGTGATGGTTTTGCTGTAGGACTGGAGTCGGCCCTCCTTGAAGGAAAATCAATCCAGGAGGCCGTCAAACGGGCCTGTGCCATCGGTGCGCTTGCCGTCCAAAGTCAAGGCGATAGTGAAGCTTATCCTACTCAAACAGAATTAGCAAGCTTTTACAAAACACAAAAATAAGGGCCAAGCCCAAGGAGAATCTTAAAATGCAAAGAGCAGAATTACTGAATAAAGTCATCAAATCAGGTGTTGTGTCCGTCGTCAGAGCAGACAGCGCCCAAAAAGCTCTGCAAATGGTTGAAGCCATTGTCGCAGGTGGCATTAAATCCATCGAATTGACCTACTCTGTCCCCAAAGCCAACGATGTCATCGCCGAGTTGGTCGAAAAATATGCGGGCACAGATGTAGTCATTGGTGCAGGAACAGTCCTTGACCCGACTTCCGCCCGCTTGGCTATTGTGGCTGGCGCGCAGTTTATTGTCAGCCCAAGCTTTAACAAAGAAGTCGCAAAAATTTGTAACCTCTACCAAATTCCTTATGTCCCAGGCGTTTTGACACCAAAAGAAGCCCAAATCGCCCTCGAATACGGTTCAGAGCTGATTAAACTTTTCCCTGGTGATATTACTGGACCAAAAATGATCAAAGATTTGAAAGGCCCATTTCCATACATCAACATCTTGCCTTCTGGCGGTGTGACGGTGGATAATGTAGCTGATTGGTTTGCGGCTGGTGCAGTGGCTGTTTCTGCTGGTGGCGGTGTGACTGCGCCAGCGGCAAAAGGAGATTATGCTGGTGTGACAGCTAATGCTCAAAAATTTATGGCCGCCTTTGAAGCTGCTACAAATTAAAAAATGCTCACACTTTTAGTGATAATGTTAAAACTTCTAAGAAAAGTTCAGCTGTAATTTTTTACTGACTAACTTTTCGGAGAAGTTTTTATTATAAAAAAATTCTGATGAGATGATTTGTATTCCAAACAATACTCTTATCAAAAAGGTGTTGTACAAAGCAGAGAGGAACTTGAGACTGCTATGATTTAGAGCTTATTCTTTTTTCAAGCGCTAGAAAATTAAAAATATTTTCAGGTAAAATGAGATAAGAAAGAAAATAATTTTTATTTTCAGAATTGAAAACCTTTTCTAAGTTGTGCTATAATGGAATATAAATAAAAATATGGAGAAATCTTATGTTTGATACTACTGATCAACTGGCAGTTAATGCCATTCGGACTTTGTCAATGGATGCAATTCAAAAAGCAAATTCTGGTCACCCAGGTCTTCCAATGGGTTCTGCGCCAATGGCTTATGTGCTGTGGAGCAAATTTTTGAATGTTAATCCTAAAACTAGTCGAAAATGGTCTAACCGTGATCGTTTTGTCTTGTCAGCAGGGCATGGTTCAGCGCTTCTTTATAGCCTTTTACACTTGTCAGGCTACAATGTCACTTTGGATGATTTGAAAAATTTCCGTCAATGGCAATCAAAAACACCTGGTCACCCAGAAGTTGATCATACTGATGGTGTGGAGGCAACAACTGGTCCTTTAGGGCAAGGGATTGCCAACGCAGTAGGAATGGCAATGGCAGAAGCTCATTTGGCTGCCCAATATAATAAACCTGGTTTTGATATCGTCGATCACTATACTTATGGACTCAATGGAGATGGCGATTTGATGGAGGGTGTTTCGCAAGAAGCTGCTTCATTAGCTGGCAAGTTGAAATTAGGCAAACTGATTCTCTTTTATGATTCAAATAATATTTCTCTAGATGGTGATTTATCAATGTCATTCATTGATGATGTTAAAAAACGTTTTGAATCTTATGGTTGGCAACACCTTTTGGTTAAGGATGGCAATGATTTGAGTGAGATTTCAGCAGCAGTCAAACTGGCAAAAGCTGAAACATCTAAACCAACTATTATTGAGGTGAAAACAGTCATCGGTTTTGGTGCTGAAAAGCAAGGAACTTCAGCAGTTCACGGAGCGCCTTTGGGAGCACAAGGTGTTGATTTTGCCAAGAAAGCTTATGGTTGGGAGTATCCTGAATTTAGCGTGCCACAAGAAGTATCAAAACGCTTCACGGAAACCCTAGTAGCCCGTGGTGAAGCAATGGAACAAGTTTGGCGTGATACTTTTGCAGATTATGCTAAAAAATATCCAGAGTTGGCTGAGCAATATGTTAAAGCTTTTGAAAATGAAACGCCAGATTTGGATTTGACTAAACACGAACTTGATTCAAGCAAAGCGAGCCGTGTCACTTCGCAAGAAGCTATTCAAGAATTGTCAGCTCAAATGCCAAATTTCTGGGGCGGTTCTGCTGACCTTTCAGCCTCAAACAACACAATGGCAAAAGCTGAGTCTGACTTTATGCCAGAAAACTACGCTGGGCGTAATATCTGGTTTGGTGTCCGTGAGTTTGCGATGGGCGCAATCATGAATGGTATTGCACTCCATGGCGGAACACGTGTGTATGGCGGAACTTTCTTTGTCTTCTCAAACTATATGCTTCCTGCCGTACGTATGGCGGCTCTCCAAAATCTGCCTGTGACTTATGTTTGGACACATGACTCAATTGCTGTCGGGGAAGACGGGCCAACTCACGAACCTGTGGAACAATTGGCTTCAGTGCGCTCTATGCCTAATTTGGACGTCTTCCGTCCAGCTGATGGCAATGAGGTAATTGCAGCTTGGCGTCATGCAGCTTCAAGCAAAACGCGTCCAACCGCGTTGGTTTTGACACGTCAAAATCTACCTGTTTTACCTGGCACAGCAGAATTGGCTGAAGAAGGTCTGAACCGTGGAGCTTACATCATTTCTAAAGAAGAAGGAGCTCTTGAAGGAATCCTCATCGCCACAGGTTCAGAAGTGGCTTTGGCTTTGGAAGCGAAGAAAACTTTGGGTGCTGGTGTGCGCGTGGTTTCTATGCCTTCGATGAATCTCTTCGATGAGCAATCAGCGGCCTATCGTGAAGAAATCTTGCCAAAATCTTGTCGTAAACGTGTCGGCATTGAAGCGGGTACAAGCTTTGGTTGGGCCAAATATATTGGTCTTGACGGCGCAACAGTGACGGTTGATACTTGGGGAGCATCAGCTCCGGCCAATATTATCCTTCCAGAATATGGTTTCACTGCTGAAAACGTGGTAAATGTTTACAAAACATTGGATTAAAAAGATAAGAAAGCTCTGGGTACCTCTCAGGGCTTTCTTTTTTACTGACGTAAATTTACGTCAGTAAATTCTCTAATCCGTCAGTGAATTTTCTAGCGAAAACTTACTTCTTTGTAAGCTTTGAAAATTAGGTTTTATGCTATAATGAATTCAAAAGAAGGGGCGGAGTGAATCTAGCCCGAAGGAGAAAAAATGGCAGTACTTATTGCTTTAATCGCAGGAATTGGTTCGCTTTTAAATCTGTATCTTTGGGATGCGCAGCTTTTTGTGCAAATCATCTTGACTATTTTGGCTTGGATTGCTCTGTTTACTTACCATGGGACAAAGTCTGTAAGGTCTTATGAGCGTAACGGTACCCGATTATTTACGATTCGCTTTGCGCTTATTTTATTGGCTGTTGTTGGTGCAAGCCTGATTTTGTTAGTGAAATTGAGCGGTTGGAATTAAAGCAAAAGAAAAAAGCAAGCTCATTCTTTGTTCCAAAGTCAAAGTGTGCTATAATAAATTCATGCGATGAGTCGATGATTTTGCTTTTTAGCAAAATTTCGAAGCACAGGAGCACTGGGAAATTGAGTTTTCCGTCAAGGAATGATGAGTGTTTGTCAAAGTGTGTGAACCTCTTTGGCACATGAAAATGCCTGATTAAAAGTCCTATTTTTTTAAAATAGGGCTTTTTGTTTTTTAAAACCGATAAAAAATAATAAGAAAATTGTAAAAAATTTTTTCCGTTCATATTATTAGTAATCATTAAGAAAAATATGATAAAATGAGGCTGTTGACATCTTGGTTTATTTTATAAAAAAGAAAGGAATTTATTATGGATGTTTCATGGATGACAAAGTATCTTGCTGAAGGTTTAGGGACAATGCTCCTTGTACTTCTTGGTAATAGTGCAATCGCAGGAGCAACGCTTAAGGGCTCTAAAAATAAAGGGTTTGGCGCTCTTGGAATTGCTTGGGGCTACGGCATTGCAATTATGGTACCTGTTCTGGCTTTTGCAAATGTTTCTGGTGCACACATCAACCCCGCTATCACTATTGGTTTAGCTACGGCTGGCTATTTTCCTTGGGCACACGTTGCTCAATACGTCTTGGCTCAGGTGATCGGAGCAGTTATTGGTCAACTCCTCGTGGTAGCTATTTATAAAGAGTATTTTGCTAAAACGAATGACGGAGCAATTGCACTGGGTGCCTTTGCGACTAACAATGCCCTTGATGCTCCAAATGAAGTAACTGGCGAGTCAAATCATGGAAAAGCAATTTTTAATGGCTTTGTAAATGAAGTCATCGGGATGTTTGTTTTTGTTTTTGGTATTCTCAGCTTTACAACGAATTTCTTTGGTGCCGAATCAATCAAATGGATGACAGACTATGCTCAAAAACAAGGAGCAAATGTCACATCAAGTGACACAGTGAGTCAGATTTGGGCTTCTGTTTCAGGAGCTTCATCTTCTAAAATGGTTGGTGCTTTAGCAATTGGCTTGATGTTTGTTGGTTTAGTAGCAGCTTTTGGCGGTCCGACGGGTGCAGCACTCAATCCCGCTCGTGACCTAGGCCCACGTATTGTTTATAGCATCTTGCCTCAATCTATTATTGGTAAAGATAAAGATGCAAAATGGTGGTATGCATGGGTTCCTGTTGTTGCAACAATTATTGGAGCAATCATTGCCGCAACAGTCTTTAAATTAATGTTTAAATAATTAAAAAAAGTCTACCGATTGGTAGATTTTTTCTTGCTCTTAAGAGACAAAAGAGTTATAATAATTATAATTTACTGAAAAAGGATAGACAATTATGACAAAATATAACGTTGCAGTAGTCGGAGCCACTGGTGCTGTTGGAACACGGATGCTTGAACAACTTACAAACACAAGCTTACCCATTCAATCAGTTAAAGCCTTAGCTAGCAAGCGTTCAGCAGGTAAAAAAGTAAAATTTGGTGAGCAAGAGTTAATCATTGAAGAATTGACGGAAGATTCGTTTGCTAATGTAGATATCGCTCTTTTTTCGGCAGGTGGATCTGTGTCTGAAAAGTACGCTCCTTATGCAGTAAAAGCAGGAGCGGTTGTGGTTGATAATACAAGCTTTTTCCGCCAAAATCCTCATGTCCCTCTTGTCGTACCAGAGGTAAATGCGCAGGCTCTTGATGCTCATAATGGAATTATTGCTTGTCCTAATTGTTCGACCATTCAAATGATGGTTGCTTTAGAACCGATTCGTCGTGTTTATGGTTTGAAACGGATCATCGTTAGTACCTATCAAGCAATTGGTGGGGCGGGACAACAAGCAATGAACGAAGCTGATCATGAACTTCGTGAAATTTTGAATGATGGTGTTGATCCCACAGCAGTAGAGGCACATATTTTGCCGGTAAAAGGAGATAAAAAGCACTATCCTATTGCTTATAATGCTTTACCACAAATTGATGTTTTCACGGACAATGATTATACTTACGAAGAAATGAAGATGACACATGAAACCAAGAAAATCATGGAAGATGATAAAATTGCTGTTTCAGCAACTTGTGTGCGTATTCCAGTGCTTATTGGTCACTCAGAGTCTATCTATATCGAAACGGAAAAAATCGCAGATATCTCTGAGGTTAAGCGCTTGATTTCTGAATTTCCAGGAGCAGTCCTCGAAGATGATGTTGCCAATCAAATCTATCCTCAAGCAATCAATGCCGTTGGCAAACGAGAAACTTTTGTTGGTCGGATTCGCAAAGATTTGGACGCTGCAAATGGAATTCATTTGTGGTGTGTTTCGGATAATTTGCTCAAAGGTGCGGCATGGAATTCTGTTCAAATTGCCGAAAGCTTACATGAACGTGGGTTAGTGCGTCCAACCAAGGAATTGAAGTTCGAGTTGAAGTAGGGAAAGAACATTCAAATGAGCTATGTGAGTGAAATACGCAAGAAGATAGGAAATGATCTCTTAATCGGTGTCGGAAGTGGAGTTATCATCGAACAACGAAGTAAAATTCTCCTGCAAAAAAGAGCTGATGGACTTGGTTGGGGGATTCATGCGGGAGGCATTGAAGTTGGTGAATCCTTTGAAGCGGCTGCTCATCGAGAACTGTTTGAAGAAAGTGGTCTAATCGCTCATTCTCTGGAGTTCTTTGGTACTTATTCAGGAGAAGATAGCTTTTTGACCTATCCGAATGGCGATGAAATCTATTTTCCAACAATTGTCTATGTTTGTCGCGATTTTTCAGGAGAATTAAAGGCGCAACAAGAAGAGGTTGCTGAGTTAAGTTGGTTTGATATTCATAAACCACTTCCCGAACCCCTCTTTTCCATGCACGCTCGTTTATTAAAAGATTTTGTCGCAAAGGAATTAAAAGATGAGCTATATCAGTGAGATACGCCAAAAAATAGGGCACGAGCTATTGATTTATCTTGGGGCAGGTGTTATTGTCTATCGTGATGGAAAAGTCCTCTTACAAGAGCGCAAGGATAATGGAAAATGGGCGCTACACGCTGGAGGTCTTGAAATCGGTGAAGAACTGGAAGACGCGGCACGTCGTGAGCTTCTGGAAGAGACAGGTTTAGCTGCTGGTCAACTTGAGCTTTTGGGTGTTTACTCAGGCAAGGACCGCTTTATGAGCTATCCTAACGGCGACAAGGTTTATATGCCAGGTGCTTATTTCATTTGTCAGGATTTTAGCGGTGAGCTACATCCACAGCTTGAAGAAGTGACACAGCTTAAATGGTTCAATTTGGAAAACCTTCCAGAAAATATCCATGAGCCCAATCGCCGTCCGCTGGAAGATTTTAGTCAGAGTGTGCTTAAAGAAAACAAGAAAAACGTTAAAACCATTAGCTAAAAACGCATAAATATGCTATAATAAATCAAACAAAATTAGAGGTTGCAAAGACGAAAAAATCAGTGGAGCGGTGAGCGCAATGAAACTGACGGCGGCGTTTTTTGCCGAAGGAGAAGTTTTCACAAGACTTTTCTTGGGCTGTATGGTTAAATCCTGCAGACTGTCTTTCTCTCGGTAAGAGGGAAAGGGGAGCTAATCAAAATCATTTTTGACGAACTTTTAAGAACCTCTTTTGCCACAAATAGAGGTTTTTTGACCTCTTTGACAGAGCTAAAAATAGCTCATCTATAAGGAGAATAAAATGTCAGCAAAAGAAACAATTGAAAAATTAAAAAATGCTCAAATTATCACAGCTTTGGTGACACCTTTTAAAGAAAATGGTGAAATCAATTTTGCTGCTTTTCCAAAGTTGATTGAGGATTTATTGGCTCATCACACTCAAGGATTAATCTTAGCAGGGACAACAGCTGAGTCCCCAACGTTAACGCACGATGAGGAATTGGAAATCTTTGCTGCAGTTAATCAACTGGTTGCAGGGCGCGTCCCGTTGATTGCAGGGGTTGGAACAAATGATACACGTGACTCGATTGAATTTGTCAAAGAAGTTGCAAAGCTTGGCTATATTGATGCTGGGCTGGCTGTAACTCCCTACTACAATAAACCTTCACAAGAAGGAATTTATCAGCACTTTAAAGCGATTGCGACGGCGAGTGATTTACCAATTATCTTGTATAATATTCCAGGACGAGTGGTGACGGAAATCCAACCAGATAATATTTTGCGCTTAGCCGAGTTGGAAAATGTTATTGCTGTGAAAGAATGTACAACGACAGATAATTTGGCTTATTTGATTGAAAATGCCCCAGATGATTTTTTGGTTTACACAGGGGAAGACGGGCTGGCTTTTCATGCTAAGGCTTTGGGAGGTCAAGGGGTTATCTCAGTTGCCAGTCATATTCTTGGAGACGAAATCAATGAGATGTTCACGGAACTTGATGAAGGATCAGTCCAAAAAGCGGCGACAATTCAACGGCAGATTCTGCCTAAAATCAATGCCCTCTTTAGTGTGACAAGTCCTGCTCCGATTAAGGCAGTGCTTAATCATAAAGGTTATGAAGTTGGACCGTTGCGTCTGCCTTTAGTTGCGTGCACCGAGACAGAAGCAGCTAAAATTATTGAAAAAATTGGGAAATAAGAAATACCCTTAGGGTATTTTTTATTTTTAGTTGATGAAGAGATGAAATCTGTGATATATTGGCATTCGCTTGATTTTTTGAGCTATTTGGGTTAGAATTATAGTAGTGTATTCTCGGTAGAGGTTGGAATGCTAATCTCTTTTATTTTGATTCTGCAATAGTGAATCATCTTTTATTGCTTGTCCCACTCGACCGTTCTCGAGAGTGAATATGGCAAGGATATTTCCAAATTAGAACTGTGATTTATTGACGAGTTGTCAAGGATTTACAGGCTCTTTTTTACATCGAAAAATAAATAATTACACTAAATAAGAAAGGTTTTTATGTCTAATATTAAAATCGCTCCTTTGGGTGGCGTACGTGAGTTTGGTAAAAATATGTATTTGGTTGAAGTTGAGGAGCAGATTTTTGTGCTTGATGCTGGTCTGAAATACGCTGAAATGGATCAACTTGGAGTTGACTTTGTCATTCCTGATATTACATATCTCTCAGAAAATGCTGATCGTGTAGCTGGAATTTTCTTGACACATGGACACGCTGATTCAATCGGTGCTTTACCTTATATTGTCTCAGAGTTGAAGGTTCCTGTCTTTGGCTCAGAATTGACGATTGAGTTAGCAAAAATCAATGTTAAAAATTATGGTGATAGTCGCAAATTCAATGATTTTCATGTTGTGACAGAAGATACAGAGATTGATTTCGGTAAGGCAGTAATCTCATTCTTTTCAACAACACATACGATTCCAGAAAGTTTGGGGATTGTTATTGGAACTGATTCTGGAAATATTGTTTATACAGGAGACTTCCGTTTCGATCCAGCGGTTGCCAATGGTTATCGTACAAATATGCGTCGTTTGGCTGAGATTGGAAGCAGCAATGTGTTGGCTCTTCTTTCGTCTTCGCCAAATGCTTTGTCAACATTGCAATCAGCGAGTGAGCATGAAATTTATGACAAAATTTATGACCATATCAATGATAGCGAAGGTCGTGTGATCATTGCTTGTAATGCTGGGAATTTGGGACGTATTCAGCAAACGATTGATGCGGCAATTAAACTTGGGCGTCGGGTTGCTTTTACTGGCGAAGATATGGATCAAATCATCGAAACAGCGACTCGCCTGAAAAAATTGAAAATTGTTGATAAGAAATCTATTATCAAGCCAGCGGAAATTAAGAAATTTGCTGATAATGAGCTGGTGATTTTAGAAACTGGTCGGATGGGTGAGCCACTCAAAGCTTTGGGTGATATGGCTCATCGTCGTCATAAACACGTCAAAATCAAAGACGGAGATCTTGTTCTCGCAGTCACAAGCCCTTCGGTATCTTATGAAACGACAATTGCGCGGATTGAAAATGATATTTATAAAGCTGGCGGTGTGATGAAAATGCTAGCTTCCGACCTGAAAATTTCTGGTCATGCGAATGCGCGTGATTTGCAATTTTTGATTGATATTTTACGCCCTAAAAATTTGATTCCTATTCAAGGTGAGTATCGTGAACTTAGCGCCCATGCTAATTTAGCGATGGAAATGGGGATTTTGCCTGAGCATATTTTCATTGCTAAACGTGGTGAAATGGTGAGCTTTGAAAAAGGTGAGATGGTACCAGCAGGAGTTATTCAAGCTGAAAATGTTATGATTGATGGTTCTGGTGTTGGCGATATTGGTTCTGTTGTTTTACGAGATCGTAAAGTTTTATCGGAAGATGGGATTTTTATTGCTGTAATCACAATTTCAAAAACTGAACGTAAGATTGTCAGCAAATCTCGTGTTCATACGCGAGGCTTCGTTTATGTGAAAACTTCTCGTGATTTGATGCGTGAAGCAGGTGAAGTGGTTAATGAAACAGTAGAGAAATATTTAGCTGGTAAAGAATTTGAATGGGCAGACATCAAAGGAAGTATTCGTGATGCGCTGGGCAAATTCCTTTATGACCAAACAAAACGTAAACCAGTTATCTTGCCTGTTGTAATGGAAGCGCGCCAACCGCAAGATTTGAACAGACGTTATGGTAAAAAAAATAACAATAATAAAAAATAAGTGTTACAAAAGCTCCTGATTTTCGTATAGAAAGTCAGGAGGTTTTTTTATGCAAAAATTTACAATTACAAGAGTTGTTTTGACAGCTGGTGTCTTGACGGTTATGGGGAGTCCGGTGTATCTGACGAGTCCGAAAGTACTGACGAAAGTGAGAGTGGAGGCGGCAACGGTCAAGCCTACCTTTCAAGACCAAGGGCAATTGACGTATAGTTTAGATTCCACAAATTTGACCGCAGAGGTAAGTGGTTTTTCTGGTACAGCGGGGAGCGACGTGGTTATTCCTGATGAAATTACTTGTAATGGGGTGAATTACGCAGTCACGTCTGTTGGAGCTTATGCTTTTTCAAATACTGGGATTCATTCGGTGGTGATTGGTAATAATGTTGTGGATATAAACACGAGCGCCTTTCAGACAACATCGGCCTTTCCGGATTTTTATAAAAAAGCGCTGACAGAGGTTATTTTGGGAGAGAAAGTCCAAAATATAAAAACCGATGCCTTTGCTGGGAATGCCCTGACAAGTATTGTATTGCCTGATTCAGTCGTGAAAATTGCGACACGAGCGTTTTCTAATAACGCGTTGGCAGAAGTTTCTTTTAGTGCTCAGGTCACGGATGTCATGAGCAAAGCTTTCCAGAATAATCAATTGACACGTATTTCGTTTGCGCCTGAGGCACAGACAGTGGTTGGCTCAGCCGCCTTTTCGGGTAGCCCAGTGCAATTTTTAGCTTTAGGGACGGGAGTCACTTTGGCTGATGATGCGTTGAATAAAAGTAGTTTACTTTATCAACAGCTTGCTGATATGCCGACAAGTGGTTTGCGGACAGTTGAAGTTTTAGCAGATGGAAGTTTGAAAAAAAGTTGGGAGGGACAGGATGAGGATTCTAGTTTGAATACTCCAGAAGGACAAAATTCTGAAACAAGTTCTTCTGAAGAGGAAGAATCTTCACCAACGGCTCAAGAGGGTGTGCAGGAGACTGGTGAAGCGCCGCAGCAGGAGTCTACGGAAACTTCTGTATCAGCTCCGAACGATTTGCCGAGTTCTGAGGCGTCCCAAGATGATACTTCAACTTTAGATACTGAGGGTGAGGGGCAGGCTTCTGCAAGCAATGCTGACAATATCCAAATTAGTTCTAAAACGATTCAAAATAGTCTGGAGGAGACTGGTGAAACGCAGGCACAAGATTCTACGGAAACTTCTGCGTCAGTGCCGAGCGATTTAGCGAGTTCTGAAGCGCCTCAAGATGACGTTTCAGTTTTAGATACTGGGGGAGAGGTGCAAGCTTCTGCAACTGATTCTTCAGTGAAAACGGATGGTTCTATAGGAGATCAAACTGAATCAGATTTAGACGATACGCCTCAACTAGCGCAACAAGAAGAGACGACAACTCCTGCAAGCTTAGGGAGTGCTCAATCCGATTTGAATTTGAAAGAGAATAGTGATTCGCAGCAGCAAAATGAAGTGCTGGGCTTTGAGGGCGCTTCGATGAGCGAAAATAAAACTGATTTGGATTTGGTCAATAATGCAGCCACACAACAATCAGAAGTAACGCCCGATTCTTTAGGGGGGCTGAATGCTTCTGAAGGGTCAGATTTGGATAAGGAGAATACTCTGCCAAAAGAGGGCGCGCAAGCTTCTATAGGGGAGATGATTAAGCAAGATGAGAAACAAAGCTTAGTAGGAGATTTGACTTTAGAAATGGGTGTTTCTGTAGCTGAAAGTGTGGGGGATACGGCGATTGATCAAAATAATTTAGATCCTGCTGCTGGCACTCAGGAATTAAAAAAGCCGGTCGAATCGGATGAGAATTATGCGGGAATTATTCCAAAGGAAGTAGGAGAAGGAATTTTAGAAACGTTCACAGATGTGTTAGACACGCAAGCGGGAAATCGGATGTCGGAGATTAGTCAACCACGCTTGGCAACGCAACAAGGTGAATTCAAACAAAAGGAAGAACAAATAATCCCTCCAGAGCAAGCGGCTGATGCAAAAAATTCAATTGGTTCATTAAATTTGGAGTCGACAAGCCAAACAGATAAAAAAGTATTAGAGAACTTGTCTGATGTGAATTATCCTGCTCCAAATGCCAAAATGAAGAATTTGACTACTTCAAAGATTGAAACTGGAGGAAGATATCATGCAAAAAACGACTTAGCAGACAAAAATTTACTGACGGATTCAGCCATAGCAACAGAAAAATTAAATCACGTTGACCAACAACCGGAAGAGAATGCCGATGGATTGGAGATTTTACTGACGAAAATTCCGTCAGTAAAATCTCTGGTGAAAGATAAGCTAAAAGTGCTGAATCTTCCGTTGCCAGCTGGAGCAGTGCCTGCAATAGTAGTTAAAGCCACTAGAGAAAATGCTGACGAAAATTTCGTCAGTGAAAAAGGAGAAAGTTCGACTCAAAAAAGTACCGTAAAGGCCGATACCGATGAAAAAAAGATTGGAAATACAGCAGAACCAGCTAATTTTGTGCCATTAACTCCAATAGGCACGAAGCTTTTTCAGCTTGCCAACTCCAAACCCACTGACTTATTCAATCCAGATTCTCAGCAAAAATCAACAGGCTTGCAACATTCAAGAGCGAAAATAAATTTAGTTTTACTCGTTCCTAGTCTCGTTTTAATAGCTTTGTTGCTGCGACTTAGATCTTCAACAAGGAGGAACAAAAAATAATTTTTGACACGCCGAGCTGTAAGCGGCTCACTTTTTTGAAAAGAATATTATAATGAAATAATTGTAAAAATAAAATTAGAAAATTAAGATATAAATTAAAGCTAATTTTCTACTAAAAAAGTGATAACCACGGCTTTTATATACTTTATGAATGCCATTTGAATAATGAGAAAGAAGGGAGAAGGCAAATCTAAAATTGAGTTGAAATTTTTAAATTTATTTCTAGCTATTGAGTTATTACCTTGAGCTTAAGTTGTTCAAATGAGCGATTTTAAAACGGTTGAAGCTATCTTTTAAAAATAAAAAAGGGAAATTTTAGATTTTTTCTGACCGATAATTAATGTGAAAAAAATTATGAAACGGTCATTTTTGTAATTTTTATCTAATTAAAATCTCATTTATTTTAGAGGAAATTGAATAATTGTTTTGTAAAAATATTAAATTATGCTATAATAACTCTCGTGTAACCGCTTCCTTTGTGTTTTGATAAGGGGAGTGAAAAAATAAAATATCCTAAGGAGATCACCAAAATGAGCGATCTGAACGCAGTGCTAGCAAGAAATACGGAACAAGCCCCAGTGGCAAAAGGAATTTCTTCACAAACCGTAGCCTTCTCACACTACAATAACCTTTCAGCGCAGCTACCTATTATTCCTGAAACAGGACAACTGATTGTTGGAGGCATTGTTGAACAAGCTCAGCAGTGTTTTGCCAATATTCAAGCTATTGTTGAAAGTACAGACCACTTGATGGATGATGTTGTCCGTATTTCTATCTTTGTTAAAGATATTCAGGACATGGCTCGCGTTGACGCAGTTTATAAATCATTTTTCCCAACTTACTTGCCTACTCGTACGGTAGTTGCCGTGGCAGACTTGCCAATGGGTGCTTTAATTTCTGTCGACGCACTGATTACAAACGGTGTTGGGACAATTCCTAATGCTCCACAAGCCGGCGATTTGATCAAATTGACTAATAACACTCTTAGGGCGCCAGTTTCTCCTTTAGCGAGTCAAACTGTGGCATTTTCACATTACAACAACCTCTCTGCACAAATCGGAGTGGATCCTATCACGGGACGAGTGGTGGAAGGTGGTGTGAAAGCTGAAACGGTGCAAGCTTTGAAAAATATTAAAGCAATCCTGACAAGCATTGATGTACCATTTGACGACATTGTAAAAATCAATATTTTTGTAAAAAATCTTGCAGATATGGAAGTTGTAGATGAAGTTTATCGTAGCTTCTTCCCTGACTCAGGAATTGCACGTGCGGTGAACTATCTTCCTGCTCGAACTACTGTGCAAGTTGCCAATTTGGAAATGGGTGCGTCTGTTCAAATCGAAGCTGTAGTTTCTCATGGTGATGGAACGCCACCACAAGCGATTGAAGATAGACACGGACTCATTATTGAAGCTAACAATACAGACCAAGCGCCAATCTCAGCGCTTTCGACACAAACTGTGGCTTTCTCTCATTACAATCATTTATCTGCTCAACTTCCTATTGATCTTGAGACAGGGAAGCTTGTATCAGGTGGAGCAAAAGAGCAAACGAAACAAATTCTTGAACATATCAAAGCGATTGTTGAAAGCATTGATCATGCGTTGGAAGACATTGTCAAAGTCAATATTTACCTTAAAAATATGGCCGATCTTCCAGTAATTGATGAAGTTTATGCTCAATTTTTCCCTGCGGGCACACCAGCTCGTCGCGTCCTTGGCGTAAGTGAACTTCCTTTGGATGCGCTTGTTCAAATTGATGCAATTGTGGGGAACACGGAAGGAACACCACCAATCATTTAAAAATTTTTAACACCTCAAAGGAAAATGATTTTATTAAATTTTTCTTTAAGGTGTTATTTTTCTGAGTCAATTTCAACTTTGATAAAACTTGGCAACCTAGCATTCAAGCTAGGCAAAATAGCTTATAAAATGGTAAAATAGGAGTATCTGTTTACTCCTTTTTATAGTTAATGGAGAAGAGAGTCTAAGTTGAATATTATTTGATGAGATAAAAAGTAGTGGTAGGATGGATTTCATAAAACCTCCTACAAAATTAAATTAAAATTAGAAACTTAGCTCACAAATCGTGGTGAATTTAAAAAATAATTGAGAAAAGTAGTCCTACAAATCGGGATATAAAAGCATCCGAGATTTTATGAGGAAGAATTTGAAAGGAAAAATCCGAAATGGCATTTGAAAATTTGACTGAACGTTTGCAAAACGTTTTTAAAAATTTACGAGGAAAGAAAAAAATTACAGAGGCTGATGTTACAGAAATCACCAAGGAAATTCGGGTTGCCTTGCTTGAGGCCGACGTTGCTTTGCCTGTTGTTAAGAAATTTATTAAAGCGATTCGTGAACGTGCGGTTGGTGTAGAGGTTTCTGAAGCGCTCAACCCTGCGCAACAAATCATCAAAATTGTTGATGAGGAATTGACGGCAATTTTGGGCGGTGGTGAGGCTGAATTACTCAAATCGCCAAAAATTCCAACAATTATCATGATGGTGGGGCTACAAGGGGCTGGTAAAACAACTTTTGCTGGTAAACTTGCCAAGAAACTCAAAGAAGAACAAGAAGCGCGTCCTTTGATGATTGCAGCCGATGTTTATCGCCCAGCGGCCATTGATCAACTCAAAACACTGGGGAGCCAGCTTGAAATTCCAGTTTATGATGAGGGAACAGCAGCAAATCCTGTTGATATTGTCCGTAATGGATTGGCTAAAGCACGTGAGGAACGTAAAGACTATGTCTTGATTGACACGGCTGGACGCTTGGAAATCGACGACACTTTGATGAACGAACTGCGTGAAATCAAAGCGTTGGCAGAACCAACAGAAATCTTGCTGGTTGTTGATGCAATGACAGGTCAAGTGGCTGCGCAAGTGGCGAAGACTTTCGATGAAAAACTTGATATCACGGGGGTTATTATCACCAAACTTGATGGGGATACTCGTGGTGGTGCTGCGCTTTCGATTCGAGAGATTACTGGTAAACCAATTAAATTTACTGGGACGGGCGAAAAATTAACGGATTTAGAAATTTTCTATCCTGATCGGATGAGCTCGCGGATTTTGGGCATGGGGGATATGCTTACCCTGATTGAGAAAGCTCAAGCCAATTATGATGAAGAGCAATCCATCAAATTAGCGGAAAAAATGGCGGAAAACCGTTTTGACTACGAGGATTTCGTGGAACAGCTTGATCAAGTGACAAATATGGGACCAATGGAAGAAATCATGAAAATGATTCCAGGGATGTCACAAATGCCTGGACTTGATAAAGTCAAGGTTGATCCGAAAGATATTGCAAGAAAACGCGCCATAGTGTTGTCAATGACACCAGCTGAGCGTCACTTAGAGGCTGAATTGTCTCCAGCTCGTCGTCGCCGTATTGCGACTGGTTCAGGGAATAGTTTCATTGAGGTCAATAAATTCATTAAGCAATTTAATCAGTCTAAAGAAATGATGCAAGGCATGATGAATGGCGATATGAATGCAATGATGCAAAAAATGATGGGTGGGCAAAAAATGCCTAATTTACCAAAAGGACAAATGCCTACCGGGATGCCTGATATGAGCCAGTTGGGTGATTTGTCAAGCATGATGGGCGGTGCTGGAAATGGGATGCCTGATATGTCCTCAATGTTTGGTGGAGGGCTTAAAGGAAAAGCAACTGAATTTGCCATGAAACAAGCCATGAAACGCGCTCAGAAAAAAATGAAAAAAGGGAAAAAGAAAAAATAACGTAAATCCTGAATTAAGTAGAGAAAATGCTGACGCAAATTTACGTCAGCATTTTCTCTATTGTTTTGGCTTAAAAGATAAGTGAAAATTGACAGAAATGGGCTAAAGGAGTATAATGACGTCAAATAAAAAGGAGGCTGGTGATGAAAATCATTACGATTTGTGGCAGTTTGCGCTTTGTAGAAGAGCTAAAGCGTCAAGCAGAGCGCTTGGAACTAGCTGGAGCTTGCGTCTTAAGCATCGTCTACCCCACGAAAAATCCTGCGGCTTATCGTGCGTTTGAAATTGCTCGTTTGAGGCAGGCGCATCTTAAAAGAATTGATTGTTCTGACGCCATTTTTGTTGTCAACTTGGGGGCTATATTGGTGAAACTACCCAATATGAGATAAATTATGCCTATGAGCAGGGAAAGGAAGTCTTTTATCTGGAAAAGCAATTGGAATTTCCGAACATTCAGTAAAACCGAACGATAGAAAAGAAAAGTTCTTGTTTTTATAGCTAGAGCTTTTTTTATTTGCTGGAGTAGATTAGAATTAAAGCATAAAGAAATCCTTAAATGGACGGAGGCTATTGTGGAAAAAACGGGCTTACTTTACGAGGGTAAAGCGAAAAAACTCTATAAAACAACTGATTCAGAGATGCTTTGGGTTGAATATTGTGACCAAGCGACAGCGCTCAATGGCGCGCGTAAGGAACAAATTGTCGGCAAAGGTGCTTTAAATAATCAAATTACATCAGTAATTTTTGAAAAATTAAATGCTGAAGGTTTAAAGACTCATTTTATTAAAAAACTATCAAAAACCGAACAATTGAATCAAAAAGTTTCAATTATTCCACTGGAAGTCGTTTTGAGAAATGTGGTAGCAGGATCATTTGCCAAACGTTTTGGTCTTGAAGAAGGAATGGTCTTATCAGAGCCAATTGTTGAATTTTACTACAAAGACGACGCTTTGGACGATCCATTTATCAATGATGAACACGTTAAATTCCTGAACATTGCGACAGATGATGAAATTGAGTTTTTGAAAACTGAAACACGAAAAATTAACAGCATTTTACAAAAAATTTGGGCGGAAATTGGCTTAACTTTAGTGGATTTCAAGCTTGAATTTGGCAGACTTGCTGACGGAACTATTATTCTGGCTGACGAAATTTCCCCTGATACATCAAGACTTTGGTCTGCTGACGGAAAACACATGGACAAAGATGTTTTCCGACGTAATATTGGCGATTTGATTGAAACTTATACTGAAGTTTTGAGTTTGCTCGAAAAAACAAAATAGAGAGATAGGATATTGTAAAAAATGACTAAAGTACGTGTTTACGTGGCTTATAAAGCCTCAATTCTCGACCCTCAAGCCCAAGCGATTAAAGCAGCGGTGAAAAAAATGAGTGATGCTGAAGTATCAGAACTCAGCGTTGGCAAATTTTTTGACTTTGAGTTTGCTGAAGAAAGAGAAAGTGCAAAAACAAAAGCGACTGAAATTGCCAATGAATTGCTGGCCAATCCAAATATGGAAACTTACACCGTAGAAATTTTGGATGAACAAAGCGAAGGAGTCAACTGATGAAATTTGCAGTCATTCAATTTCCTGGGTCAAATTGTGATTTTGATTTGCTCTGGGCCATTCGCGATGTCATGGGAGCAGAAGCTGAGTTTGTCTGGCATAATGAAAAGTCGCTTGCGGGGTTCGATGGAGTATTGATTCCCGGCGGTTTTTCTTACGGCGACTATTTGCGCTGCGGCGCCATTGCGTCATTTGCCAATATCATGCCGGAAATCAAACGTTTGGCTAAAGAAGGGAAACCTGTTTTTGGCACTTGCAATGGATTTCAAATTTTGGTTGAATCTGGTCTTTTGCCAGGGGTGTTAATTCGCAACGACGGTTTGAAATTCGTATCCAAATGGCAGGCCCTTAAGGTTGAAAATCATCAAACCAATTTTACGACTGAATACAGCAAAGATGAAATCATTCATTTGCCAATCGCTCACGGTGAAGGGCAATATGTGGCTGACGAAGCAACGCTTGCCGAACTCAAAGCAAACGGGCAAATTGTCTTCACTTATGCTGACGAAAATCCGAATGGATCAGTTGAAAATATTGCTGGAATTGTCAATAAGGAAGGAAACGTGCTGGGCATGATGCCTCACCCTGAGCGGGCCATGGAAGAACTGCTTGGTGGCGCTGACGGCAAACAACTCTTTGCTTCAGTCTTAAAAAACTTTGTTACAGCTGTTGAGAATGAGAGAATTTACTGACGTAAAGTCTCAAGCAGTTTGGTAAGTAGAGAAAATGCTGACGTAAATGATTATAAGCGCCAAAAGCACAATCAGCGGCGTTTTTGACGTGAAGCGCTAGGAATTGAAATGAATTTCTACACTTTTAAAATCTTATAGGAGAAAAACATGACTTTGGAGATGTCACCAGAACAGATTCAAGAAAGCAAAATTTACCGTGAGTGGGGACTGACGGATGAAGAATATTTGAAAATCAAGGATGAGATTCTTGATGGCCGTTTGCCAAACTTTACGGAAACTGGGATGTATGCCGTGATGTGGTCAGAACATTGCTGCTACAAAAATTCAAAACCGGTCTTAAAAAAATTCCCGACGACTGGTCCACAAGTCTTGATGGGGCCTGGTGAAGGAGCTGGGGTTGTGGATATTGGTGATGATTTGGCGGTTGTTTTCAAAGCTGAATCTCATAATCATCCGTCCTACGTTGAACCTTATGAAGGTGCAGCGACAGGTTCTGGTGGGATTATTCGTGATATTTTTTCAATGGGAGCTCGTCCCATTGCCATTTTGGATAGCCTACGTTTTGGCCCAATTGACAATGGTAAAACCCGTCATATTGTTGACCAAGTGACAGCCGGGATTGCGGGATATGGTAACTGTATCGGCATTCCGACGGTTGGTGGCGAAGTAGCTTTTGATGAATCATACGCTGGAAATCCTTTGGTGAACGTCATGTGTGTGGGTTTGATTGAACATAAACACATACAAAAAGGACAAGCTAAAGGTGTGGGAAATTCTATTTTTTATGTCGGAGCGAAAACAGGACGTGACGGCATTCATGGGGCCTCTTTTGCTTCTAAAGAATTTGGTTCTGGTTCAGAAACACAACGTTCAGCGGTTCAAGTCGGTGATCCATTTATGGAAAAATTATTGCTTGAAGCTTGTATTGAAGTCATCCAAAATCATGGCGATATTTTAGTCGGAATTCAAGATATGGGAGCAGCTGGATTGGTTTCATCTACATCAGAAATGGCTTCAAAAGCTGGGTCAGGTCTGCGTCTTAACTTGGATAATGTGCCTCAGCGTGAAACAGAAATGATTCCTTATGAAATGATGTTGTCTGAGTCTCAAGAGCGTATGGTGCTTTGTGTCAAAAAAGGACATGAACAAGAAATTATTGATTTATTTAAAAAATACGACCTTGATGCGGTCAATATTGGGCAAGTGACTGATGATGGCTTTTATACGCTTTATCATAAAGGGCAAATGGTTGCTCATGTTCCAGTTGATTCATTGGCGGAAGATGCCCCGACTTATTACCGTGAAGCAAAAGTTCCTGAGCGCATTCAAAAATTTGCTGACAGCGAGAAATATCTTCCAGAAATTACTGACAGCGCGGTCAGTGAAATTTTCAAAAAACTTTTGGCGCAACCAACCATTGCCAGCAAGAAATCAATTTATGAAACTTATGATTCGCGCGTGATGACCAACACTGTTGTCGCACCAGGCTCAGATAGCGCAGTTTTACGCGTGCGTGGCACGAACAAAGCACTTGCGATGACAACGGACTGTAACGCCCGCTATCTCTATCTTGATCCGGAGAAAGGTGGCGCTATCGCGGTTGCCGAAGCAGCTCGTAATATCGTGGCTTCTGGCGGAAAACCGCTCGCGATTACTGACTGTTTGAACTTTGGAAATCCGGAAAAACCAGAACAATTTTGGGAATTAACAACGGCGGCCGACGGAATTTCACGTTCATGTTTGGCCCTTGATACACCAGTTATTTCAGGAAATGTTAGTCTTTACAATGAAACCAACGGTTCTGCGATTTTGCCAACGCCGATGATTGGCATGGTTGGTTTGATTGAGGATGTGAAAAATATTACGACTCAAGAATTTAAAAAAGCGGGTGATTTGATTGTACTAGTCGGTCAGACCTTTGATGATTTTTCAGGTTCGGAACTTCAAAAAATGCTGACAGGCGAAATTTCTGGCACCATTGATTTTGATTTAGAAACTGAAAAAGTCAATCAAGACTTTGTTTTAAAAGCCATTACTGACGGATTGGTCAGCTCAGCACATGACTTGGCAGAAGGCGGCTTGGCGGTAGCACTTGCCGAATCTGCCTTTGCAAACGGACTTGGCGTTGATGTAAAAGTTAATTTAACCAATGCCCAACTCTTCTCAGAAACGCAAGGTCGCTTTGTCCTCTCAATTTCGCCAGAAAATCAAGCAGCTTTTGAAAAATTACTGACGGAAAGTTCGGTCAGCGCCAAAATCATCGGAAAAGTTACTGACGACGCCGTCATTAAAATTAATGACCTGACCATTGCTACTGACGACGCCGCAAGCATTTACGAAGGAGCCCTCCCATGTCTGATGAAATGACAAGCACGACTTTTAGCCAAGAAAACTGGGCGCATTTTGAGAAAAAAAGTTTGAATCAAGCTGAAGCCGATGAGCTCCGCGACTGGTCGCGGTTTGAAGCGAAGAGTTTAAATGAAGAATGTGGACTTTTCGGTGTTTGGGGACATCCTGATGCCGCTCGCCTGACCTATTTTGGACTTCATGCGCTCCAACATCGCGGGCAAGAAGGCGCAGGGATTTTGGTCAATAATAATGGCAAACTCAATCGTCATCGTGGTCTGGGTCTAGTCACAGAAGTTTTCCGTGACGAAAAAGATTTGGAAGAACTGACAGGCTCGTCAGCCATTGGTCACGTCCGTTATGCCACGGCTGGTTCAGCAAATATCAACAATATTCAGCCTTTCCACTTTGAATTTCATGACGGAGCACTTGGGCTTGCCCATAATGGAAATTTAACCAACGCCCAATCATTGCGTTGTGAACTTGAAAAATCTGGCGCAATCTTCTCCAGTAATTCAGACACGGAAATCCTCATGCACCTGATTCGTCGGAGTCATCATCCAGAATTTATGGGCAGAGTCAAAGAAGCGCTCAATACGGTCAAAGGTGGCTTTGCCTATCTCATTATGACTGAAAATTCAATTGTGGCAGCCCTTGACCCTAATGGCTTTCGGCCACTCTCCATCGGTAAAATGAGCAACGGAGCGCTCGTTGTGGCCTCAGAAACCTGTGCTTTTGATGTCGTTGGTGCGACTTGGATTCAAGATGTTCAACCCGGTGAAATCATTGAAATTAATGACGACGGCATTCATGTGGACCAATTTACGGACAGCACCAACATGACCATTTGTTCAATGGAATACATCTATTTTGCCCGTCCTGACAGCAATATCGCTGGAGTTAATGTTCATACTGCCAGAAAACGTTCAGGAAAAATTTTAGCCCAAGAAGCCCAAATTGATGCTGATATTGTCATCGGTGTCCCTAATTCCTCACTCAGTGCTGCTTCAGGCTACGCTGAAGCATCTGGCTTGCCTTACGAAATGGGCCTGATTAAAAATCAGTATGTGGCAAGAACCTTCATTCAACCGACTCAAGAACTTCGTGAACAAGGCGTTCGCATGAAATTGAGTGCTGTTCGAGGTGTTGTAGAAGGCAAACGTGTCATTATGGTGGATGATAGTATTGTGCGTGGGACAACCAGTCGTCGCATTGTCAAACTCCTCAAAGACGCAGGCGCAGCCGAGGTTCATGTGGCCATCGCCAGTCCCGCCCTCAAATATCCTTGCTTTTATGGCATTGACATTCAAGACCGTGACGAACTCATCGCAGCCAGCCACACGACAAATGAAATCAAAACGATTATCGGAGCAGACAGTCTGACTTACCTCAGCCAAGCGGGACTTATCGAAGCTATCGGGCACGACAAGCTCTGTCTCTCTTATTTTGACGGCGAATATCCAACGCCACTCTACGATTATGAAAAAGATTATCTAGAGTCTTTGGCAAAAAATGGCGTAAAATAAAAAACTAGAGTATTTTCTCTAGTTTTTATTTTACCCTCTTTCTCAGTCCAATCATTTTAAACACTTTGTCAAAATATGATAGGATAAGAAATAAAAACAAGTGAGGGCAAGAAAATGATTATTACTATTGTTGGCGGGACTGGACTTGTAGGACAAGGAATTTTTAAAACACTCGTCTCCTTTAAAGAATATGAATTACATAGTATTTCAAGAGGGGGAAAATCAAAAGAAAATTTAGTCCCTTCAGTACATTATCATGTCGCAGATCTAAATGAAGCAGGCGATTGGCAAAAAATTTTGAGAAAGTCAGACTGGGTTATTGATGCGGTAGGAATCTTACTTCCAGATAAAGCTAAAGGTACAAGTTATGAAAAAAACAGTATTCAACCAGCGAAAAAGATAATTGACACCCTACTTTTGGAAAAGAACCAATGCCTTTTCATCTCTGCCAATGCTGCCCCTGGTTTCATGAAGGATTACATGGATGCCAAAAAAAGAGTAGAAAATTATGGAAAAGAACGCCTAAAATCAAGATTCATCTGTGTTTTTCCAGGAATTATCTATGACCCCACACGAAAAAGCAGTTATTTTGCTGCCCAACTTTTGAAAGCTCTCCTAAAATTCCCAATCTTTCACACCTTAAAAAAATACAGACCCATCAAACGTAGTGTATTTGCCGAAGAAATTCATCAAATCCTCCAAGGAAAAGAAAGTCCATTAATGAGCCGGATAAAATAAAAGAGGCTAAAGAGCTGACCATGATTACTAGATAATCAATGATTTTTTCTAAATTTTGGGTAAAATTTTGAGAAAATATGGTATAATAGTTATAAATAATAAATTATCCCGGTTGAGCAAGAAATTGCTTCAAGACGATCTAGCTTTAGGGTGGGAGGCTTCTTAGGAAGCCTTCTGCCCTTTTTTTGTTGTCTGAAGGGAGAAGGAGAAAATATGGAAATTATATTATTGATTATTGGGCTGGTACTTGTTATTAAAAGTGCGGATATTTTGATTGATTCCAGTTCAAAAATTGCGAGAAATTATGGCGTTTCAAGTTTTGTGATAGGAATTACAGTAGTTGCCTTTGGGACGAGTGCCCCAGAGTTAGTGGTTGGAATCCTTTCAGCTCTCAGCGGAACAAATGAACTAGGACTTGGCACAGTTGTCGGGAGCTCTTATGCGAATATGACTTTGATTGTTGGTCTGTCTGCTCTCGTATTTCCATTGGTAGTGAACGATTCAGCCATAAAAAAAGAAATTCCAATGCTGATTTTTGTCCAAGCATTATTTGCAGCAATGATTCTTTGGGACAATCAACTTTCCCGACTTGATGGCTTGCTTCTTTTGGGTGGTTTTGTTGCCTTTATGGTTTATGTCGTCCTAGATTCTAAAAAATCAATGAAGATTTCTATTGATATCGAAGGAGATATTGATACCGATGGAGACGGTAACCAAGTTACTGAATATACAACGACTGAAAAAATCAGAAGTGTTCCGATGTTGTGGCTTTTGAGTGTTTTATCACTTGTAGGACTCTATATCGGAGGACAGCTTTCTGTTGAAAATAGTGTTCAAATTGCCAAAAATTTTGGATTAAGTGAGACAATAATCGGCTTGACGATTGTTGCAGTAGCTACCTCTCTCCCAGAACTTGTGACGAGTATTGTAGCAATGAGAAAAAATGAAAAAGATATCGTCCTTGGAAATTGCGTAGGAAGTAATATTTTTAATATCTTACTGGTTATGGGAGTATCATCAACGATTCACCCCTTCTCAATCCAAGAGAACATGACAGTAGACTTACTCTTAATCATTGTGATTGTCGGAGTGATTTATCTCTTGTCACGATTTACAAAAAAAGTTTCACGTCTATTTGGTAGCGTGCTAGTGCTGAGTTATTTCTCATACCTCCTCCTAAAAGTATTTGTAACCCTCGCTTGAGAAGGAGAGGTAGTAAAATCAAGTGAATTAACACAACAATTAAAAAAAATTACTGACGACGCTGTCAGTAATTTTTTTACGGAAAATAAGTCAAAAAAATGAGTTAAAAAGTTTGACCAATACTGACCAATGCGTTATAATTAGAATGTAGTGAGAAAAAGATAATAATCGCTACTAACTATGAAATCGAAATGAGGTGTTTTTATGGACATCGAAAAAATGACAACAACGATGCAAGAAGCACTTGGTTCAGCGCAACAAATTGCGCAAGTTCGTCATCACCAAGTGATTGAAGTTCCACATTTATGGCGAATTTTTGTTCAACCTAATAGTTTTGGGGCGAACTTTTATAAAGATTTAGGGATTGACCTAGATGACTTTACAAATTTAATTGAAAAAGAAATTGACAAAATTAATTCAGTAGAAGGTTCAAATATTACTTATGGCCAAAACCTAAGTCCAGATTTGTTCCAAGTCTTTACTGAAGCAGACAAAATTGCGCAAAAAATGGGCGATGAATACCTCTCAACGGAGATTATTCTCCTTGCCCTCTTTGAGCTCAAGCAAAATCCATTGACTAAATATTTAGTCAATCATGGACTGACAAAAGCGCAAGCGCAAGCTGCGATTGAAGAATTACGTGGAGGTGATAAAGTGACCAGTCAAAATGCAGAAGAAACATACAAAGCACTTGAAAAATATGGGGTAGATCTCGTTGCTCAAGTTAAATCAGGTAAACAAGATCCTGTCATCGGACGTGATGAAGAAATTCGTGATGTCATTCGCGTGCTTTCTCGTAAAACAAAAAATAATCCCGTTCTTATTGGTGAACCTGGGGTTGGTAAAACAGCCATTGTCGAAGGATTGGCACAAAGGATTGTCCGAAAAGACGTTCCTGAAAATCTGAAAGATAAAACAATCTTTTCACTTGATATGGGTGCTCTGATTGCAGGAGCGAAATATCGTGGTGAATTTGAAGAACGACTCAAAGCCGTCCTTAATGAAGTGAAAAAATCAGATGGACAAATTATCCTCTTTATTGATGAACTTCATACGATTGTTGGTGCAGGTAAAACAGAAGGTTCAATGGACGCTGGGAACCTTTTAAAACCAATGCTTGCACGTGGTGAACTCCATTTGATTGGGGCAACGACCTTGGATGAATATCGTAAATACATGGAAACAGATAAAGCACTTGAACGTCGTTTCCAAAAGGTATTGGTTACTGAACCTACTGTTGAAGATACGATTTCAATCTTGCGTGGTCTAAAAGAACGTTTTGAAATCCACCATGGAGTGACCATTCATGATAATGCTCTTGTTGCAGCAGCAACCCTGTCAAATCGCTACATCACCGACCGTTTCCTGCCTGACAAAGCCATTGATTTGGTCGATGAAGCCAGTGCAACCATTCGTGTAGAAATGAATTCCCTGCCAACTGAACTTGACCAAGCCAATCGTCGCTTGATGCAATTAGAAATTGAAGAAGCGGCCCTCAAAAAAGAACGAGATGATGCTTCTAAGAAACGTCTTGAAATTATACGTGGTGAAATTGCTGAACTTCGAGAAGAAAATAATCAACTCAAAGCGCAATGGGAAGCTGAGAAAAAAGAAGTGGGCAACATTTCTGAAAAACGAAATGAATTAGAACACGCCCGCCACGAATTGGAAGAAGCTCAAAACGAAGGCGACTTAGAAAAAGCAGCCGCTCTGCGTTATGGTAAAATTCCAGAGCTTGAAAAAGACCTCAAGGCCATTGAAGAAAAAGCAAAATCAGATGATTTATCCTTAGTTCAAGAATCAGTCACTGAAGAACAAATCGCCGAAGTGGTTGGACGGATGACAGGTATTCCGATTACCAAATTGGTTGAAGGTGAACGTGAAAAATTACTTCACTTACCAGAAACACTGCATCAAAGGGTCGTCGGACAAGATGAAGCTGTTGAAGCTGTATCTGATGCCATTATCCGTGCGCGTGCAGGCATTCAAGACCCTAACCGTCCACTTGGCTCATTCCTCTTCCTCGGGCCAACTGGGGTAGGTAAGACGGAGCTTGCGAAAGCTTTGGCTGAAAATCTCTTCGATTCAGAAGAACATATGGTTCGGATTGACATGAGTGAATATATGGAAAAACACTCAGTTTCTCGGTTAGTCGGAGCACCTCCAGGATATGTCGGTTACGATGAAGGAGGCCAATTGACTGAAGCCGTTCGTCGTAATCCTTATACCATCATCTTACTTGATGAAATCGAAAAAGCACATCCCGATGTCTTCAATATCTTGTTGCAAGTTTTGGATGACGGTCGTTTGACCGACTCTAAAGGTGTTCTCGTTGACTTTAAGAACACCGTGTTGATTATGACTTCAAATGTCGGTTCGCAATATTTGCTGGATAATGTTGGAGAAAATGGTGAAATTTCGGAAGAAACAACTGAAAACGTGATGGCTCAACTTCGGGCACATTTCAAACCAGAATTTCTAAACCGGATTGATGATACCATTCTTTTCAAACCATTGGCACTTGAAGACATCAAGAATATTATCGTTAAAATGACTAGCCAACTTTCACATCGTCTTGAAGAAATGGACGTTCAACTTGAGTTGAGTGAAGAAGTAAAAGTTTGGATTGCGGAAAATGCCTATGAACCTGCGTATGGTGCACGTCCACTCAAACGTTATTTGGCAAAAGTCATCGAAAATCCATTAGCTAAGCTGATTATCGGAGGAAAAATTCCACCAAAATCAAAAGTTATTGTAACACTTGTCGATGATAAGATTGACTTTGAAATCAAATCTATTTCCGAACAATAAGCGTAAAAAGTTTCAGTTGTTTCTGCTGAAACTTTTTTTATGTTTGAAAATCATTTAACATGGAAGTAGAAGAAAATAAATCAAGAAATTGGAGAATGACAGTGTCTGAGAATGCATATGCAAAATCTGGTGTGGATGTGGAAGCAGGATATGAGGTGGTGGCTCGTATTAAAAAACACGTGGCTAAAACCGAACGTTTGGGTGTGATGGGTGCGCTTGGTGGTTTTGGAGGAAGTTTCGATCTTTCGGTGCTTGATGTGAAAGAGCCGGTTTTGATTTCCGGGACAGATGGTGTGGGAACGAAGTTGATGCTGGCGATTGCTGCTGATAAGCATGATACAATCGGGATTGACTGCGTGGCCATGTGCGTGAATGACATTATCGCGGCTGGGGCAGAGCCGTTGTATTTTTTGGATTATATTGCCACAGGGAAAAATATTCCTGAAAAATTGGAGCAAGTCGTGGCTGGTGTGGCTGAAGGTTGCTTGCAAGCAGGAGCGGCTTTGATTGGTGGAGAAACGGCCGAAATGCCTGATATGTATGGTGAAGCGGATTATGATTTGGCTGGTTTTGCTGTGGGTGTGGCTGAAAAATCTCAATTGATTGATGGGGAGAAAAACGTTGCTGCTGGTGATGTTTTGCTGGGCTTGGCTTCTTCTGGGATTCATTCGAATGGCTATTCTTTGGTGCGTAAGGTGTTTGCGGATTTTGATTTGGACGAGGTGTTACCTGAGTTGGGGCGTCCTTTGGGCGAGGAACTTTTGACACCGACAAAGATTTATGTACGCGAACTTTTGCCTTTGATCAAGGCAGGGAAAATCAAGGGAATTGCACATATTACTGGTGGTGGTTTTCATGAAAATCTGCCACGGATGTTTGGCGAAAATCTTTGTGCAGAGGTGGTTGAGGGGTCTTGGCCAATTTTACCGATTTTCCAAGCGCTTGAAAAATATGGGCAAATCAAGCATGAAGAAATGTATGAGATTTTCAATATGGGAATCGGAATGGTGCTTGCGGTGGCACCAGATGTGGCTGAGTCCATCAAGGCTGAACTGGGAGCTTTTGAGATCGGCAAGATGATTGAACGGACAGATAAGGCGGTTGTAATCAAATGAGAATTGCTGTTTTTGCTTCGGGAAATGGGTCAAATTTTCAAGTTCTATCTGAGCAATTTCCGAACAATGTGAAATTGGTGTTTTCAGATCATCGAGATGCCTTTGTCTTACAACGGGCGGAGGCTTTAGAGGTTGCCCAAAAAAGTTTTGAATTGAAAGAATTTGCAAATAAAGCAGCTTACGAGACAAAATTGGTCGAGCTTTTGCAGGACTATGAGATTGATTTGGTGGTGCTTGCGGGCTATATGAAGATTATCGGGCCGACTTTCTTGGCCGGTTTTAAGGGGCAAATCATCAATATTCATCCTTCGCTTCTGCCAGATTTTGCGGGTTCTGCGCACGCGATTGAGGAGTCACACGCAGCGAATAGAGGTTTAGGTGTGACGGTGCATTTTGTTGATGAAGGTGTGGATACGGGAAAAATTATCGCTCAAGTCTCGGTGGAATTTGCTGAAAATTTGGCGATTTATGAAAAGCGAGTCCATGAAGCAGAGTATGAACTGTACCCAAGGGTAATCAAGGCGTTTCTGGCGGGAGAAATTGCTGACGGATGCTCCGTCAGAGAGAAAAATTGCTGACGGATTTTCCGTCAGTGAGAAAAATTGCTGACGGATTTTCCGTCAGTGAGAAAAATTGCTGACGAATTTTCCGTCAGTGAGAAAAATGCTGATGGAAATTAAATTTTCGCCTGTTGGATGAGAGAAATTGCTGACGTAAATTTGCGTCAGCATTTTTTCTATTTTTATGCGAGGGTTCTTTTGTGAAAGCTTGATTTACTATAAGCTAAATTGAAGAGGATACTGTTCATCGCACTTATCGTTTGTCATTTCCGAACGTTGCAATCAAAAAAGTACAAAAAGTCCATTTAATCCTTTTGGCTGAGCTTGAAATGAACTAAAATAGAAGTATATTGCGAAAAAATGGAGAAAAAAATGCATCCACATTTAACAGAAATATTATTTACACGAGAACAAATCGCTGAGCGAGTGAAAGAACTTGCAGAGGTCGTTTCACGCGACTATGAAGGAAAAAATCCACTGGTTGTCGGTATTTTGAAAGGGTCAATCATGTTTACGGTTGATTTGCTCAAAGAATTGTCAATTGATGCTGAGGTTGATTTTATGGACGTGACTAGCTATGGTTACGGGATTTCTTCGTCTGGTGAGGTTCGGATTTTGAAAGATTTGTCAACAGTTGCTCACGGACGTGATATTTTGATTGTTGAGGACATCATTGACACTGGAAATACTTTGCTTTATCTCAAAGGCTTGCTGCAAGAACGTCAGGCAAAATCTGTGAAAATTATTTCACTTTTGGATAAACCAAGTGGTCGTAAAGTTAATATTGACGCGGATTATGTCGGTTTTGAAGTGCCAGATGCTTTCATCGTGGGTTACGGAATTGATTATGCTGAGCGCTATCGTCAATTGCCTTATATTGGAATTTTCAACCAAGAGTTTTTGATTAAAGACTAACTCTTATTTCCGAACAATAAATTAAAAAAAGCCTGGTGAGATGACCAGTGCTTTTTATTTCCAAACAATAAGTTTATAATGAAAAGAGAAGAGAAAATACTGACGGATGCTCCGTCAGGGCGAAAAAATGCTGACGAATAGGTCAGTAAAAATGTAAGTTATTTTGGAGGAACTTATGTCAAAACGTGCGCTTATCAGTGTTTCAGATAAAACAGGAATTGTTGAATTGGCTCAAAAAATTCATGAATTAGGCTGGGAAATCATCTCTACTGGCGGGACAAAAGCCAGCTTAGACCAAGCTGAGATTCCGAATATTGCCATTGATGAAGTGACTGGTTTTCCAGAAATGATGGATGGACGAGTAAAAACGCTCCACCCTTTGATTCATGGCGCTTTGCTGGGACGACGTGATTTGCCAACGCATCAAGAAGCAATGAAAGAACATGGCATTCAGCCGATTGATTTGGTGGTGGTCAACTTGTATCCCTTCAAAGAAACCCTGCTCGCTGGGGGCAACCAGGCTGAAATGATTGAAAAAATTGATATTGGTGGCCCTTCAATGTTGCGCTCAGCCGCTAAAAATCATGCTGCAGTAACTGTTGTTTGTGATCCATCAGATTATGAAAAAGTGCTGACGCAACTGGCAGAAAATGGCGAAACAAGTCTAGCTTTTCGTCAGCAATTAGCAGCGAAAGTTTTTCGTCACACGGCAAGCTATGACGCACTGATTGCACAATATTTGACATCAGAATTTCCAGTAGAAGATGAAAAACCAGAAAAATTGACCCTGACTTACGAATTAAAACAAGGGATGCGCTATGGTGAAAATCCACAACAAAGCGCTGATTTTTACGAATCTGGCTTGCCAACTCAGTACTCGATTGCCCAAAGTCAGCAGCTTCACGGAAAAGCGTTGAGCTATAATAATGTTCGTGACGCTGATGCTGCCTTGCAAATTGCTCGTGATTTCGATGCACCAACGGTAGTTGCGCTCAAACATATGAATCCATGTGGCATTGGGACGGCGGCAGATATTGAGCAGGCTTGGGACTATGCTTATGAAGCAGACCCTGTCTCCATTTTTGGTGGCATTATCGTCTTAAATCGAGAAGTCAATCTGGCGACCGCTCAAAAAATGAGTAAAATTTTTCTAGAAATCATCATTGCCCCAAGTTATAGCACAGAAGCGCTAGAAGTCCTTAGCAAAAAGAAAAACATTCGTTTGCTCACCGTTGATTTCTCAGAAAAAGAGCATTCTAAAATCGAACCACTTGTGACTGGTGTCCTCGGCGGTCTGCTGGTTCAAAATCAAGATGTCATCACTGAACATCCAGAAGAATGGACGACTGCAACCAAAGTAAGCCCCACCGAAGACCAAATGACCGCCTTGAAATTTGCTTGGAAAGCAGTCAAGTTTGTCAAATCAAACGGAATCATTGTGACCAATAGTCACCAAACGCTCGGAGTTGGACCTGGTCAAACCAATCGTGTTGGTTCTGTCAAGATTGCACTCGAAGCAGCAGCCGAAAAATCACCAGAAATGCAAGAAAATTCAGTGCTTGGCTCAGATGCATTCTTTCCTTTTGCCGACAATATCGATGAGATTGCTAAGGCAGGCATCAAGGCCATTGTCCAACCAGGTGGCTCTGTACGTGATCAAGAAGTGATTGATGCCTGTGATAAATACGGCATTGCGATGGTCTTCACTGGTTTGCGTCATTTCAGACATTGAGCGCTTAATTCCAGTCTTCTTTGCGGGGGAATCAGCTAAAGTTTGCTATAATATAAGGAATAAACTGAGCAAAGGAAGAAGAATGACCGTACTACTTTTTGATATTGACAACACTCTGCTGGATTTTGACAAGGCTGAATACGAAGCTTTAGGAAAAATTTTTGAGCATTATCAGATCCCAGACACTGCTGCAACTCGGGCGATTTATTCACGGGAAAACAAAGCCCTTTGGCGAAGCCATGAATTGGGTGAAATTTCGCGTGAAGAATTGCTGGGAACGCGCTTTGAGCGTACTTTCCACGCTTTGAATGTGTCTGAGCGTTTTAATCCTGTGGCAGTAGATGAAGAATATCAGCTTTATTTGTCGCAAGGTCACGAGTTAATGAGCCATGCTGACGAGCTTTTGAATGACCTATCGGCGAAAAATCAAGAGATGTATGTCGTAAGCAATGGAACCTCTCGCGTTTCACGTCCACGAATTTTTGAATCAGGGATTTCTGAATACTTTAGAGAAATCTTTATCAGTGAAGAGGTGGGTCACCATAAGCCTTCGCGTGCTTTCTTTAATCATGTTTTTGATCACGTTGAATCAGCAGATGAAAAAGATTTTGCAATTATTGGCGATTCGTTGACGACCGACATTCTAGGTGGTAAAAACGCAGGAATTAAAACAATCTGGTACAACCCCAAACACTTAGAAGTGAGTGGTATGGTCACTCCAGATTTAGAAATTGCAGATTTATTAGAAATCCCTAGCCTTGTTTCTTAAGGGCTTGGGAATGAAAAACGAATATAAAAAGTCCTGTTTAAATAACAGGGCTTTTTTGTTTATGCATTTGCCTTCTTTTTCAAAAATAGGGTCAGAATAAATCCTACGCTGACGAAAATAAGAAGGAGGAAAAAGGTGTGATGAAAGGCAGTGAGATTTGTTTGGAGAAAAGCGCCAGTTTTTTCGATTTTCATTTGACGACTTAAAAAAGCAGTCAGAAAGGCGATGGCAAAGGAATTGACCACTTGCATCATTTCATTAGTCAGTGGTGTGACGCGACTAATTTTTTGTAGGGGAATCGCTTGAAGGGCGTGGTTGTTGACTTGCATATTGACCAAGCCTTGGGCTAAACCAAGTAAAAGAATCGCGCAAATGGTAAAGAGGAGTGAAGAATGGGGGTTGATTTGAGTAAAGAGGAGGAGACTGAAAGCCCCAAGAGCAAACCCTGGGAGAGCGGCTGCTTTAGTGCCCAACTTATCAAAAAGTCTCCCTCCGATAACCATTCCCAAAAAGCTGGCGATAGCTTGTGGAACCATGATTAAGCCAGTGGTTTCAGAGGAAAGTCCGACAAGGTTTTGCAAGTAAAGGGGAACGAGCAACATAGCACCAAACACAACAATTTGATTGAGCCACATGAGCGAAATTCCTTTTGTAAATTCAGGCAATGCAAAAGCGCGGAGGTGCAAAAGTGGATTTTCGACGCGCAATTCTACGAGGACAAACAAAACCAATAGAATTAAGCCCCAAGGATAAAGCCGAGTGCACCTAGATTTGACCAGCCTTTATCTGCGCCAACGTGGACACCATAAATCAGAACGGGAAAAGCAAATGGAGAGAGTGCGGCACCTTTGAAATCAATTTGGCTGGCTTTGTTGGCAGGAAAATTTGGAAGAAAAAGGAGAACGAAAATCAAGGCTAAAATCCCAATAGGAAGATTGATTAAAAAGACGGTAGACCAATCAAAGGATTTCACTAAGAAACCGGCTAGAGCAGGCCCAATTGTAGGGGCCAGAAGCATTGGTAAGCCTAAAATTCCCATCATTGCGCCCCTTTTTTCCATTGGAATGATTTTAAAGGACATTCCAATCCCAATCGGAGCAACGACGCCACCAGCAAGTCCTTGAGCGATGCGCCAAATGATTAGACTTTCAAGAGAGTGGGCGTTGGCTGCTAAAAGTGAAGCTAGTGTGAAAAAAATGATAGCTAGTGCAAAAATTTTTTTATCTGAAAAACGGTCGCCTAGAAAGCCCGCAAAGGGAATGACGGTCGCCATTGACAAGGTATAGGCAGTAATGACCCACTGGCTGTGCGAGAGGTTCTGGTGAAAGGCCATTTGGAGGTGGGGCAGGGTCACATTCATGATGGTTGTATCCATCATCACTAAAAGCATACCAAGGGCAATTGCTAAAATTGCAGGTAAGACTTTTTTTAAGTTAAAATCAGTTGTGTTATTCATAAAAACCTTCTTTTATTATTTTTGAACACTGTTCGGTAAAAATAATACCATTGTTCTAAAATAAAGTCAAGAAAAAAACTTCTCAACGAAGTTTTCTATGATTTATTCATTTCAATTGTTTTTTCAATTCCTGAGATGAGAAGGCGTAAACCAAACTCAAAACTTTCGGAAGTGCCTAGATGGGAGAGGCTTTCAGTTTGCCAGTATTTGTCAAGAAAAGGCGCAATTTGCACAAGGGGGGCTTTTTCGGGTGTGGCTTTTTCAGGCTGTTCCAAGAAACGTTCGCTATCAATCTTGCTGGTATAGATAAAATTTAGATAGAGATTGACCGTATAAAATTTATGATCATCAGAAAGTTCAAGCTCATCGACAATCATCAAAATTTTATCAAATAAGCGAAGATAATTTTCGGATTCTGGCGGATAATCCATCATGAGCTGAGCAAGGTTGGGGTAATTTTCTAAAACGGTATAGATATTTTTCCCATAGACAAAAAGACGTTCTTGCCAACTTTTCTCGTGGGCGGGGAAAATAATTTCAGCACTTGCTTTATCGATGAGTTCGGCAAAAAGTGCTTCCTTACTGGCAAAATGATAGTAAAGAGAAGAAACGGTCATACCTAGTCTTGTGGCCAATTTTCGCATTGAAAATTCGGTGAGGGAAAGTTCTTGCAAAAGCTCCCAGCTGCTGCTAATGATTTTGTCTTTTTTAGGTTGAGTGGCCATGATTTCTGCTTTCTATTTCTATTAAATTTATTTTACCTGTTTTTAGGCAAAATTGCGATAAAAAAGCAGGACAAAACGAAAGATTTCCAGAGAAATTACTGACGGAAATTGTTTTTGTTGCTGAAAACGAGAGAAAATGCTGACGGAAATTTTCGTCAGTAAAAAAAGATAATTTTTGTTCGTTGACGAACAATTTTCCTTGTGTTATAATGGTTCGTATGCGAACAATAACACACCCTATTGGCCGACTGCTAAAAGTCGCCACAAATCAGATGGCACGTGAGCTGGCAAATTCAGCGGCTCAGCTTGATTTGACAGGTCAGCAAATGTTGATTTTGAATTATCTTGGGGATCAATTGGAAAATCAAGAAAAAACACTGACGGTCAGCCAAACCGAGCTTGAGTTAGAATTTAATATTCGGCGTTCAACAACGACCGAAATTTTGCAGCGTATGGAAAAAAGACAGTTGATTCAAAGACGAGCAAGCACATTTGACGCCCGCCAAAAAGTGATTGAATTGACAGAGGCAGGGCGCAAATATCTGCCGCAAATCAAGGCCTTCATGCGCGAACATGATGAAAAAGTGCTTGGAACTCTGACCGATGCTGAGCTTGCTGCCGTCCAAAAATTTTTCCAAAATATCAATGATTTAGAAAGTCAAAAATGAACACAAGTTTAGAAAATCAATCTCCCGGACACAAAGTCAGCGCGAAAACACGCTTTTCAATAGTCGCTGTTGCTTTTGTCGCTTTTCTCGGAATTCTTGCCGAGACGAGCCTCAATGTTACTTTTCCCACACTCGAAAAAACCTTTGGCTTGCCACTTGGAACGGTTCAATGGGTGACGACGGCTTATCTTTTGGTCGTCGCTTTAGTCATGCCCACCAGTTCTTATATCAGCCAGCGTTTTCAAGATCGTACGCTCTTTTTTTCTGCCTTGGCCTTTTTCACCATCGGCGATTTGCTGAGCTTGATTTCACCAAATTTTACCATCTTGATGATGGGACGTTTGATTCAAGGGATTGGGACAGGAATTGCGATTCCTTTGATGTTTAATCTCGTTTTAACCAAAATTCCACGTGAAAGGGTTGGAGTTTGGATGGGCTTTGCAGGGATGATTTTGAGCATCGCACCAGCACTTGGCCCAACCTACGGAGGACTTTTGACAGGGACAATCGGTTGGCGTATGATTTTTGCCCTGATTTTAATTATTCCCGTCTTTGTTTTTCCGCTGGGAGCTTGGGCGATTGAACAAGCACCGAAAAAATCTTCCAACAAATTTGATTTTGTGGCCTTTAGCTTTTTGTCCATTGCGATGACGAGCGCCCTCTTGGCGCTGGATGCTTTGACCAATCCAAAAATGGCAGCCATTTGGTTTATTATTTTTGCGCTGAGTTTAGCTGCATTTATCTGGCGCTGCAAGACCAGTGATTTGCAATTTTTGGATATTGAAATCTTTAAAAGTCCTACCTTTACTTTGTCGGTATTGGTTTATTGCCTGCTCCAATTTGCTAATTTGGGAATTAATTTTATCATCCCTAACTTTTTACAAATTTCACTGGGAACGTCTAGCACTTTGGCCGGTTTTGCGCTTTTACCAGGTTCTTTGATTGGTTCGGCTTCACAAGGGCCGATTGGAGCGCTCTATGACCGCAAAGGGGCCAAAGGCATTTTGCTTAGCGGAAACGTCATTTTCTTTGTGGCGCTCGTACTTTTGACTATTTTCACTAAAAATCTGACGCTAGTTAGTTTGATGGCGCTCTATATTCTCTTCACCATTGGGCGCTCAGCTGGTTTTGCAACGACGATGACCAACAGTTTGGCACAATTATCACCTCAAAAAGCAGCAGCAGGAAATGCTTGGTTTACGACGGGATCACAATTTGCCGCCTCAGCAGGAACAGCAACAGCAAGTCTGATTGCAACTAAAGCTGATAATCTCACCACAGGAACTCAGCACGTTTTCATCCTCTTTTTGGGAATCACCGTGGTCAATTTTATCTTTTACAGCCTCATTTTGAATAAAAAAATCAACTAAAACAAGAAAAAATACTGACGAAAATTTCCGTCAGTGTTTTTTCTCATTTCGTCAGTAAATTGGTCAACGTCAGGCCGTCACCATCTTACGAATTAGTTCATGAATTTCGCTCAAAGGCCGTTTGCGTCCAGAGAGTAACCATTGGCTCCAGAGGGCGTAAACGCCCGCTGAAATGAAAGTCAGCCATTCCTCATCTTTGTTTTGATTGATAAAAAATTTCTTAATTTCTTCAGTGAAAATTTGACTAATCAATGGCTCAAAGCCTTGCGCCTTGGCCCGAACCAATTGCTCACCAAAAACCGCCAAAAATTCCTCTTGATTTTCTAATTTGACCGAGTTTTGGCTTGTGTGGCGCAAACGCTCAAATTCGTCAGCAATTTTGGGTTGATAATAGGCATAAATAATCTGATCTAGCTGCTCAAAATTTCGATAAAAAGCCATGCGACTCACACCCGCTCGCTGACAGACTTTAGAAACGCTCAAATCTGAAAGCTGATGATGCTCTAAAAGTTGCAAAAGGGCGATGGTGAGGCATTCTTGGGTGTCTTTTTTGATTGTTTGTGCGTGCTGGGTAGCTGCCATTACATTTCCTCCAAAACTGTCACAGATGCTAAGATGCTGCTTGTTTTTTATTTAAGAATAGTATAAACTAATCAAACAGAAGTTACAAGTGAAACTTCAGCAAAAAGGAGAAAAGAAATAATGAACGAAAAAAAATTAGTGTTAGTGACAGGTGGGAGCGGTTTTATAGCGATTCATACTATGGCAAAGTTGCTTCAAAAAGGCTATCGTGTTCGTGCAAGCTTGCGCACCATGTCACGCCAAGATGAAGTCAAAGCCATGCTCAAGCAGGCTGGGGTCAGTGATTTAGCCGAATTGAGCTTTGTAAAAGCTGATTTGACAGACGAAGCGAGCTGGATTCCAGCCATGGATAAGGTCGATGCCGTCATGCACATCGCTTCCCCAACTCCAGCAACTCGTCCAGATTCCGCCGATGAGATGGTTAAAATGGCTGTTGACGGGCTGCTCAATGTCTTCAAGGCGGCTAAAAAAGCGCAAGTTGAACGCATTGTTCTGACCTCAGCATCAGGTGCCGCACTTGCTGGTCACAAAAATCACCCCGAAATCTTTACCGAAGAAGATTGGAGTGACTTATCTGCACCAATCAACGCTTATCAACGTTCAAAAACAATGGCAGAACAAGCTGCTTGGAAATTTGCCAAAGAAAACCAATTAGATTTGGTCAGTATTCTGCCTGTTGCTGTCATGGGGCCAGTATTAGGCCAAGATTTTTCGCATTCTAATCAAGCCATTAAAAATATGTTTGAAGGCAAAATGCCTCAGCTTTTGCGTTTGGCTTTTGACTATATTGACGTGCGTGATGTTGCCGATTTACACCTTTTAGCTTTAGAAAATCCTCAAGCAGTGGGCGAGCGTTTCCTTGCCACAACAGGCGAAAATATAAGCTACAAAGCCCAAGCTAAGTTGCTCAAAGAACATTTTGGCCCTCAAGCCAACCAGGTTTCAACACGGGAAATTCCTGATTTTCTCGTTAAATTTTTGGCTCATTTCAAAAAAGATTTGAAAATGCCAGCCACATTTTTAGGGCAAAACACAGCCTGCAGCAATGCAAAAGCAAAAAAATTGCTCAATTGGCAGCCTCGTTCCGCCGAAAGTTCAATTATCGCCACTGCTCAAAGTATGTTTGACTTAGGAATAATCAAAAAAGAAAAGTAAACACCCTAGAGGCAAATGTTGCTTAAAAAGCGCTCGCTTTGTTATAATAGAATAAGAAACAAGTGAGAGGAGGCAAGCAATGAAAGAACGCTATGAAATCATTTCGATGAGGGATCATTACAAAATTCGGCTAGGGATTTTTGAACCTCAACACGCACCTAAAGGCGTTGTACAACTTATCCATGGCTTTGGAGAATACACCGGTCACTACCTTTATTTGATTAACGACTTGGTCAATGCAGGCTTTGTTTGTCTAATGCACGATCAAAGAGGACACGGTATTTTGGCGGCAGCACGTCCCAAAATGCAAGGTAGAGCGCAGAATTATGATAAATTTTTAAGCGACTGCCTTGAAATCCGCAAAATTATTTCCAAAAAATACAGTCGCCTCCCTGTCTATCTCTTTGGCCATAGTTTGGGTGGAAATATCGCCCTTAATCTTCTCTTACGAAACCCTCAGATTCAAAACTCCTATCAAAAAGCGGTGATTGAATCCCATGGCTTGACTTAGCCCACCCGCCTGCAAAAATAATCCAAAGCATTGCTCAGGTCGCGGGTAAGATCAGTCCTCACTTTCGCATTCGCACGAGGCTGAAAGTGGCGGGGATTTCCCACCACCAAGATCTGGTGGACTTGGTGACTAAAGATGGAATTTATCATGATTTTCTTTCTTTGCGCCTTTTTTCTCAAATCATGGAAGCGGGTCGTCATGCTCAAAATCACGTGAAAGATTTGACCCTTCCGACCTTGCTATTTTGCGGGGGACAAGATGCGATTTGCTCAGCTCCAGCGATTCGCCGCTTTGCTCAACAAGCAGGGGAAAACGTCATTTATGACGAGCTTCCAGAAGCCTACCATGCGCTTCATCTGGATACAGACGCTCGCCAATTTTTGAATAAAATGAAAGATTTTCTGCTCAAAAGCGAATTTTCCTGAGTAAAAAACGACAAATCATTTGAAAAATGCTGCTTACTGCTCCTCGTGCCTGCAGCGTTTTTCTTTTGTTCAGTCAAAAGCATTCTTTTTAGTCTGTCAGGTCATTATTAAGAGGCATCGGCTTGCAACTTATGCTATAATTGATTCATGGAAAAATTTTACAAAGTAGGAACAATCGTGAACACACAAGGGCTTCAAGGTGAGGTTCGAGTGATGCCAACGACTGATTTTGCACAAGAACGTTTTGCAAAAGGGGCGGTTTTGGCGCTCTTTGATGAAAAAGATAATTATGTTCAAGATTTAAAGGTCAAATCAGGACGACCACAAAAGAGTTTTTATGTGGTCAAATTTGACGGTTTTTATCATATCAATGACGTTGAAAAATATAAGGGATTTTCAGTGAAAATTGCCCAAGAAAATCAAACTGCTCTGGATGATGGTGAGTTTTATTATCATGAAATCATTGGGTGTGAAGTGTATGAGCATGATGTTTTGATTGGGAAAATTTCGGAGATTTTGCAGCCCGGAGCTAATGACGTTTGGGTCGTGAAACGTGATGGAAAACGTGATTTGCTTTTGCCTTATATTCCACCTGTGGTGTTGAAGGTTGATGTGGCTAATCAGCGTGTAGAAGTCGAAATCATGGAAGGATTGGATGATTAAGGCATGAGAATTGATATTTTAAGTATCTTTCCAGAAATGTTTGCTCCTCTTCACCAATCCATCGTTGGAAAAGCTCAGCAAAAAGGGCTTTTGGACTTGCATACGCATGATTTTCGGGAAAATGCAACGAATAAACAGCGTCATGTTGATGATATGCCTTATGGCGGTGGTCAAGGAATGCTTTTGATGCCTCAGCCGATTTTTGACTGTATGGAGCAAATCCCCCAAAGTCCGACTAAGCCACCACGGGTGATTTTACTGGATCCCGCGGGAAAACGTTTTGATCAAAAAATGGCTGAAGAATTGGCTCAAGAAGAACAATTAATTTTTATTTGTGGGCATTATGAAGGCTATGATGAACGGATTAAAACGCTAGTGACGGATGAAATTTCTTTGGGAGATTTTGTTTTGACTGGGGGAGAGGTGGCAGCCACAGTTATGGTCGATGCTGTTGTTCGACTTTTACCGGGCGTTTTAGGAAAAGCAGCCAGTCATGAAGATGATTCATTTTCAAGTGGGCTTTTGGAATATCCGCAATACACACGACCAGAGGATTTCCGCGGTATGAAAGTTCCTGAGGTTTTGATGAGTGGACATCATGAAAATATACGTAAATGGCGTTTAAATGAGTCTTTGAAAAAAACGTTGGCCCGTCGACCAGATTTGTTAGAAACTTATCAAACAAATGCTGAAGAAGAGAAGATGCTACAAGGATTACGCGAAAACACACAAGATGTGGTAGAATGAAATAAGACTAAAAAAATTCAGGATATTAGTGCTTTTAAAATAAAAATAGGGTGGTTTTAAAAATGACTTTGACAATTGAACGTGAACAAGAATTTGTGAATCAATTTCATTATGATGCACGTAATTTGGAGTGGGAAAAAGAAAATGGGACACCAGAAACGAATTTGAATGTGCAATTTCAATTGGTTCCTTTGGATCAACTTGAAAAGGTGGAAGAAGGCGATACAGCGATTCATGCGGTGTTGACTTATTTGATTGTTTTGGACAATATCGTTTTGTCTGGTTTTGTCAGTCAATTGAACTATATCCGCGCGCGCGTGATTAAAGAGCAAGAAGAATTGGACGCTGAGGAAATGTCTCAATTGGCAGCTCCTTTGTTTGATTTGCTCAAACGTTTGGTTTATGAAACAACAGAAGTTGCTCTGGATCAGCCAGGCATCAATTTGGAATTTTAAGTTAGAAAATTATGAAATTAGCTGTTATTACGGATTCCTCGGCGGATTTTGCCGAGCAATATAATTCTTATGAGAATCTTTTTGTTTTAAATATCCCAATCTCAATTGATGGTGTGGATTATGATTTGCAAAAACTTTCACATGAAGAATGGTTTGAACTGATGGAAAAAGCGCAAGAAGTTCCTAAAACCTCACAACCAAGCGTTGCTGAGCTGGAATTTCTCCTGAAGGATTTGGAAAAAAAGGGCTACACTCATGTTTTAGGACTTTTCTTACCGGCAGCAATTTCTGGTTTTTATCAAAATGCTTTTTATTTGCAGCATGAATTTGATAAGATGCAAGTCAATTTTCCTGAAACTTTTATTACGTCAAGTCCTTTGGGCTATATGGTTGAAACGGTTTTGGATTTAGCCGACAGTGGGGCAGAATTTAGCGAAATTTTGGCAAAATTTGAAGCGCAACGTGATGGCGACCGTGCTTATATGTTAGTTGATGATTTGAAATGGCTGGCAAAAGGAGGACGCCTGTCCAATGGTGCTGCGGTTCTTGGGACTTTGCTTAATATCAAACCGGTCTTGACTTTTAGCCCTGAGGGTAAGGTTGAGGTGTTTGAAAAAGTTCGGACGGTCAAAAAGACAATGAGTCTGATGAAAAAACTTTTGTTGCAAGAAGCGCAGGATCATTCGGCTTATAAGGTTTTTGTTATTCAAGCAAGAGCGACTGAGCGCGCGCAGGAATTATATGATTATGCTAAAGCTGAAGGTTTTGATGATGTGGAAATGGTGACTTTCGGGCCGGTCATTGCCACACATCTGGGGCTGAACACGGTAGCTTACGCGATTTCGCCCAAAAAATAAGAGCACGTTTAGGCGTGCTTTTCTGCAAAGATGAATTATCTGAAAAATGAAAATATAAGAAGTGAGGATGAATGATGAGTAAAATTAAAGTGATTATTGCTGGATTTAGTGGGAAAATGGGCAGTACAGCAGTCAAAATGGTGCAAGAAGCTGAAGATTTTGAGTTGGTGGGCTTGCTGGGGCGTGACGAGACAGTGAGTGAGGCATTCGGACTTCCTGTGTTTAATCATAAAGAGGAAGTGATCGGGCTTTCGGCAGATGTCTGGGTGGATTTGACGGCACCTGCTGCGGCTTATGAAAATACTCGTTTTGCTTTGGAGCAGGGTTTTCGTCCGGTGGTCGGAACGACGGGCTTCACTGAGGACGAAGTGGCGGAGCTGATTGAGTTGTCACGAGAGAAAAAATTGGGCGGTTTGATTGCTCCAAATTTTGCTTTGGGAGCTGTGTTGATGATGCAATTTTCCAAAGCGGCAGCGAAATATTTTTCGGATGTGGAAATCATTGAATTGCACCATGATGGAAAAATGGATGCGCCGTCTGGAACGGCAGTCAAGACTGCAGAATTGATGGCAGAAGTGCGCACAGCCCATCAACAAGGGGCGCAAGGTGAGCAAGAAACGCTCAAGGGCGCACGGGGGGCCGACTATGAAGGAATGCGGATTCATTCGGTGCGCTTGCCGGGTCTTGTGGCTCATCAGGAGGTGATTTTTGGTTCGACAGGCGAAGGGTTGACATTGCGTCATGACTCTTACGATCGGGCAAGTTTCATGACGGGAATTGCTTTGGGCATTCGCAAGGTGATGACCACGGATGAGTTGAAATATGGCTTGGAACACTTTTTGGACTTGTAAAAACATTTCCGTCAGTAAAAAAGTCAGAGGCGTCAGTAAATATCATTTTCGTCAGTAAAAAAGGAGGAATTTTCATGGAAAATTTAGTGATACGTGAGTTAGAAAAAGCGGATATGGCTGCATTTTTGGATTATGCAGCGGATTGGACAAGGGATGTGAGTCCGTTCAAGATTGATGAGGCCAAAATTTATGCCACAATTTCTGAGGACAATTTTGAGGATTTTCAGACTGAAATTGAGCAAGAAAAAACGCTGCCCAAAAATCCTGATTATTCGACGGCAACGAAGTATTTTGCTTTTATCAATGGGAAAATTGCGGGCGTGATTTCTTGCCGCTGGCAGATTGAAAAAGGAATTTTGCTGGAATGGGGCGGGCATATCGGCTACGGTGTCGCGCCGTCTTTTCGCGGGCACCATTTGGCGGAGCAAATGGTCAAATTTGCCTTGCCTGAATACAAAAAACGAGGCATTTTGCGAGTGATGATTTCTGCTGATGAGGACAATATCGCCAGTCGCAAAACGATTGAGCGCAACGGCGGCGTTTTGGAAAATATTGTTTCTATTGATGACAGCAAGGTTTGCCGCTATTGGATTGACTTGGAAAACGAAGAACACTAAGCCTGCCCACAGCACTTTTTGATTTCGTCAGCAAAATCTCTGGCGCAATGTCCGCTCTTTTATTTTCGTCAGCAAATTCTCTGGCTCAGTGTCCGCTCTTTTGATTTCGTCAGTAAATTCTCTGACTGAGAATGAGGGGAGTCCCCGTTTTTGGCTAAAAAATGATAAAATAAAGGATATGAAATTAGATAAATTACCCGTGGAGTTCGTGCAAGCGCTACCGGTTTTAAAAAAAATAATTGCGCATGGTTTTGAGGCTTATTTTGTGGGCGGCTCAGTGCGCGATGTCCTTTTGGGACGGGAAATTCATGATGTAGATATTGCTACAAGTGCCTATCCTGAAGAAATCAAAGCGATTTTTCCGCACACGATTGATGTTGGCATTGAGCATGGAACGGTGCTCGTTTTAGCTGGAAAATCAGAGGCTGAACACTATGAAATCACGACTTTTCGGACGGAGTCGAAGTATACAGATTACAGAAGACCCGATCACGTCGATTTTGTGCGTGATTTGCGGGAGGATTTAAAGCGCCGCGATTTTACGGTCAACGCTTTTGCGTGTGATGTCAACGGCGAAATTATTGATTTATTTGACGGACTTTTGGATTTGAAAGAACGCCGATTGAGAGCCGTGGGAAGTGCATCCGAGCGCTTCAACGAGGACGCCTTGCGGATTATGCGTGCCATGCGATTTGCTGCGACCTTGGATTTTGCGATTGAAGCCGAAACATTTGTTGCCATGTGCGAGCGCGCCAATCTGCTGGAAAAAATTTCAGTGGAGCGTATTTTCATTGAGCTAGACAAACTTTTCTTGGGCGCCGATTGGCGCAATGGGCTGACGCTTCTTGTGCAGTCTGGAGCTTGGAAATATTTGCCCGCCTTTCAACTGCCTGCTTTAGAGAAAATGCTGACGGAAATTTCTAGCACGTTTCACTTTCAAAATTCCGAACAAGCTTGGGCTGCCTTGCTGACCAGATTTACTCAGATTGAAGTCAAGAATTTCTTACGCCAATGGAAAGTTTCTAACGACTTTGCCAAGTACGTTTCCGACCTTGTTTCAGCCTATGCCATTAAAAAATGGGATTTGTTGAGCCTCTACCAATTTGGGCTGGAAAAAGTCCAATTAGTTGACCAACTCAAAAATGCTTGTGGCCTAGAAATTGACGAAAATTATGCCATTGAATTAGATCATCAACTTCAAATCCATGACAAATCAGAAATCGTTGTCGCTGGCAAAGACCTGATGAAAGAATTGTCCCTCAAACCCGGCCCAGAATTAGGCCAAATACTTCGCAAAATTGAGCAAAAAATTGTCCAAAATCAGCTTAAAAATGAGCGTCGAGCCATTTTTGAAGCAGTAAAAAAAGAATGGAAACTGAAATAAATTTCCAAAAATAACCGTGGAGAAAATATTATGAAAATCGAAAATCGTCGCAAAGGTTCTTGTACCACCGTTTTAGTCGGAAAAAAAGCTTCCATTGACGGCTCGACAATGATTGCCCGCAATGATGATGGCCATGAAGCGCTTGACCCGCAACGTTTTGTTGTCATCCAACCCGAAGAACAACCTCGTCACTACAAGGCTGTTTTATCAGGATTAGAACTCGATTTACCAGATAATCCGCTGCGCTATACCGCGACACCTAACGCCGTTTTGAAAGAAGGCATTTGGCCAGCCGCAGGGATTAATAGTGAAAATGTCGCCATGTCAGCGACAGAAACCATCACAACAAATCCACGAATTTTAGGACTTGACCCTTATGTTGAAAATGGGATGGGTGAAGAAGACCTCGTGACCCTTGTTTTACCTTACGTTACAAGCGCACGCGAAGGCGTTCTGCGTTTGGGGGAACTGTTGACGACCTACGGAACTTACGAACCAAACGGCATTGCTTTTGCTGACCATAATGAAGTCTGGTGGTTAGAAACAATTGGGGGACACCATTGGGCAGCAGTGCGCATCCCCGACGACTCCTTTGTCGTTGCTCCGAACCGCATGAACATTGATGAATTTAAGTTTGGTAACGAGGACTACCTCTGCTCAGATGATTTGAAAACATTGATTGATAAAAATCATCTCAATCCTGAGATTGAAGGCTATAAAACCCGCTATAATTTACGTCAAATTTTTGGTTCAAGCTCAATCAAAGACACTGTTTACAACAATCCACGGACATGGTACGGACAAAATTTCTTGGGAGAGCGCTCTGAGAATCCACAAGCACACGACTTGCCTTTCATCTGCGAAGCCAGCCGAAAAATTACCGTCGAAGACATCAAATTTGTCTTATCTAGCCATTTTGAGAATACAAAATATGACCCTTATGGCACAACCAACACACCAGAAGAACGCAAACTCTTCCGTCCAATCGGAATCAACCGTAACCACAGTGTCCACATCCTCCAAGTGCGAAACCATGTCCCTAAAGAATTAGCCGGTGTGCAATGGCTTGCCTTTGGAGCCAATACCTTCAACCATGTGGTACCATTTTACACTGCAATTTCGGACACCCCAGCTTGCTACCGTGACGCCAAAGGCGAATACGACCCAACAAATATGTACTGGTTGAGTGCCACAACCGCAGTTTTAGGCGATAGCAACTATGACTTATTTGTAGACCTGCGCGACAATTATGAATTAAACACCCTAGCAAAATTCCACGAAATCCAAAACGAAACCGACCAAAATTTTGCTACAGCAACAGATAAAATCGCCTATTTGACCGCAGCCAACGAGAAGTTAGCAGCAGTAGCCCTGAAAAACCAAACTGAACTTTTAGGACGTATGGTAGTCCTCGGCTCAGCCAACATGAAATTACGCTTTGACTTCAACGACTAAAAAAGGCAACAAGACTTAATAAAACAAAACAACATCCTCAGACCAAATCTGAGGATTTTTTAATAGCTTTAGATAATAGCTTTAGATGAATATCAATTTTCATTCCTGTCAAATTTGACAACATTTTTGTAAAATAATATAATAAATATAAACCTAAATTATAAAAAGATTACAAAAACCAGTAATAATTAAACGATGATTAAAATATAAATTTATAATTAAATAAATTTGAATGAAGAAAGCGTGAAAATCCTGATAACTATTAGCACTGATTATTCGTAACGAAAGGACGATATTATGGCAGATGAAATGGTACGAGAAGTACAGAAGTGGCTGAACGCAACATATACCGGTGTGGAAGGCTATGAACCTGTTACAGAAGACGGCAATACAGGCTGGAACACAATTTATGCACTCATCGAAGGCTTACAGCATGAACTAGGAATTTCCCCAGTTGTACCAAATTTTGGAGAAACCACCTATGCGTACTATGAGCAACAAATTACTCCCAACTGGGGAAGTGGGCTTTCACCAAACATTATTCGGTTAGTTCAAGGAGCTTTTTGGTGTAAGGGAATGCCACAGGGGATAGGTCCTGGAGCATTTGACGGAATCTACTCCGCAGATTTAGCCTATGCAGTAACTGATTTGAAGATACAGGCTGGCTTTACCAATCCTAGTTCAATATTATCAGCGACTTGGGCTAAGGCTTTGTTTGATATGGCGCAGTTTGTTTTAATTGATGACCCTAAAGTCAGGGAAATGCAGCAGTATCTTAATGTCAATTATGTCGGATATACGGGAATTATGCCAACAGACGGCATTTATCAACGGGCAACTAATGAAGCCATCATTTATGGATTTCAAGCAGAACTTGGACTTTCCACAGAAGAAGCGACAGGCAGTTTCGGACCGACCACCTCTTCACTTTACAACACTGCCTATCAATCAGGGCTGAGCACTCATTTAATTATGCTCATTCAATTTGCGCTCTATGCTAATATGAAAGAATTCTGGGAGTCTGGTGGAGCACCATCTATTGATTTTACGGGAGATTTAGATGTCCCAACGAGAGCAGGTCTTGGAGAATTTCAACGTTTTATGCAACTAATGCCTGTCGATAGTGAATCACCAGACTTAAGGACAGTGCTTTCGCTTGTGCAGTCAAATGGAGATTGGACTCGTGATTTTCTTGGTTCAGACACTTCGCTTCAGTTGAAAGAACAACAAGTACTTGATTTACTCCAATTTGGAGTTTATTATGTTGGACGCTATTTGACAGGTACTGTTGGAAATGATTATAGGCCTAAAAATTTAACGCGTGAAGAAGCAGAGATGATTCTTGATCACGGGATGAAAATTATTCCGATTTATCAAGATAATTATCCTACAGCCTCATACTATAATTATGAGCAAGGTCAAAGAGATGCCAGAGCAGCTATTTATGCAGCGGGGGCACTTGGGATTCCTGACGCAAGTTATATTTATTTCGCAGTAGATTTTGATGCTCAGGGTGAGGATATCCAACATAATGTTATTCCTTACTTTTGGGGTATTCAGAATACTTTTAGAGACGGTATTGCTGGGTTACATTATCAAGCAGGCGTGTATGGAACAAGAAATGTCTGTACCCAAATACATAATACAGTACGTACACAGCGAAGCTATGTAGCAAATATGTCTAGTGGCTGGTCTGGGAACTTAGGATTTTCTCAGCCCTTAGATTGGGCTTTTGACCAATTTTACGAATATAGTTATGCTAGTGTAGATGCTTTTGATTTCGTTGCAGTATCGGGCTTAGATGATGCTGTTGAACGCTTAGATGAGCCCTTTGTCATGGATGAGGATTATTGGATTGACCAGACAAATTGGGATTGGTTCAAAAATCTGAGTGTAACTATTGATGGCGAACCCGTTACACTTTGGAGTGGGTTTGGGATAGATATTGAAGTTTCTGCACATTCTGAAATTTCTTCAACAGAAGACAGCACATTTTTACTTAGTATAACTGACGGAGAGCTGTCAGCTGAATCTACCGAATTTATTGACAATGTATTAGGTGCCGACCTTTCAATGGTTGCGACTGCTAAAATCAATGAATTTTGTACAGGGATTTCTAATGGTACAATCGCTGTGTATATTGTTATCAATGAAGAAGGCAAAAAAACAATAAGGGTAGAAATTAATTTCCCTGAGTCAAGTACAAATGACGTAAAAGTCATTACAAGTGTAGAGATAGAAATAACAATGGATTTTGATACACCTACGGGTTCTAGTATTATGGATTCAGCACTTGAAGGAGTGAAAAATCTTATTACATCAATTCCTCCAGGATTGATTGCGGCGGTAGTATTACTGTTGGCCGTTGTTGGGATAGCTTTGCTTCCAGCAGCTGGAGCAGGAGCGACTGTTGGAGGGTTAGCAGCAGTGTTACTTGCATTATTAGCAGATTTTGGACAAACGAAAGATAGAGATGATTAAAATACAAGAAGAACGATATAGCGCTCGAGAGATAGCTGGGATTAAGCGGCGAGCTAGGAGAATAGCAGCTAGAATAGACTCAATAAGTAAAAACCTAAAAATGATTTCGTTTGTAGCAAAGCTAGCTTGGATATTATTTGCATTTTGGGTTGCTCTTTTCATTTTAAATGTACTGTTGTTTTGGCCCAAACCTGTTAGGTTTACAGAGTCGGCGCTGGGCGTCATAATATACCTGGCGGTCTGTCTTTTAGGCGAGGGTGCTAAGTGGATGGTAAAGCGTTACCCGCTTGTTTTAGAATTTCTAAGAGAAAAAGACACGATATTTGAAGAAATAGAGGTCGAAGATACGTTTGCTACTGATAAAGGCTTAGGGATAAATCTTGGCAAGCAGCTAGTCGTTATCCACGCTCGGCGGGCAAGAATTATCAGTAAGGCCAATAATCCAGAAGCTTTTGCGGCTATCGTGCAAAACTTCAAAGAGAAAAAAACCTTGCGCAAAGCTTTTTATGAGGGAGGAGTGCACTATCCTATAAGAAAGTATCGTAAGTTGTGGAGTAAGGTCTATAGGGCAATAATTGTTCTTTGTTTGCTGTTCATTGCCAAAAACCTCTTTGATTTTTCCTTTAAGCAAATTTTGGTAATCTTAGTTGGGGCTATTGTTCTTATTGCAATAGCCAACCAGAAAGCCAAAGATCAGAGTAAGTAAAAATCTCAGATTAAATCTGAGATTTTTTAATAAAATACAACTTTATATATCTTGTATTTTTATTTTTAGAGTGTTATAATATTCTGATAATTATGAAAAAGAGGGTGCAATTATGAATCTAGTTGAAGAAGCGCGACCTGGCGCAAATCGTTATGTGAGTGGAAAAAATGTTTTATGTGATTTAGAAGACTATCTAGCACCGTTTGACCAAGTTGTGGTTTTGACAGGCGCAAAGTCCTTTGAAGTTTTTCAAAATTTTTACCAAAAAAAGCTAGCTTATCCCGTTTATCATTATGACGGGACAGCTTCTATCAAAAATGGTGAAGCTTTAGCAAGCGAGATTGGAGGTGCTGATGCGGTCGTCGCCATTGGCGGTGGACGTTTGATTGATACCGCAAAGGTTCTAGCTGAAAAGCTTGATTCGGATTTAGTGATTATTCCGACTTTGGTCTCAAACTGCGCCCCTTACACACCTGTGGGTGCACTCTATCATCCCGATCATACCTTTGATCAAGTCGCTTATTTCTCGCGCGGAGCTTATCTGACTCTGGTGGACTATGACTTTTTACTCTCAACACCTCATGATTATCTGGTGGCTGGGATTGGCGATACTTTAGCAAAATGGTATGAAATGGAAGGAATTATCCGCAGAGTGCCTTGGGAAGATCTGTCGGCCTCAGTCCGCTTGGGTTATGCCAGTGCCAAAGAAATTTTCAAAATTTTATTCGAAGATTCCCAAGCCGCTTTGCAAGCTTTGGAAAATCAAACCGTCAGCCCCGCTTTTGGAAGAATTGCGGACACCATTATTGAACTTTCGGGGACTGTTGGTGGTTTTGCAGGCTCTTATGGCAGAATGGCAGGAGCACACGCCCTTCATAATGGCCTTTCCCTTTGCTCGGAGACCCACTCCATCTTGCATGGCTCAAAAGTCGCCTATGGAGTGCTTGTCCAATTGGCGTATACAAATGATTCAGCTGAAATTGAAAAATTATTGCCTTTTTATGAAGCCACAGCCTTGCCTAGCAACTTGGCAGCAATCAATCTGGCAGCTGGCCAACAAGAACAATTGAGTAAAGTAGCAGCATTTGCTGCACAAGCTAATGAATCTTACCACTTGATTGATCCCGAAGTGACCGGTGCAAAAATCGTGCAAGCCATCCAAAAATTAGAAACACTTGTTGCGGAAAAAAAGTAAGCATAAAACCCAAAGACTCAAGGAGCTTGTAACTTTTTTCATTCTTTTTGATAGGCTTTTTGTTACAATAAAATAAGCCTTAGAAATTCAAAGAGGAAAAGAAATGTCCATTAGCCTACAACAGCTCAAATATTTTATCGAAGTCGCCAAGGTTGGCTCAATCAATCAGGCCGCCGAACAGCTCTATATCACACAGCCCAGCCTGTCCAAAGCAATCAAAGACATTGAAATAGAAGTCGGTCTGTCCCTTTTTCGTCGCTCAAGTAGAGGAATTTCATTGACGGCCGACGGGACAGAATTTTTAGGTTACGCAAGGCAGGTGGTTGAGCAGACAGACTTGCTGGAAGCACGCTGGCTGGACAAAAAGCCCTCCCGCAAACTGTGCGCCATCTCGACCCAACATTACGCTTTTGCCGTCAATGCTTTTGTCAATATGGTCAAAAAAACAGAAGCAGCAGGCATTTCAGAGTACGAATACACCTTGCGTGAAGCACGAACGTTTGAAATTATTGAAGATGTCAAATCCTTGCGTAGCGAGCTTGGAATTATTTACAAAAATAGCTATAATGCGAGCGTGATTGATAAAATTTTACGAGAAAATCGTCTGATTTTTCATCCCCTTTTTGTTGCTCATCCTCATATTTTTGTCAGTTCAACAAACCCATTGGCTCAAAAAAAACGAGTTACTTTAGATGATTTGAAAGATTTCCCTCGCTTGTCTTTTGAACAAGGTGAGCAAAATTCTTTTTATTTTTCCGAAGAAATTCTGTCCACCGAATATGCAAAAAAAGACATCAAAGTCGGTGACCGTGCCACAATCTTCAACCTGATGATTGGATTAAACGGCTACACAATCAGTAGTGGTGTGGTCAGCTCTGATCTTAATGGCGACAACATTGTTTCAATCCCTCTGGATGTTGATGATTGTATCGAAATAGGCTGGTTGTCTCGCAAAGAATTTCAGCTCAGCGAGCAAGCCCAGCTTTACTTAGCTGAGCTTCAGAAAATTGTCACTCCTCATGACCGGAGAACACAAAAAACGAACTAAAGATTTTATTAGAAAATCAATCCCGTCCTTACTGACGGGTTTTTTTGTGATATAATCAAAGATAAGATTAGAGAAATTAGGATAAAAAATGGCAGATTTCATTGCACAAAATTTAACAAAATCAGTTGGTGAAAAAACAGTTTTCAATCAGATTGATTTTATCATTCATGACTTAGATCGTATTGGACTTTTAGGGGTAAATGGCACAGGAAAAACGACATTGTTGAATGTCATCTCAGGTCAGTCGGGCTTTGACGGCGATGTGTCACCTTTTGATCATCCACAAAATTACAAGATTACTTATCTGACGCAAGAACCAGATTTTGATCCCAAGGCCACTATTCTGGACAGTGTTTTGGACGAAAGTCTGCCTCAGATGCGTGCAATTAAAGCTTATGAAGCAGCACTTTTGGATATGGATAATTTTGGAAAATTCGAGCGTGCCCAAGCTGAAATGGATAGTTTGAACGCTTGGCAAGTCGAAGCAGATGTTAAAACTGTCCTGACCAAATTACAATTGCCTGATGCTACAACCCTCATCGAAAGCTTGTCCGGCGGACAAAAACGACGCGTTCAACTGGCCCAAGCTTTGGTTAATGACTCAGATTTGCTCCTCTTGGACGAACCGACCAACCATTTGGATGTGGAGACCATCGCTTGGTTGCAAAATTATCTCAAAAATGCTCGTAGAACAGTCCTTTTCGTGACTCACGATCGCTATTTCTTGGACAATGTTGCGACCCGAATCTTTGAGTTGGCCGATGCTGGATTAACTGAATATCAAGGTAATTATCAAGATTATTTAGCCCAAAAAGCAGCCGCCGAAGAACGGGATGCTGCAGCTAATCATAAGGCTAAACAACTCTACAACTCCGAACTGACTTGGATTCGCAAATCCCCTCAAGCGCGAGCTACCAAGCAACAAGCTCGTATTGATCGCTTTGAAGATCTCAAAAAATCTCTCCAAAGTCCTAAAGATTTGGGCGATTTAGAACTTAATATTGCGAGCAGCCGTCTTGGTAAAAAAGTCATCAATTTCAAAAAAGCGAGTTTTGCCTATCCTGATCGCCCGATTTTCACGGACTTTGAACTCATTGTTCAACCGCATTCGCGCTTGGGGATTGTCGGCGATAATGGCGTTGGGAAATCAACCTTGCTCAATATCATTGCTAATGAACTGACGCTCACAGACGGTCTTTTAGAAATTGGTGAAACGGTAAAAATTGGTTACTTCAGCCAAGAAATTCGTGGTCTTGACGAAAACAAGCGAATCATTAATTTCCTTGAAGAAGTGGCCTCAGCAGCTCATAATACCAGTGGGGAGAACATTTCGATTGTTAACCTCTTGGAACAATTTCTTTTTCCTCGAAGTAGTCACGGCACACTGATTTCCAAACTTTCTGGGGGTGAGAAAAAACGGCTTTATCTGTTGAAAATCTTACTTTTACAACCTAACGTTTTGCTTTTGGATGAGCCGACTAATGATTTAGACATTGCGACCCTCACCGTCTTAGAAAATTTCCTTGCAGGCTTTTCTGGCGCTGTCTTGACCGTTTCGCATGACCGTTATTTTCAAGATAAAGTCAGTCATGAACTATTAGCTTTTGAAAACGGAAAAATCAACCATTATTTTGGAGCATATAGTGATTATTTAGCGCTGAAAATCGCCGAAAAAAATGCTGAAAAGACAGCGGACAAAGCAGCACCTAAAAACGAAACGACGAGTACTGAGCGACGTCAAAATACAGGTAAAACCAAACTCACCTACCTTGAAAACAAAGAGTGGCAAAGCATTGAAAATGAGATTTCAGAACTCGAAAACCGCCTCTCTGACATTGATACTGAAATGAACGAAAACGGCTCAAACACAGAGCTTTTGCTGACTCTGCAAAAAGAACTTGACGAAAAAACGAAAGCGCTCGAACTCAAATATGAACGCTGGGAATACTTATCAGAAAGGGCAGATTAACCTTGACGACCCAAGAACTTATTGAAACACTTCAAAAAATGCCACAAGACGCCACAGTTAAAATTATCCAAAATGACCTTAGTGGTGAGCGTTTTTTTGACGTCAATACTGTCGAAAATCTCGCTCGGGTGCGCATCACAACAGCAGGTGTCGAAACTGTAGATACTGTTATTATCGGGATATAAAGAAAAACACTGAATTCAGTGTTTTTTTCTTAGAAAATTAAACTTTCCTTTAAATTTTTGCAAAGCCAAATAGCGTTCGCGGGCTTTGTGCATGGCTTGGTAACGTTTGGGATCTTTCTTATAAAATTGTTGATGATATTCTTCGGCTGGCCAAAAATCTTTCGCATCCTCAATTGGAACGACAATAGGTTTGCTCCAAATCTCAGATTTTTCAAGCGCTTCTTTACTTTTTTGGGCGCTTGTTTTTTGCTCTGAAGAGGTGACAAAAATAACAGGTCGATAATTTAGCCCTCGATCAAAGATTTGCCCGTCCGCATCTGTCGGATCGATCAATTCCCAGTAAAGCTCAAGTAGATCAGCGTAAGAGATTAGCGCATTATCAAATAAAATCTCCACAGCTTCTGTGTGACCGCTTGTTTTGGAAAGGACTTGATCATAAGTTGGGTGTTCTAAAGTTCCACCCGTATAGCCGCTTGTCACTGCAATGATGCCTGGGCGTTTTTCAAAAGGTTCCACCATGCACCAAAAGCAACCGCCTGCAAAAATTGCTCGTTCAATTGCCATTTCGTTCTCCTTTTTCTAAAGTCTAAAAATCTAGCATAATGAGAAAGTGATATTAAAATCATTATAACACGAAGCAAGTTTCAAATCTGCCCATTTGTTTCTTGTTTAAGAACTGACTTTTTTCAAAAAATTATGAGAATTTATGATAAAATAGTTAAAAATAGAAAAGAGGTCTTGTTTTGACACTAGAAACAACTTTCGCAACCTTTGATTTTACCAATCCATTCATGAATGCTTCAGGTGTGCATTGTATGACTACCGATGAGCTTAAAGAATTAGAAGAGTCAGCCGCTGGTGCATACATTACCAAAAGTGCTACTCTGGAAAAGCGTGCCGGAAATCCTTCTCCTCGTTATATTGACTTGCCTTTAGGGAGTATCAACTCAATGGGACTGCCTAATTTAGGTTTTGAATATTATCTAGACTATGTGTTGGAAAAACAAAAATCTCAAACAAGTCCCCTCTTTTTTTCTGTTGCAGGGATGAGTCCAGCGGAAAATTTGCAGATGCTCACGGCCATTCAAGAAAGTGACTTTACAGGAATTACTGAACTCAATCTTTCTTGTCCAAATGTGCCTGGAAAACCTCAACTTGCTTATGATTTTGGTGCAACTCAAAGCCTGCTTGAAGAAGTTTTTGCTTTCTTCAAAAAACCGCTAGGGGTCAAACTTCCTCCTTATTTTGACCTTGTTCACTTTGACCAAATGGCTGAAATTTTAAATCAATTTCCTTTGACTTATGTTAACTCGGTCAATAGTATTGGTAATGGCTTGGTGATTGATACTGAGGCTGAAGCAGTGGTCATCAAACCGAAAGACGGATTTGGTGGTATTGGGGGACAATATATCAAACCAACAGCTTTGGCGAATGTGCGTGCCTTTTATACTCGCCTGAAACCTGAAATCCAAATTATTGGGACAGGAGGCATTGAAAATGGTCAGGATGCCTTTGAACATCTTTTGTGCGGGGCAAGTATGTTGCAGATTGGGACAGCTCTCCAAAAAGAAGGCCCAGCGATTTTTGAGCGTATCACTCAAGAGCTTGAAGCCATCATGACGGCTAAGGGCTATCATAGTATTGATGATTTCCGTGGAAAATTAAAAAGTCTTTAACCTTAAAAAATACTGATTCACTCAGTATTTTTTTGTTCCCAAAAGTACAAACAATCTAATTGACAAAAAAAGCGCTTTAATGGGATAATAAGTCATGAAAAAAATAAATGAACAAGAGGCTATTTTGAATGAACTTTACAATCTCATCTTGGATCGAGGAACGAGAGAGTGGGAGCGACAGTTTCTTTTAGAAAGCAAAAATCGGATAGAACAAGGAGAGACGAGTTTGAGTGCAGAACTATCTCGGCTTGAGAGCAATCTGCGCCCACTTGCCCTTCGCTATAACTTAACCCCTCAAGTCACGCTTTTTTATCAGAAAATCAGCGAATCCAAATTATTTGGTCGCGGGGTGGGCGGGATTTTATAACATCTGGTTATTGCAAAAATACTGCCGGCTTTTATCGGAGTAAGGCTTCTGAAAAAACGGCAGGTTGGGGGATGAATTTTATTGGAAAAGAGGCCTATCAAATTTGGTAGGTTTTTTTGGGAAAAATTTTTGTTATAATAGTTAAGAAAGTACACAGAAAAGGGAAAATTCATGACTTACGCAGATCAAATTTTTAAAGAAAATATTCAAAATATCCTTGAAAATGGGGTGTTTTCGGAAAATGCGAGACCAAAGTACAAGGATGGTCAAACGGCAAATAGCAAATATATCACGGGTTCTTTCGTGACTTATGATTTGCAAAAAGGGGAATTTCCAATCACGACTTTGCGTCCAATTCCAATCAAATCAGCGATTAAGGAATTGATGTGGATTTATCAAGATCAAACGAGTGAGCTTGCGGTACTTGAAGAAAAGTACGGGGTTAAGTATTGGGCTGAGTGGGGAATTGGCGATGGGACAATCGGTCAGCGCTATGGTGCAACGGTCAAAAAGCACAATATTATTAGGAAATTATTGGAAGGTTTGGCTAAAAATCCGTGGAACCGTCGCAATATCATCAATCTTTGGCAATATGAGGATTTTGAGGAGACTGAAGGGCTTTTGCCGTGTGCTTTTCAGACCATGTTTGATGTGCGCAGAGAGGCTGACGGCGAGATTTATCTGGATGCTACGCTGATTCAGCGCTCAAATGATATGCTGGTGGCGCATCATATCAATGCGATGCAATATGTGGCTTTGCAAATGATGATTGCGAAACATTTTTCTTGGAAAGTTGGGAAATTCTTTTATTTCGTTAATAACTTGCACATTTATGATAATCAATTTAGCCAAGCCAAGGAATTATTGAGCCGGACGGCGTCAACAAAAAGACCACGTTTGGAGCTGAATGTTCCTGACGGGACTGATTTTTTTGCAATTCGACCTGAGGATTTTGAATTGGTAGATTATGAGCCGGTCAAACCGCAATTAAAATTTGATTTGGCAATTTAAAAATTTGAAAAAGAAAGAAAAATCACTGACGAAAGTGATTTTTTCTTAAATTTGCACAGAGAAAATGCTGACGTAAATTTTATCCGTAAATTAGTGAAATTTTTGTGTTTTGACGTGGACGAATGGGTTTATTATTTGGTATAATTAGGCATTATGACGAGAAGAAATATTTTGAAGGCACGACGAATTGTGGTGAAAATCGGCACAAGTTCATTGATTTTGCCAAATGGAAAGATAAATTTATCCAATATTGATGAACTGGCTTTTGTTTTGTCAGATTTGAATAATCGCGGTTATGAGGTGATTTTAGTGACTTCGGGGGCGATTGGGGTGGGCTTAAATGTGCTCAATATGTCCCATCGGCCCAAGGGAATTGCGCAGCAGCAGGCTTTAGCGAGTATTGGGCAGGTTGAGTTGATGAGCCTTTACACGCAGATGTTTCGGCGTTATTCGCAAAAAGTGGCTCAATTGCTTTTGACACGTGATGTGACTGATTTTCCGACGAGTCATGAAAATGCTGAAAATGCGCTCAAAGCTTTGCTTGAGCTGGATATTATCCCGATTATCAATGAAAATGACGCGATTGCGGTGGATGAAATGGATCATCAAACCAAATTTGGCGATAATGACAAATTGGGAGCTATCGTGTCTAAGCTTGTGGGCGCTGATTTGTTGATTATGTTGTCGGATATTGACGGGCTTTTTGATAAAAATCCGAACATTTATGAGGATGCTCAGATTTTCAAAGAAGTTCATGAGATAACGGATGAGTTGCGGCAAATGGCAGGTGGTGCGGGCAGTCGTTTTGGCACAGGCGGGATGACGTCGAAGCTCTCTGCGGCAGAGATTTTATTTGAAAATGGTCAAGAAATGGTCTTGACCAATGGTGCGCGTATTCGCGAAATTCGCGAAATTATTGCGGGTAAAGAAATCGGGACTTATTTCTCCCCAACGATTTGAGAAAGAGGTAGTGTGATGATTGAAGAACTTGGAGCAAATGTAAAAAGGGCGAGCAAGGCGTTGAGCAAGCTTTCTACGGCTGTAAAAAATGATTTTTTGCGCCAGTTAGCGGAGAGTTTGGTCGAAAATACGGACAGAATCATCCACGAAAATGCGCAGGATTTGGAAAAAGCGACAGCGCATGGCATTTCGGAGATTATGGTGGATCGCTTGCGCTTGAATGAGCAACGTATTGCTGATATGGCGACGGGTTTGCGTCAGGTGGCGGATTTACCGGATCCGATTGGGCAAGTTTTGCAAGGGTTTACTAATTTGGACGGCTTGAAAATTGTACAAAAACGTGTGCCTTTGGGGGCTGTGGGTATGATTTTTGAGAGTCGACCTAATGTGACTGTTGACGCTTTTTCGCTTTGTTTTAAGACGGGGAATGCTGTGCTGTTGCGTGGGGGTTCGGATGCGATTTATTCTAATTTGATTTTGGTTAAAATCATTAAAGAAAACTTGAGTAAGGCTGGACTGACGGAGGCTGCTGTGGAGCTTTTGTCGGATACAAGTCATGCTGAGGCCGAAAAAATGATGCAAGCGGATCAATTTTTAGATGTCTTGATTCCGCGCGGTTCGGCGCGTTTAATCAATCGGGTCAAGGAAAAAGCGACGGTGCCTGTCATTGAAACTGGTGTGGGGAACTGTACGATTTTTGTTGATGAATCTGCGGATTTGGACATGGCAACAAGGATTGTTATCAATGCTAAAACACAGCGCCCAAGCGTGTGCAATGCTGCTGAAAGCCTTGTGGTTCATCGCAAAATTGCTGACGAATTTTTACCAAAATTGCAAGAGGCAATCAATCAGGTGCATCCTGTTGAATTTCGGGCTGACGAAGCTGCTTTGCCTTTGCTTAGCGGTGCTGTTGCTGCAACTGAAGAAGATTTTGGCACGGAATTTTTGGATTATATTTTGTCAGTTAAAACGGTGGATGGGCTTGATGAGGCGATTGCGCACATCAATCGTTATTCGAGTCGCCATTCGGAAAGCATCGTGACGCGTGATTATTTCCATGCGCAAAAATTCCAAGAAGAGATTGATGCCGCAGCTGTTTATGTCAATGCTTCAACGCGATTTACTGACGGTTTTGTTTTTGGATTGGGTGCTGAAATCGGTATTTCCACTCAAAAATTGCACGCTAGAGGGCCAATGGGGTTAGAAGCGTTGACGTCAACTAAATTCTTGATTGACGGCAATGGTCAAATTCGTTAAAAATCAGAGATTTTTATGCAGGAGAAGCTAGAAAATTTACTGACGTAAATAAATCTGCTAGAGAAAATACTGACGTAAATTTACGTCAGTATTTTTTCTCGTATTTGAGATGAACCTTGTGCTCATGCTTGGTTTCGTCAAGTTCAATGGCGGATTGACAGACTTTATGCTGGGCTAAAAGTTTGCGGATGGCAATTTTTGCTTCCGTAAAATCTTGCTGATCAGCAAGCAAAATGTGTATCATCGCCGCATTTTGTTCGCCGTCAATAGACCAAATCAGAAGTTGAGTGACGCAACGAACTTCGGGCAAATTTTCCAACTGGTAGAGTAAATCGCTGTAATCGACATTTTCGGGGACAGATTCGAGCAAGATTCGTAAAGTACCCCAAAATTTAGGCAGAGCTTTGGATAAGATAAATAGGGCAATCAGCACAGAAAGCAATGGATCGAGCCAGTACCAAGGCACAAAATGTAGCACCACAGAAACCAGCAAAACGCCCAGCCAGCCTAAGACATCTTCGAGTGCGTGCAAGTTGAGAATGCTCTCGTTTCGTGATGAGCCGCGAGCCAAAAGCCAAGCGCCAAAACCATTGGCCAAAATGGCAAAAATTGCCAGTCCTAGCATTCCTGTTGCTGCAACGGGCTGAGGATTAAAAAGCTTTGGCACGGCTTCAAAAAGAACGATGAAGCTTCCTGTGATTAAAATCACGCTGGTCAAGCTGGCTCCCAGCAGATTAAAGCGCTGATAGCCAAAGGAAAAGCGCTGATCCTCGGTTTTTTGCGAAAATTTTTGGAAAAACCAGGCTAAGCCAATCGCTACCGCATCGCCAGTATCATGGACGGCATCCGCCAAAATCGCGGTCGAATGAAACAAAAAGCCAAAGATGAACTCGATGAGGGCAAAGCAAAGATTGAGCAGAAAAACAATCGTTACATTTTGTGCCACAAGGGCGTCTAAGTGGGCGTGTTTATGGTTTTTGGAAGCTTTATTTTTGATTTTCATGGGCAGATTCCTGTTCGCTCAAATGCTCAGCCACATCTTTGAGCAGATGAAGAATGTGACGGTCATAAATGCTGTAAGTCACTGATTTTCCTTGCTTTTCACTGGTCAAAATTCGGGCGGCTTTAAGTAATTTGAGTTGTTGGCTGACCAAAGATTGAGAAAGTTGGGTGGCGTCAACAATTTCGCTGACCGTGAGGGCTTTGTCGGCAAGGCTCGTTATGATTTTCAAACGGCCGTCATTGGAAAACAGTTTGAAAAATTCGGCAATTTCTTTTTCAGTTATCATATTATTATATTATAATTTTATAATATGTTTGTCAAGCCAAAAAAATAAAAAAATTTTTTGACAAAACTGTAAAATTCTGCTATAATTTTTGTAACCTTTAAGAGTGTCCAGAGAGGCAGGCAAGGTCAGAAATTTTAAAATGTAATAAAAGTATGGGCGAAGTCCATTTTCTGATAAAAAACCTGCATTCTTTTTTGGATGTGGGATTTTTTTTAGGCTGACCGAGCGGTCATTGAAAGAAAGGAGCCAAGATGGCTAGAAAAGAAATTATTGACGAAATCACGATGAAGCGTGCGGTTACGCGGATTACTTACGAGATTATCGAGCGCAATAAAGCCCTTGATAAACTGGTTTTGATTGGAATTAAAACACGTGGTGTTTATCTGGCCAAACGTATTCAAGAGCGTTTGCAAGCCCTTGAAGGCTTAGAAATTCCATTTGGAGAATTGGATACTCGTCCGTTTCGTGACGATAAACCTGCCCAAGAAAATACCACAGAAATTCCGGTTGACATTGCTGGAAAAGATGTGATTTTGGTTGATGACGTGCTTTATACAGGACGTACGATTCGGGCTGCAATTGATGGTTTGGTCAAATTAGGTCGCCCTGCACGTGTCCAATTGGCGGTGTTGGTTGACCGTGGACATCGTGAGTTGCCTATTCGAGCAGATTATGTAGGCAAAAACATTCCAACAGGTCATGACGAAGAAATTATCGTTCAAATGTCAGAACACGATGGTGCTGACAGCATCTTGATTGAACGAAAAGATTAATACCCCCCATCCGTCAGCAAAAAAGTCAGTTTTTTTGGAGAATTTACTGACGCATTTTAGAAAAAATGCTGACGGATTTTATAGCAATTATTTTAGGAGAAAAAAGTGAACGATAATGATATTATCTTGAAAGTTGATGAGAAACCAGCCGTAAGTCAGTGGTTTGGCCTTTCCTTCCAACATTTATTTGCCATGTTTGGCTCAACGGTTTTGGTTCCCATTTTGGTCGGAATCAACCCCGCAATTGCCCTCTTAAGCTCAGGTTTAGGAACGCTTGCGCACATGAGCGTGACTAAGTTTAAAGTGCCTGCTTACATGGGTTCAAGTTTCGCTTACATTGGAGCGATGACGCTGCTGATGAAAAATGGCGGAATGCCTGCGATTGCGCAAGGTGCGATGACGGGTGGTTTGGTTTACCTGATTGTTGCCTTGGTAGTCAAAGCGATTGGTAAAGGTTGGATTGACAAAGTTTTACCACCGATTGTGGTTGGGCCGATTGTCATGGTCATTGGGCTTTCACTTGCACCAACAGCAATCAATGACGCGATGTATACTGATGTGGCGCATCTGCAAGGTTACAGTCTTGCCTACATCATCATCGCTTTGATTACAGTACTTGCGATTGTCATTTACAGCATTTATGGTAAAGGCTTCCTGTCAGTTGTGCCGATTTTGTTGGGTATTATCACAGGTTATGTGGCGGCCATTATCATCGGAAAAATCACAGGCAACGACATTGTTTCTTTCACAGAAATCTCAAAAGCGCACTGGCTTTCGATTCCTCCTGTTGAGATTCCGTTTGCTAGCTACCGTTGGGCCTTTTATCCAAGTGCAATTTTGACAATGGCACCAATCGCCTTTGTCACAATGACTGAGCATTTCGGCCACATCATGGTGCTTAACTCACTTACGAAAAAAGATTATTTCCAAGACCCAGGTCTTGAGCGCACTTTATCAGGTGACGGTGCAGCACAGATTATTGCAGGTTTTCTTGGCGCCCCCCCAGTCACTTCATATGGTGAAAATATTGGCGTCATGGCCATCACTAAAATTCATTCAATTTACGTGATCGCTGGAGCAGCCGTTCTTGCCGTCCTAGTCTCATTCATCGGTAAAATTACCGCCCTCCTTCAGTCCATCCCAGCACCTGTCATTGGTGGCGCCTCAATCGCCCTCTTTGGTGTTATCGCGGCCTCAGGTCTGAAAATCTTGGTCGAAAACAAAGTGAATTTTGACATCAAACGTAACCTCTTGATTAGCTCAGTCGTTCTGGTCATCGGGATTGGGGGAATGATTATCAACATCACACAAAACTTCCAAATCTCATCCGTTGCGATTGCTACACTACTTGGGATTATCTTAAACCTTGTTTTACCAAAAGATCCCAGTGAAGCACCAACCAAATAAACAGAGAAAATGCTGACGAAAATCTTCGCCAGCCAAAAAAGTCAGAGAAAATGCTGACGTAAATTTTCGTCAGTAAAAAAGTCAACAAAATTGCATCAAAAAAGCCGCTGTGACAGAGAGCACACGGTCAGGGTAAAGGAGACCTATTATGTCAGTAAAAAATGGTTTAGTTCAATTATCAAATCTCACAAGCATGGAAAAACTGTCTGTTGAAGAAGTCATGGGCTTGATCAAAAGAGCCTCAGCTTTCAAAGCAGGAACGGCAGATTTCGCCCTTGAGCAGCAAACTTTTGCTTCCAATCTTTTCTTTGAAAACAGCACGAGAACCCACCACAGCTTTCACATTGCCGAGCGCAAATTGGGCCTTGACGTCCTCGAATTTGACGCGCAAGCCAGCTCAATTAGCAAAGGCGAAACACTTTACGACACTGTCCTAACCCTTGATGCACTTGGGGTTGAAGTCTGCGTTATCCGCTCAGGCGTAGAAAATTACTACGAAGAACTGGTCGAATCAGACAATATTCATTGCGCCATTGTCAATGGTGGAGACGGCTCAGGCCAACACCCAAGCCAATGTTTACTTGACTTGATGACTATTTATGAAGAGTACGGTCATTTTGACGGTTTGAAAATCGCGATTTCTGGTGACTTGAGCCACTCGCGCGTCGCCAAATCAAACATGATGATGCTCAAAAAACTTGGCGCCAAACTGTATTTCACTGGCCCAGCCGCATGGTATAGCGAAGAATTTGATGAGTACGGCCGCTATGCCAACCTTGATCGAATCTTGCCAGAGCTTGACGTGCATATGCTCTTGCGCGTTCAGCACGAGCGCCACGACAGCGACGAAAGCTTCTCAAAAGAAGGCTACCACAAACAATTTGGCCTGACTGAAGAACGGGCAAAAATGCTCAAACCCACAGCAATCATCATGCACCCAGCTCCTGTCAATCGGGACGTTGAGATTGCAGACACTCTTGTTGAAAGCACTCAAAGCCGCATTGTACAACAAATGAGCAACGGCGTTTACACCCGCATGGCGATTTTAGAAGCAATTTTAGCAGGACGCAAAGCCGCAAAATAAAACCCCAGACTCAAAAAATAAGCAAAAAAGGAAATAAGATAATTATGAGCAAGAGACTCCTAATCTTAGAAGACGGCACTGTTTTTGAAGGAGAAGCCATTGGCGCAAATTTAGACGTCACAGGCGAACTCGTTTTTAGCACAGGCATGACCGGCTACCAAGAATCTATCACCGACCAATCCTACAACGGACAAATTCTGACCTTCACCTATCCTTTAATCGGAAACTATGGTGTCAACCGTGATGATTATGAATCAATAAAACCAACCTGCAAAGCAGTTGTCGTTCGCGAAGCTGCTCGCCGCCCCTCAAACTGGCGGATGCAGATTTCATTGGACGAATTTTTGACTGCCAAAAATATCCCCGGTATTGCTGGCGTAGACACCAGAGCCATTACTCGAATCGTCCGTGAACACGGCACGATGAAAGCTTCAATGGTGCTTGCCCGTGACGAAGTTAGCCATCAGTTGAGCCAACTCCAAGCCACTGTCTTGCCAATCAATCAAGTTCAGACCAGCAGCACAGCGACTCCTTACCCTTCACCAAACACAGGAAGAAATGTGGTGGTGGTTGATTTTGGGCTGAAACACAGCATTTTGCGTGAGCTTTCAAAACGTCATTGTAACCTCACCGTTGTCCCTTATAACACCACAGCCCAAGAAATTTTGGACATGGATCCAGATGGTGTAATGTTGACCAACGGCCCCGGGGATCCAACCGATGTTCCAGAGGCCATCGAGATGATTCAAGGCATTCAAGGGAAAGTGCCAGTCTTCGGGATTTGCCTAGGTCACCAACTCTTTAGCCTTGCTAATGGTGCCAAAACCTACAAGATGAAATTTGGTCATCGTGGCTTCAATCATGCCGTTAAAAATTTGACCACAGGGCGCATTGATTTTACCTCACAAAATCACGGTTATGCCGTTGATTCAGAAAACTTACCTGAGGACTTAGAAATTACGCACATTGAAATTAATGACCAGTCTGTTGAAGGCTTGCGTCATCGACGCTACCCTGCCTTCACCGTCCAATTTCACCCAGATGCAGCACCAGGACCACACGATGCCAGCTATCTCTTTGATGATTTTATGACGCTCATTGATGATTTTAAAAAATAAATAACATAAAAACCCTGTCTTTTAGGCAGGGTTTTTTATCAGCTGATCTACTGTAATCAAAAATAATTGCTTTATTGCATATTGATTAGAGAAGTAGTATAATCAATATAGTAGCTAGCGTATACAAAAAAATACAAGCTCATATTTCAAAAGTAGTCGAAGTGGCTATGATGAGAAATGTAATGAGCATTTTTTTATATTTAATGCTCTCGTTTAAAACGAAATACATCAAAATTATCAGGTAAGAATAGGTAGAAACACCCAATGAACGTTACAAATGTTATAGAGTTTATGCATAAGAGAAAAGTCCCCTTGCTTTTATCGCTCTTCTTTTATTTTTTATATTTTAAAATGAGAAACATTGACTGGCTGGATAAAGACGCGCAGATTTTTTCAAAAATTGATGCCTCGCCCCTTAGTTTTGCGATACAAAGGTACAAAATTTGGTCATCACGATTTTGGATTGAAGGAGCCACCCTTTTTTCAAGCCATCATCTCCTTATTTTTTGTCTTATAACCATGATTTTAGTGTTCTTATTATTTTACTCGATGAGTCAAATGCTTGCTCTTTTAGGATTTGATAATAATTATTTGTTTGTGCTTATTTTTATCGCAATATTTCCTATCAACTCCCTAGATTCAGCAGGTATGATTGCCACAATCGTGAATTACATCTGGCCAATAGCCTTATTTAGTTATTGGCTAATGACAGATTTGCAAATGCGATTAGAAGAAATCAGCAAAACCAAAAAAGTGATAAGTATCCTGTTTTTAATCCTCTCTGTATTTAACGAAGGCTTAGCCGTTGTTTTGTTGCTTTATATCATTCTTAAAGCCATTGTTGACAGAAAAGACTTTATAAACCCCTACAATATTAGCTATGGCGTCATTTCTCTTCTAAGTATCTTAAATATCCTTCTAGCACCAGGAAATCATAATCGGAATATCACAGAGACAGCCCATTGGTTCCCCAAATTCGATAAAATTTCCCTATTTGACAAGATTTTGATTCAATTCAATAATATCAGTGTCAATTTAATTGATCATTACGGTCTGCTTTTGACATTCTTGGCCCTCCTGCTCATCATAAAAGCTTCTCAAGAAAGAAAAATACTCCTAATGGTTTTGGCAGGCTTAGCTGTCCTCTTAGGGAACTCCTACCAAAAAATTATCTCGACCAATCTGGATAAAATTATTGAGAATTCTTCAAAACAAACGTTTAGTACGCGTTTAATTGATAATTTAATGGGACAAAGCTTTGTATTTGCAGTGATAATTGGCTTGATTGCTGCCGTCATTTTCTTGCTCTATGGAAAATCAAAAGAAAGTTTGCTACTGATTGGTGCCTTAGGAATAACTTTTTCTTCAGCGATGGCAGCAGCTCTATCCCCGACCTTGTTAGCATCACTGGATAGGCCCCTTATTCCCCTATATATTGTCTTAACTTTTTCTTGCATCTTTTTGGCAAATGACATTATTTCGGTTCATTCCAAAACGCCACTCGTTGCAGTTGCTGAAAAAGAAATTGACGAAAAAGAAGTTGACGAAAAAGAAGAAGTTAATGAAAAACAAAAAGAAAAAGAAGTTTTAAAAAACGCCTGATTATCAAATCAGAGCGTTTTTGTTTTTTATAATTACGGACGGGCATATTGATTGCCTCGCAAAGCTGCCTTTGCACCAGCCTGTTCCGCTTCTGAGCGAGACATATACCGATAATTGTTTGGATTCACCACAGAACGATAATATCTATTGCTATCACTAACATAAACCATATCAGGAGCTGCATTTGTCCAACCGCCATTTGCTTCTGGCGCAGCTTGCTCGGAGGGAGCTACTGGAGTTGGAGTGGCAACTGAAGGAGTTGTTGACGCAACCCCATTCTCACTTCCACTATTATAGTCAATCGTAAGTCCCTCAGCATCGTTTAGAACAATAATTTCCTTATCTAACGTCCCATCAGAAGATTTTTCATCAACAATAGACCCACGGGGCATTTTTTCAGCCCCTTGATAAAGCGGTGTGGTTTGGTACTGAATTGTCTGGTTCGTATTGGGATGGGTTTTCCAAAAATTCTCCGCGGCCTCCTCAGCGTAGCGCATTCCCCCATTTTGATTAGCGCCAACATTTTGACTCCGTGTCCCTGTTGTAAAATTATAAGACGATTGATAAGAGCCAGCTCCGAGCAAACTATCAGCGATAGAGTGGCTTCGATTATAAAGGTAACCATGATAAGTTCGTCCAGTCAAAGCAAAAGAAATGGCAACTTTAGGATTAGCACTAGGCCAAGCTGGAGGATCCAAAGGACTTCCTTGACGTGATCCTTTTGAACGTTCATAATCCGCATAAGTCAAAATTGCACGTGCAACCCCTGAGCGTCCTTCGCTATCTGCACCAAAATGATAATCCCCAGCTTTCATTCCTTCAAACCCAGCTAATTTCGCCGAACCATTTTCCCAATAATAATTTTGGGTTGGGCCAGCAGATTTATCATTGGTATAAGTGATTAATTGGGCTAAAATCGAAGCTTGATCAGCCACTGGAGTTGACGCTACTTTTACTAACTCAAATCGTACCGTCTGCTTTTTGTGAGGTGTGATTTTTTTAGAAGACTCCACAAGCTCATAATTCGCAACAGGTTGGGCCTTTAAAACCATTACTTTATTCGAAACATTGACCTTCACTTTGACAGTCTTAACGACCTGTTGATTAAAGTAGTACTTTTCAGTAATGCTTACTTTTTTTACGGAAGAAGCTTGAGCAGTAAGTGGTGATGCTGAAGTAGCCAACACAGCCGCCCCCACAAAGGCAATTCCTAATAATTTTTTCATAAAATCTCCTTATTATTGAAAATCGGACAACAAGTTTTATTATGGAATAAACTGAGCGGAAAGTCAACTTTTTATTCAATTGATGACACTGTCAATTTTTTCGATTCATTTGGGTGATAAAAACAAATATGATAAAATAATGAGAGAAAACTAAGCGGAAAAAGAGGAAGACGGATGATTAACTTAGAGAATTTCTGGGAAGCACTTGGTGCGATAGGAACGGTTGGTTTTGTCTTGACAACACTCTATCTTGCACGACGGGATTACAAGAAAAAGCTTGATGTTGACCATTGGCTGGATTATGAATTGCTTTCGGGAGATAAAATTCCACTTTGGGCTATTGATTTGGTCAATAGAGGGATGGTTCCTATCAAAATATATGAGATTGGGATTACTCACGCTTCTTTTTTAAGAGCTAGAAAGAAAAAAATAAATTTTTTGATGCCTCGAGACTTTTCAGCAGACAGTGCTGATTTGCCGATTTTACTTCCACCCCAAGAAGATGCAACCTATTTTTTATTAGCAGAGTCTTATCAAAAAATACAGCAATCAAGTAAGAAAAAATTCAGAATTTATGCACAAGACAGCACAGGGAAGTATTATTTCAGTAAACCTTTTAAGCTGGATTTGGAGAAAAAATAAAGTGAAATGAAGCTTGTAAAGTTTTTTTCTTGACATAAGTGAATTGTGACTTGAAATTTAGCTTGAATTTTGATAGAATATTTAAGTATTCGTACAACTTTGGTCTGGCAAACAGTCCAAGGCAGAAAGGAAATTCTAACGATGAAACAAAATATCCATCCAAATTACCAACCTGTAGTCTTCATGGACACAACAACTGGCTTCAAATTCTTGACTGGTTCAACACGTGGTTCTAAAGAAACTATCGAATGGGAAGACGGAAACACTTATCCAATGATTCGTGTCGAAATCTCATCAGATTCACACCCATTCTACACAGGTCGCCAAAAATTCCAAGCAGCAGACGGACGTATCGCTCGTTTCGAAAAGAAATACGGCAAAAAATAATAGCGGTGGTCATTCGACCATCTTTATTTTTGCAGACAGAAAGCTGTCACTTCGACAGCTTTTTATTATGATAAAAAGTAAAAATAAGATAAAATAAAGAAAAAGTGATTAAATAGTGGGAGATTTCTAAGATGAAATGGTCATTGAATGAATTAACTAAGAAAAAACAAATTAACTTCACGGAAAAATTGGATTTGCGTGAGGAATTGCGCTCACGTTCGGCAGAAATCTTGGATTGTCAACCTGTTGAAACGACTGGTCAAATCACTTATGATAATGGTTTGTTTTACTTAGATTACCAATTAAAAGCTGTATTGAGCTTGCCTTCATCACGAAGTCTAAAACCTGTTGAATATGTAATGGAAGTTGCTGTCAACGAAATTTTTGCTAGTGAAGAAAAAATTAAAGAAGATCAAGATTTATTAGAAAATGATATGATTATCAATTTGGATAAGGATTTGATTGACTTAGATGAGTCGGTGACGGATAACATTTTATTAGAGATTCCTTTGCAAATCTTGGGTGAAAATGAAGAAGACGAGGCCCTACCTGCTGGAAAATTTTGGTCTGTCTTGACTGAGGAAGATTATCAAAAGCAGCAAGAAGAGAAAAAAGTAGAAAAAAAATCACCATTTTCTGATTTAGATGGTTTGTTTGATTAGAAAGCTCTCATTTTAGAGCTTTTTCAATGGCTGATTAAGGGTAAGCGGAAACAAACAACAAATAGTTTGTAGAAAAATTAAATTTATATTATAATAGCATTATAAGAAAACAAAAAAGACAGTGTTTTTAACGAAGGAGAATAAAATGGCATCAAAGAAGATTTTGATAATTGAGGACGAAAAGAATTTAGCACGGTTCGTTTCTCTCGAATTAGAGCATGAAGGTTATGCGACGGAAATCAAAGATAATGGACGTTTGGGGCTTGAAGAAGCACTTTCTAAAGATTATAATTTGATTTTGCTTGATTTGATGTTACCAGAGCTTGATGGTTTTGAAGTAGCACGCCGTTTGCGTAAAGAAAAAGATACACCAATCATCATGATGACTGCGCGTGATTCAACAATGGATCGTGTTGCTGGTTTGGATATTGGAGCTGATGATTACATCACAAAACCTTTTGCGATTGAAGAGCTTTTGGCGCGTGTACGGGCATTCTTCCGCCGTGAAGAACAAGGTCAAGCTGTTGAACGTGCTGAAAACACAGCTTTCCGTGATTTGGTCATTGACAAAACTAACCGAACAGTTCATCGCGGGAAAAAAGTGATTGATTTAACGCGTCGTGAATATGACTTACTTTTGACTTTGATGCAAAATGTTGGTGATGTCGTAACGCGTGAACATTTAGTTTCGCAAGTTTGGGGCTATGAGGAAGGGACAGAAACAAACGTTGTTGACGTTTATATCCGTTATCTTCGCAACAAAATTGACGTTGAAGGACAAGAAAGTTATATCCAAACCGTTCGTGGTTTAGGGTATGTGATGCGTGAACGCAAATAATGACTAAGATAAAATGAAAAAATTATTTACTTTTAATGAAAAAAGAGAAACGGTGGAGGAAAGTTCGGCTAAGCGTAGTATCATGCTGAGGTGGGCTTTTGCCAACACCGTTTTTTGTTTCATTACTTTCACACTCTTTGCGACATTGACTTATCAGCTGACGATTAGTGCGTTTATGCGCGAAGAGCAAAGGATTTTGCTCAATTCTATGGATAGTGTTGAGGAAGTTTTAGAGGAGGCTAAAGGGCCTTTAAACTCAACGAATCTGAAAAATTATATTGAGTATCCTACAAAAGATCGCTCAGGGGATTCTCGTGGCTTGCCTTTGACTAGCCTAGTGGGTTCACGAGAAGCCTTTTATATTTATGATGTGAATCATGAACTCTTGCATGGGACTAGTCATCATGTATTTGGGTTTCAAAATCAAAAAAATAATGACATTAAAGAAATACAAGGTGAAAATCCTGGATTTTTAGTTCAGCGACGAATTATTTCTGAATCAACTGGTCAAGTGGTGGGTTATTTACAAGCTTTTTATGATATAACAACCTATCATCGGATTTCTAATTTATTATTAATTGTTCTTCTAATCTTGGAAATTGTTGCCTTGATTATTGCTCAAATTATCGGTTATTTCATGGCCAATTATTTCATGAAGCCGCTAGAAAAATTACATCAGGGAATGCAAAAAATGGCAAATGATCCTAAAAATGAGTTTGAAGCAATTGAGATTACGAGTGGTGACGAAATTGAAGAGTTGGCGAATGTTTATAATGACATGATGCACAAAATGAAAAATTATTTGGATCAGCAAAAACGTTTCGTGTCTGATGTTTCTCATGAGTTGCGCACACCACTTGCGGTACTTGATGGCCATATTAATTTATTAAATCGATGGGGTAAAAATGATCCTGAAGTTTTAGATGAATCTTTACAAGCGAGTCTAGATGAAGTGGCACGCATGAAGAAGATGTTGGAAGAAATGCTGGCTTTGGCTCGTTTGGAAAATGTTGATTTATCAAGCGAGGATTTGGATTGTGACGTTGCGAAAGTCTGTGATCATGCGGTGAAAAATTTCAGTCTCATCCATGAAGACTTTAAGATTGTGCTGAACAATCAGCTTGATTACCCAGTTCATGCTCGGATTTCAGAAAATCATTTCGAGCAGGGCTTGAGAATTTTACTGGATAACGCGGTAAAATATTCGCCAGATGATCGAAAAGTGGTTAAGATTAGAATATCAGAAGATGAAAAATTTGTTATCACGCGTGTTTCTGACCAAGGAATTGGGATTGGTCAAGAGGATATTGATCATCTCTTTGAACGTTTCTTTAGAGCGGATAAGGCGCGTAATCGTGAGATTGGTGGGACTGGTTTAGGTTTATCTATTCTGGCGAGACTTGCTGAGAATTATCAAGGGGAAATAGAAGTGAGTTCGGAATTGGGGGTTGGTTCAACCTTTACATTGAAATTCCCTAAAATAGATTAAAAAAGAAGAAGTCGTTTAAAAGGCTTCTTTTTTGTTATAGATGTTAGAAAATCTAACACGAATGACGTTCACAGTTGCATTATCGGAAAAACCATGTTATAATTTATGACATATTAAATTTTCTGAAAATAATGATGTTTTTGGGAAGTTTCTGATTTGGAGGAGAACAACTATGGATACAGGATCGATTGCATTTATTTTAATTTGTGCAGCGCTAGTTTTTTTGATGACGCCTGCGCTGGCATTTTTCTATGGTGGTCTAGGGCGGCGTAAAAACGTCTTGAATACGATGATGATGTCATTGGCACCCTTGGCACTAGCTTCTATTTTATGGGTCATTATTGGATTTTCATTCTCATTTTCGGGAAGTGGAAGTTGGATTGGAAATTTTGATCATCTCTTTATGAATGGTGTGGATATGGCTAAAAATTCACTTTTTCCAGCTAATCACATTCCTGATGGACTTTTTAGTGGTTTTCAGATGATGTTTTCACTTATTACAGTGGCTTTGATTACAGGTTCTGTGGTGGGAAGGATGCGATTTACTCCGCTTTTGATTTTTATGGGTGCTTGGTTGATTTTTGTTTATTATCCGTTGGCCCACATGGTTTGGGGTGGAGGTTTCCTTGCTCAAATTCATGCGATTGACTTTGCTGGCGGGGATGTTGTCCATATTTCTAGTGGGGTGACGGGGCTTGTTCTGGCTTTGGTGCTTGGAAAACGTCGAGACTATGAACGCTTAGATTATCGTCCACATAATATTCCGTTTGTTGTTTTAGGTGCTGGATTATTGTGGTTTGGTTGGTTTGGCTTTAATGCTGGTTCGGCACTTGCGGCTAATGGTGTAGCAATCAATGCTTTTATGACTACAAATACAGCTGCAGCAGCGGCAATGTTCTCATGGATGATGATTGAAAAAGTGATGATAGGCAAACCATCGGTGGTTGGTGCTTGTTCTGGTGCAGTTGTTGGTCTAGTAGCAATTACACCAGGTGCTGGGTTTGTGTCATTATGGTCATCAATCATCATCGGTTTGTTGGTGAGTCCTTTGTCATATTTCATGATTTCTGTGGTTAAAAAGAAATTGGGCTATGATGATGCTTTGGATGCTTTTGGTTGTCACGGAATAGGCGGGATGTTTGGTGGAATTATGACAGGGATTTTCACGACACCGGCTTTGGCTCTGGATAAAAATTATGCAGGCTTGATTTATGGTTCTGGTAGATTGCTCTTGGCCAATGTATCGGCAATTATTTTTACAATTATTTTTACGGCACTTGTGAGTTGGGTGATTATTAAGGTGATTGCACTCTTTATGCCAATTCGAGTGGGTGACCGTGCTGAGGCAATTGGGCTTGATGATAGTGAGCATGAGGAAACGGCTTATCCAACTTTCTTGGGACTGGACTCTTGAGTTTTTATGAGAAAAAATGGGTAAAAAAGACTTTGGCTATTTAAAAAATAAAAATGAGGTGAGTAAAAGATGAAAAAAATAGAAGCGATTATTCGCACGGATAAATTGGAAGATTTAAAAAGGGCTCTGGCAGATAATGGTTTGGTGCACGGGATGACGGTTTCGCAGGTTTTGGGCTATGGGGAGCAGAAGGGGTTTACGGAGTATGTCCGTGGACAACGGATTGAAACGACGCTGCTTTCTAAAATAAAAATAGAAATTGTATCCATTGATGAGAAAGTTAATGAGATTGTTGAGGTGATTACGCAAGCTGTGCAAACGGGTGAGGTTGGTGATGGTAAAATTTTCATTCAACCTGTGGAACGAGTAGTTCGGATTCGGACAGGGGAAGAAGACGCTCAAGCCCTCTAAATTTTAGCTGAGAACTAATTTTATATTAGTTCTTTTTTTGTATTTTTTTCTTAGAGAGCGGGTAGAAAATGCAGGAAAAAAGCGATGAGTTGGTAAGACTGTTGAAAAAAAGCTTAATTAGCGGTAAAATAGATGAGATAAAGTTTGTAATCCTCAGGAAAAATTGATAATTGACTTGGTGCTTACAGCCTAAAAAGGAATATAAAATGAAAAAAATAACGACATTTGAAGATAAAAAAATCTTGGTTCTTGGTTTGGCGCGCTCAGGGATGGCTGCTGCTTTAGTTTTACATGAACTTGGGGCGATTGTTACTGTTAATGATGGTAAACCTTTTGAGGAAAACAAAGAAGCGCAGATTCTTTTGGAAGAGGGTGTTAAGGTGATTACGGGAAGTCATCCGCTTGATTTGCTGGATGAAGATTTTGCTTTGATGGTAAAAAATCCTGGGATTCGTTATGATAATCCAATGGTTGAGCGTGCTGAGGCGCTGAAGATTCCGATTATTACAGAGGTGGAGTTGGCTTACTTGATTAGTGAAGCTCCGATTATCGGAATTACAGGAACAAATGGTAAAACAACGACAACAACGTTGATTGCGGATATTTTAAATGCGGCGGGTCAGTCAGCGAAATTGTCCGGAAATATTGGTTTTCCAGCATCAGAAGTCGCTGAAAAAGCCACGGCTTCAGATACTTTGGTCATGGAATTATCTAGTTTTCAATTGATGGGAATTGATCGTTTCCGTCCTAAAATTGCTTTGATCACGAATTTGTTTTCGGCGCATTTGGATTATCATGGCTCGCAAGAAGCATATGAAGCGGCAAAATGGCGGATCCAAGAAAATATGTTGGCGGATGATTTCTTGATTTTGAATTTTAATCAGGAAAAATGTCGGGCTTTGGCTGATAAAACGAAAGCTCAAGTGGTGCCTTTCTCATCAACTCAAAAAGTCGATGGCGCCTATGTTCAAGAGGGTAAAATTTACTTCAAAGAGGAACTGATTATGGAAGTGAGTGAGCTTTCATTGCCAGGGGAACATAATTTGGAAAATGCTTTGGCAGCAATTGTAGCGGCCAAATTACAAGGTGCTGATAAAGCAGCGATTGTCTCTGTTTTGAGCAATTTTGCTGGAGTTAAACATCGTTTGCAATATTTGGGTGAAATCGACGGGCGCAAGGTCTACAATGACAGTAAAGCGACCAATATTTTGGCGACCCAAAAAGCTTTGTCAGGTTTTGATAACCGCAAACTTTGGCTGCTTGCTGGCGGACTTGACCGTGGAAATGGTTTTGAAAGTTTGGAAGCTGATTTGGCAGATCTTAAAGGTATGGTGGCCTTTGGTCAAACGGCTCCAAAGCTACGAGCAACGGCTGAAAAATTAAACATTCCAGTCTTTGATAGTGAAAATGTGGCAACGGCTTTGGTTGAAGTTTTGCCGCAAACAGTGGCTGGGGACACGATTTTGCTAAGTCCAGCTTGTGCGAGCTGGGATCAGTACAAAACTTTTGAAGAACGTGGTGATTTGTTCATCGAAACTTTTGAAAAGTTGAAAAAATAAGGGAGAATTTACTGACGAATTTTTTGTTCGTCAGAGAAAATGCTGACGAAAGCTTAAGCGCTCAGAAAAAATGCTGACGAAAATTTCGTCAGTAAAAAAGTGTCTGGCTGAGTATTTCGTCAGTAAAAAAGGAGTTCTGACGCTTGTCAGATATTCGATTTCCCGAACGAATTTGGAGAAAAAATCAATATGCGAATCATTATCACAGGTGGCGGAACTGGCGGCCATATCTATCCAGCACTAGCTTTTCTGAAGCATCTTAAACAAAAAGAAAGTGACGTAGAAGTTCTGTATATCGGCACTCAAAAAGGCTTGGAATCAAAAATTGTCCCACGAGCTGGAATCAATTTGAAAACGGTGGATATTCAAGGGCTACGTCGATCTTTGAGTTTACAAAATTTGAAGACAGCCTATAAATTTTTTACCTCTGTTGCGGACGCTAAAAAAATCATGAAGGAATTTCAACCAGATGTGGTGTTGGGAACAGGTGGTTATGTAGCTGGTCCGGTTGTTTATGCGGCTTCTCAGCTTAAAATTCCAACGATTATTCATGAGGGAAATTCATTTCCTGGGATTACTAACCGTTTTTTGGCGAAAAGAGTGGATCGCATTGCAGTTGGTTTCCATGCGGCTGAGCAATATTTTCCTGCAGAAAAAACGACATTTACAGGGAATCCACGGGCACAAGAAGTGGCAGATGCTGCTGCCCAAGTTCAAAAATCTGCGCAACCAACAGTCGTTATCTTCGGTGGCTCTCGCGGTGCTTTGACCTTAAACAAGGCTTTTATCGAAGCCTTACCAGAGCTTGCCAAATGTCCATTTAAGACAATTTATGCTTCTGGTGAGATTTATTATGATGATTATAAGGCTATTTTTGAGCAATATAAGGATTCAGAAAATCTCGATATCCGTCCTTACATCAACAATATGACCGAACTTTTGGCACAAAGTCACCTCTTTTTGGGGCGGTCAGGTTCAACAACGATTGCCGAAGTGACGGGCCTTGGCTTGCCAGCAATCTATGTGCCGAGTCCTAATGTGACAGCAGACCAACAAACCAAAAATGCTCAAGAATATGTTGAGCAGGGCGCAGCTCAGATTGTTAAAGATGAAGAGTTAACTGGTGAGCGTCTGGTGCAAGCTATTTCTGATATTTTGGAAAACCCACAACGATATGAAGAAATGCACACGGCGAGTCTAAAATCTGGAGTTCCAGATGCCAGCGAGCGTCTTTATCAGCTTGTGAAAGAAATAAGTCGATGAGTGAAAAAGATAATAATTTAACCCCTTGGCAGCAAAAAAATCTGGAATACCAGCGAAAAAAAGCTGCTGAAGCGAAGAAATTAGAAAAAGAACAGAAGAAAGAACAGTCAAAAAAGTCCTATTTTTCTTCACCATTTCTAAAAAATTCGTCAAAATCCACAGAAACAGGAGCTGAAGCAGAAAATCCTGAACTGCCAGCTGCCCAAGAAGAGCAACAAGCGTCTGATTTTGTGGCGCAAGAAGCAACAGGAGCTTCACAAGCTAATGAGCAGATTCTTGCTCAGCTGGATCAGATGGCCCAACAAGTTGAGCAGGAGCGTGAAAAACGTCCGTCTATTTTTGCGGGTTCGGGGCCGATTCTTCGAAAAATGTGGATTGCTTTGGCTGTAACAGTCGTGGTGTTTCTAGGGTCGATTTATGCCGTTTCACCTTTGAGCAAAATCGGAGATTTTAAAGTCTCGGGAAATCAAAGTGAGACAATTGAGCAGGTCGCGACGGCTTCTAAGCTTAAAACTGGAGATAGTATTTTCAAAATCATGAAGCAAAAGCATCAGATTGAGCAAAATATTAACCAAAGTTTTCCTAAAGTCGCCAAATCTACGCTAAGTTATAAGTTTCCTAATCATTTTCTGGTGACAATCAAGGAATGGGGGAACGCGGCTTATGTTAAGCGTAACAACCAAAATTATCTGGTTTTAGAGAATGGCTATATTTATAAAACGCCGCAAGATCCGGCTAAATTAGAAAAATTGCCGATTTTGCAGGATTTTTCTGATGACGAAGTGAAAGCCTTTGTCAAAGCCTTCGAGAAACTCAAGCCAGAATTGCGTGCTATGATGACGACTGTGACGAAAACGCCAACGGAGGCAACGAAAGATTTTATTGCAATCGACATGAGTGATGGCAATCAGATTCGCGTTCCTTTGAGTCAAATGGCTGTGAAGGTGCCTTATTATCCAAGTGTGGCTAAGCAAGTAACAGCGCCTCAAGTGATTGATATGGAGGCGGGGATTTATACGAAACCAAAAGCAGCGTATGATGCCTATTTGAGCGATTTATCTTCTTCAAAAGCTGCGGCAAGTTCGGCAGCAAATGAAAAGAAGGCGGCGACTAACTCAGCGGACACGCCTCAAAGTACGACCGAAAGTTCGTCTACAAATTAAAAAATAAAAAAATGATGATTTCTAATTATCATTTTTTTATTGTGTATGAGCTATAAAAATAAGAGATAAAATGTTATAATAGATAGCACGCATTTTTGTGAAAGAATAATGAATTAGTGATAATTAGAGAAAATTAGAGGAGAAAACTGTATGGCTTTGTTTTTAGATACAGCACGAATTGAAGTAAAAGCGGGGAAAGGTGGCGATGGCGCTGTTGCTTTCCGCCGGGAAAAATACGTTCCAGATGGTGGCCCTGCTGGTGGTGATGGTGGTAAAGGGGGTTCTGTCATTTTTAAGGTTGATGAAGGAATGTCAACTTTGATGGATTTCCGTTACAATCGTATTTTCCGTGGGAAACCAGGGGAAAAAGGTATGAACAAAAGTATGCACGGTCGTGGGGCTGAGGATTTGATTGTTCGTGTACCACAAGGAACAACGGTTAAAGATAATGAAACAGGCGATGTTCTGGTGGACTTGATTGACAAAGGGCAAGAATTTGTGGTCGCTAAAGGCGGTCGCGGTGGTCGTGGAAATATTCGTTTTGCGACACCGAGAAATCCTGCACCAGAAGTGGCTGAAAATGGAGAACCTGGTGAGGATAAAATCTTGCTTTTGGAACTTCGTGTGCTTGCTGACGTTGGTTTGGTTGGTTTTCCATCTGTCGGAAAATCGACTTTACTTTCAGTAGTGTCGAATGCTCGTCCAAAAATCGGAGCTTATCATTTCACAACCATTACGCCAAATATCGGTATGGTTCAAGTGGGTTATGGGGACAGTTTCGTTATGGCAGATATGCCTGGCTTGATCCAAGGGGCGCACTCTGGTGCGGGGCTTGGAATTCAATTCTTACGTCATATTGAGCGTACGCGGGTCTTGCTCCATGTGTTGGATATGTCTGACTTGGAAGCTGAGGAACGTGATGCTTATAGCGATTACAAGACCATCAATGATGAGTTAGAGTCTTATAACTTGCGCTTGATGGAACGTCCACAAATCATTGTTGCTAACAAGATGGATATGCCAGGTGCTGCAGAGCGATTGGCTGAATTTAAAGAAAAATTGGCGGCTGATTTAGCTGACGGTCAAGAAATGCCTGAAATTTTTGAAGTTTCTGGTTTGACCAAAACGGGACTGCAAGGCTTGCTTGCCCGGACAAGCGAATTGCTTGCTCAAACACCAGAATTCTTGCTTTATGACGAATCTGAATTGGCGGATGAGGCAGCTTATTATGGCTTTGAAGAAGAAGAAAAACCTTTCCAAGTGTCGCGTGAAGATGATGGCGGTTGGCGTTTGTCTGGTGAGAAGATTGAAAAACTCTTTATCATGACGAACTTTGATCATGATGAATCAGTGATGAAATTTGCTCGTCAAATGCGGGCAATGGGTGTTGATGAAACCTTGCGTTCAATGGGCGCGCGTGATGGCGATTACGTGCGAATCCGTAAGTTTGAATTTGAATTTGTAGACTAATTGAGAACTTGATTTTGGAGGAGAAAAATGGGCTTTAAGATTATTGGTGATCGAGATAAGGACGGAAATTTCATTGCTTCGGCAGATTTTTGGACGGATCAGCGGATTGATGAGCTGCTTAAAAAATATAATCCTCAAGGGAAATTGACCTTGTCAACAGCAATAAAAGCAAAAAATGATGAAAAAAAGACTGATTGATTCAGTCTTTTTTTTCGTCAGCATTTTTTCTGAGCGCTAGCTGGAGATTTGGATTACGTCAGTAATTTCTCTGGCTGATAAGTTCCTGAAAAATGACTTTATTGACCGTTTTGGATTGGTCAGCAACTTTGTAGAGCGCGTTACGTTGCAAGGTTTGGATTTGTAAAATTGCGGTTGCTTTGGCAAATTTGGTCATGTTTTTGGTAATGATTTGGTTGGGATTGAAGCTGATATCGTCAGGAACAAGGGACAGCACAGCAGTGTTTTCATAATGATTTTCACTGATTTTTTGATTTTCAATATGAAAGGAAATCGCGCGGGCAGTTTTTTGAGGGCTCGCTTCAAACCCAGCAATGACGGCGTTGAAAGCAATCGCTTTGCCAAAAGTAACTTGTTTGTTTTTATATTTTTCAAGTTCTGTGCGCAACAAAATTTCAGCCTCGAAAAAGGTCAGATTGGGCTGGTAATAAAATTTTTTACGAATGTTATTAGTGATGAGCTCAAAGCCTGTGATGCCGACCACAAAGCCATTTTTGCTCGTTTCAAACTTTTTGAAATGGCTCTGGGTCATGAGCTGGTCGGTTGTAATTTGTCCGTCAGAAATAATGCTGATAAAATCAGGCAACATGACCAAATTGAGAAAACTCATGTGATAATTTCCTTTAAAAAAAGTCTGTCCGCGGGGACAGACACTCATTTTAGTTTAAGATCTAAGAGAAAATACTGACGGATTTTTCATCAGCCAGAGAAAATGCTGACGTCAATTTTCGTCAGTAAAAACTTACTTTTTAGGGCGAACGAACATGGCATCACCAAAACTAAAGAAGCGATATTGCTCATCAATCGCGTGTTGGTAAGCTTCAAGCACAAAATCACGTCCCGCAAAAGCCGCGACCAGCATGACCAAAGTTGACTTTGGCAAATGGAAGTTTGTGTTAAAAGCATCAACGACTTTCCACTCATAGCCTGGCTTGATGAAAATATCTGTCCAACCAGAATCCGCTTGAATATCCCCATCAAACTTGCTTCCGATGGTTTCAAGGGTACGAATTGACGTCGTTCCACAAGCCACCACCTTATGCCCAGCTGCCTTAACTTCGCGGAGGGTTTGAGCTGCCGCCTCAGAAAGTTGGTAAAATTCGCTGTGCATATGATGTTCATCAACATTATCGACACTGACCGGACGGAAAGTTCCCAAGCCCACGTGCAACGTCAACTCAACAATTTTCACTCCTTTTTCAGCAATTTTTGCAAGAAGCTCAGGCGTATAATGCAAACCAGCCGTAGGAGCTGCTGCAGAGCCATTTTCCTTAGCAAAAACCGTTTGATAACGTTCTTGATCTTCAAGCTGCTCGTGGATATAAGGAGGCAAAGGCATTTCGCCCAAAGATTCCAAAATTTCAAGGAAGATTCCGTCATATTTAAATTCAACAATTCGTCCACCATGCTCCAAAATCTCGACAACCACAGCCTTCAGACGTCCGTCACCAAAAACAACTTCCTCGCCAATTTTCATTTTACGCGCAGGTTTTGCCAGAGTCTCCCAGCGATTTTCGCCCATATCTTTGAGCAACAAAAGCTCAATATGACCGCCAGTTTCAGCACGTTCTCCGTGTAAACGCGCAGGCAAAACACGCGTATTATTCAAAACCAACGCATCTCCCGCCTCAAGCTCATCAATAATATTGTAAAAATGCTTATCTTGCAATTCATGTGTCTTTGGATCAAGCGCCAAAAGTCGTGACTCCGAGCGCTTTTCCAAAGGCGTTTGCGCAATCAATGTTTCAGGTAAATCAAAATCAAAATCATTTATATTCATTATGTAACTCTCAAACTCCATTTCTCTTTTCAAGACTTCTAAAAAGCCCAATACTGCTCTATTATATCATTTTTATTGACGGATGAATCAATTTAAAAACCTTTACGAAGTAAATGACCATCCCACTTAATCAAACAAAAGGTAAGGGAAAAATGGTTCTGTTGCGAAGTTTCCAAGTTTTCTAGATTTATTATAAAATGGAAGGGAAAAGAGAGCGAGGGGTTCCAAATGAATCATTTTAAGGGCAAACAATTCCAAAAAGATGTGATTATTGTCGCAGTAGGTTACTACCTCCGTTACAATCTGAGCTATCGTGAAGTTCAGGAATTGCTTTATGACCGTGGAATAAATGTTTGTCACACTACGATTTATCGTTGGGTTCAAGAATACAGTAAAGTGCTCTATCATCTCTGGAAAAAGAAAAATAGACAGTCCTTCTATTCGTGGAAAATGGATGAAACCTATATTAAAATCAAAGGTCGTTGGCATTATCTCTATCGAGCAATTGATGCGGACGGTTTAACCTTAGATATCTGGTTACGAAAGAAACGAGACACGCAGGCGGCGTATGCTTTCTTAAAAAGGCTCCATAAACAGTTTGGACAACCTAGAGTCATCGTAACTGATAAAGCACCCTCTATTGGCTCTGCATTTAGAAAGTTACAGAGAAATGGGTTATACACCAAAACAGAGCATCGAACCGTGAAATATCTCAATAACTTAATTGAGCAAGATCATAGACCAGTCAAACGTCGCAATAAATTTTATCGAAGTCTCCGGACTGCCTCAACCACGATTAAGGGCATGGAGACCATTCGAGGAATATACAAAAAGAACCGAAGAAATGGAACGCTCTTCGGCTTTTCGGTCTCTACTGAAATAAAAATTTTAATGGGAATAACAGCTTAAGAGGAACACGGGGCAGAAACGTTATTTTAAAATTTCAAACTTTGCAACAGAACCCTAGTAGCAATGGGATAAGTCCTGCTAGAAAAGATGGATTTAAAATTGTAAAACATGCTGTGACAAGAACTGAAGGTGGCGGACATCTAAAAGCTGAGACTGTATTCTCATCCCCTTCTGCCAGAGGAATGGAGGGTAGAATTTCAATACCTACACGAAATATCCAAAAGATTAGTTATAAGAATAATAAACTAAAAATTACAACAAAAGATGGAAAAAGTACGGTTCTTAAAAGATAAAATATTAGTTGTTTAAAGAATAAAATAAAAAAGTCGTCAGAAATGGCGGCTTTTTGCGATGATTGGAGGTTAAGAAATATGGAGCAAAATGGAGCGAACAGTAAATATTATACGGACCCAAAGATTATATCAAGCGTATTGATCATGCGGAATGTAGAAAGAAAAACAGTTCGTGAAATTGCGAAGCTTGCTTCACTTTCTCAAACCACAGTAACCAAAATCATAAATGATTATAGTTTAACAGAAAGTTTCGCTGAAATAGTCCAAAAATATCTTGCGGACAATATGGGAGAAGCTGCTGCAGGTATTCTTGATTTAGCACGACATGGAGAAAATGAAAGGGTCAGGCTTGATGCTTGGAAAATGATTTTGGGCTTAGGGGGTGTGACAATTGTCGAAAAGCAAGAAGTTACTAGTACTATAAATATTAGTCAAAGGAGTCAGGAGATACAAGAACGGATTAAAGAGAGGTTGAAAAATGGATAATAACTTCGACTTCTATATGGATTTAGTGGTAGATAATCCTATTCAATTCGGCATAGAGTGTGGTTTTGAAGACCTGGAAGAAATCCACAATGAATGGATCAGGTCTTTTTTGTTTTCTGAGGAAGATGAAACGCTCTTGGCTCATCGCGGGTCATATAAAACTACTTGTCTTTCGATTGCAATTGCGATTCTGTTGGTTATGTTTCCTGATCAGGCGATTATCTTCATGAGAAAGACCGACACGGATGTTACGGAAATTGTGGTGCAGGTTCAGAAGTTATTGCAGTCAAATATCTTCCAAGATTTTGCCATTGCCTTATGGGATGTAGAATCTGGTATTGAATTTACAAAAGCTACCAATACAGAAATTGATACAAACCTCAAGAAAACAAGCAAGGGGACTTCTCAACTCCTTGCTTTGGGGATTGGTGCCAGCATAACTGGTAAGCACGCGGACATTGTTATCACCGATGACATTGTCAATCTGAAAGACCGAGTAAGCCGGGCAGAACGTGAGCGGACAAAAACCCAGTACCAGGAACTGCAGAATGTTAAAAATCGTGGTGGCCGTTTCATTAACACAGGAACTCCCTGGCACAAGGAAGATGCAATCTCTAAGATGCCAAACGTCAAACGCTATGATTGCTATGAAACAGGATTGATTAGTAAAGAACAGTTAGAGCATTTGAGGCAAGCCATGATTCCTAGTTTATTTGCTGCTAACTATGAACTGAAACATATTGCAGATAAAGATGCCATGTTTAGCGCTCCAACCTATATTGATGACGTTGGCAAAATAGCCAATGGAACAGCACACATTGATGCGGCTTACGGCGGGAGTGACTCGACGGTGTATACTGCCAAGAAAGATAATGTGATGTTTGGCAAAAAATGGGACAAGCACGTTGACGATTGCTTGAATGAGATTGAACTTATCCACAAAGAACTGAAGCTTGGGACAATCCATGTGGAAAACAATGGGGATAAAGGTTATCTTGCTAAAGAAATTAAAAAACGTGGTATCCCAGTCAAAGAATATCACGAGTCACAAAATAAATTCATTAAAATTGCTACCTATTTGCGTGCTGAGTGGTCAAAAATTCAATGGTTAGATACTACTGATCCAGATTATATGGCTCAGGTATTGGACTACACTGAGAATGCTGAACACGACGACGCGCCCGATAGCGCAGCAAGTTTAATTAGACAAACTACTAAAAAAGGAGGTTGGTTGATTTAATGGCTACGAACATTTTACTAAGCAATGACCCTTCTACTATCGCAAGTGGAATTAAGCGAGCGATTGCTAATGATTTGAAGGATGATAAAAAGAAGCGTGCCAAAGAAGGCGTTGATTATTATAATTATAAGCATGACATTTTAGACAATCGAATCTTTTACATTGACGATAATAACAATTTAAAAGAAGACAAGTACGCTACAAATATCAAAATTCCCAATGCTTTTTTGAATGAATTGATTGACCAGAAAGTTCAATATCTTTTATCGAATCCGGTTGAGATTGAATGTGATGACGAGCAATTGGTTAAATATCTAAAGGATTATTACGACGAGGATTTCCAACTTTTCTTAAATGATTTACTAACCAATGGAAGTCAAAAAGGCTTTGAATACGTCTATCCTCGGACGACTCCACAAGATGTTATTGTGTTTCAAGTCCTGGATGGTTTGAAAATCATTCCGATTTACGATGATATGAACGTTGTTCAGCGTGTTTTAAGATATTATTCTAATGACATTCTCAAAGACGGCAAGGTGGTTACTATCAAGACTGCCGAACTTTATGATGATAAACAAGTCATGACTTTCGAAGCTTCCGAAAAAGATGATTATAAATTCATCGGTTCGCAGCCTCATATTCTTGGAACGAATGGAGAGGAGATTGGCGGTCGCTCTTACAACACAATCCCACTCTATCGCTATCAGAACAACCAACAGGAACGAACAGATTTAGAACCAATCAAAGCGCTTATTGATGACTACGACTTGATGAACTCTTACCTATCAAATAATTTACAGTCTTTCTCTGATGCCATTTATGTGGTTAGAGGATTTGACGGAGACTCTTTAGATAAGCTTCAGGTTAATCTTCGGAATAAAAAAGTTGTAGGTGTTGGAGATGATGGTGGAGTTGATGTAAAAGTTGTCAATATTCCAGTTGAAGGTCGAAAGACCAAGATGGAAATTGACAGTGAAAACATTTATCGTTTTGGATTCGGTTTTGATAGCTCACAAGTCGGTGATGGCAATGTGACGAACGTTGTCATCAAGTCACGATACACACGGCTAGACATGAAAGCCAATAAGACAGAGGTTCGGTTGAGAGCTTTCTTAAAGTGGTCGCTTGATTTAGTTATTGCGGACATCAACCGAAAAAACGGGACTTCCTTCACGAGCAATCAGGTTGAGTTTGTAATCACCCGTGAAATGATGGTGAATGAAAATGACCTTGCAACCAACGAGAAGACTAAAGCAGATACTAAAGTATCAAATGTTAATGCGATACTTGCGGCCGCTCCCGTTATCGGCGATGATGACACCTTGCAGCTTATCTGCGAAGAGTTTGAGTTAGATTGGGAAGAAGTGAAAGGAAAACTTTCTACTTCTGATTATAAAGATGTGACTCAAGGTACAGAACCGCCAGAGGAATAAAACCTATGGATGAAAAAAAGCAAGCATTAGAAAACTTCAAAAAAGCGCTCAAAGCTGGAATGCCTGATTCTGAAAAAGATTTAGCAAAACTCAGTAATGAGCTGTCAAATCTTTACCGGAAATACCTTAAGGATTTAAAAGCACAACTCAAAACTTGGCTTGAGCTTTATGACCAGATGAGTTTTTCGGACCAATTACAAGTTGAGCGATTATTAAACGTCGCTAACGTCATCAATGAACTGGTTGGAGAGCCCGGGATAAATATTCAACAATCCATTAAAGGCCATATCTTAAAGCAAGGGACTGATGCATATAATAGCGTGTGGTATGAGCTGGAACAAAGCAATAATATTCTTCTTGACTTTGATGTTTTAGACCCTCATTATTTAGAAACAATTATGGAGCAACCGGTCGCAGGTAAGCGACTTTCAAAACGTTTGGGAGATAGCGTTAATCAGTTGGCCAAAGCTTCAAATAATGCCATTTCTCGTGGTTTTATGATGGGTAAAAACTATGCGGATATTGCCAGAGACATTTCAACCGAAACGCAAGCGAGTTATAAGCGAGCTGTTAGAATTGCCAGAACCGAAAGCGGACGAGTGAGCAGTATTTCTACTCAAAAAGGTTACAAAGAAGCCACAGATAAAGGAATTGACCTAAAGAAGATGTGGCTAGCGACTTTGGATGGCCGCACTCGTGAGGATCATCAGCACGTTGATGGACAGATTCGAGAAGTTGATAAGATGTTTCAAGTTGGCGGATATGATGCATTAGGCCCACATCAAGTGGGTGTACCAAGTGAAGATATTAACTGCCGATGTACCACTCGCCCTATTGTCCACGGTATTATGCCAACGGTTCGGAGAAATAATATCACTGGGAAAGTCGGAAAATGGCAGAGTTATGATGAATGGGTGAAAATAAAAAATAAAAACTAGAGCGTTTGTCACAAGACAGGCGCTTTTCTTATGCTCAAGGGAGGGCAAAATAATGAAATTCGAAGAAGTATTACCGCTAATCAAAGAAGGTAAAAAAGCCTTGCGCACTGGCTGGAATGGCCGTGGGATGTTTGTTGTAAGGCAAAAGGGGTATCCTCAAGGCATCAACTGCAATAAACAAACTGCTGATGCATGGGATTTGAATGAAGGTGATTTATTTATCGTTCATCCATATTTACAAATTAAAAACTCTGACGGAACACACGCAATGTGGGTGCCAAGCATTGGAGATATCTTTGCTGAAGATTGGCAAATTGTAGAAAAATAATTTTTAAACCCTTGGGATTCCGCGGGTTTTTCTTATGCCCTGAATATGGCTTAAAACTGTTCAAATTCGACTAGACACGTCGTAAAAAGTGCAAGCACTACAAGATGCCACCTTGTAAAAAGCGTAGGTGTGAGGAGGAAGAAAATGACATTTGAAGAGTATCTGAAATCTCTGGGACTAGAGGATGAGCAAGTGACGTCCATTACTGCAGGAATGGCTGAAAATAAGTTCTACCTAGCAAGCGAAGAGAACTTGGAGAAACGTTATCAAAAGGCTGTTGGACAGCTCAACGAAGTCAAAGGACAGCTTAAAGAACGTGATGAGCGCATCACAGAACTTGAAGCATCTGCTGAAGAGATTCAAAAAACTTTAGAGTCTAATCAATCTGAATTAGAAAAACTTGAAGAACTTCAAAGTCAAGTTGAAACACTGACAAGCGAAAATAGCTCAATCAAGCGCACTACTAAGCTTGAAAAAATGCTGACTAAAGCTGGTGTTAATGACATTGACTATATTCTCAACTATAAAATGCGGGGTGGAGAAGATTTAGAAGTTGGAGAAGATGGAGAGTTTACCAATTTCGATGATACGCTCAATGAGTTGAAAGAAAGCTATCCTAAATACTTCAAACCTGAAGAGCCTGTAGTTGAAGAAAAACAGAACGATTGGACACCTTTAGGGAATGCTCCTAAAGATGGAAAAGAAATTACCATTGATCCATTTGAGGAAAAAATGGCCAAATACACCAAATAGGAGGAATTAACTTTGGATGACAAAGAAAAACAACCCGTGACGGTTGCTGAATTGAAAGACGCTGGGATTGACAAGCTTCTTTCTGACGTTACTGATGCAATTAACAACGAAGATGATGCAAATGTAGTTAAAGCTTTACAAGACCTCACAGACGGACTTAAAAAGCTTGAACCACAAAATGATGAAGCAGCAGATGATAAAGGGAAACCTGACCCATTCGCTGATAAAGTCGCAAAATATGCACCACCAGCAAAATAAGGAAGGTAAAAAAATATGACAACTAATAACAACCAACAAGATGCTCAACGCTTTGAACCTCAGTATAAAGGAATTCTAAAAGCGGTATTTAATGCTAAAGCAGCTTTCTCAGGCGCTTTTGCACCAATTCAAGCAATGGACGGGATTACTTCGACAACCAAGGCTTTTTCTGTAAAAACAAATGCAACGCCTGTTGTAATTGGCACTTACAGTAAAGATGCTAATGTCGGATTTGGAACCGGCACAGGGAATTCTTCACGTTTTGGCAATCGTACTGAAGTGATTTATGCTGATACAGACGTTGATTTCAGCTATGAAATGGCGATTCACGAAGGCATTGATATCTCTACTGTGAATAAAGGGCTTAATGATGCAGTCGCTGACCGCTTAGAAGCCCAATCAGTGGCGCAAGTTCGTTACATGAACCAAAAGAACGGCAAATTCTTATCTGACAATGCAAGCGAAACTCTTGCAATGGTAAAAGGTGATAAAACTGATTACACACAAGATAATATCAACACTTTGTTCAATGAAGCTTCTAAAAAATTTGCTAATAATGAAATTGATGCAGATAAAACAGCTTATCTTGCACCGGATTTATACAATGCTGTTGTTGATTTGACTAATGCAACCTCACTAAAAGGTGCAACTGTCAGTCTTGATAACAACACTGTTCCAAAATACAAAGGGTTCAAACTTGAAGAAACTCCTGATAAATACTTTGTTTCTGGCGAAGTCGCATACTTCACCGCTGACCAAGTGGCTATTCCTTTTGTTGGGATTGCAACAGCTCGTACAATTGATTCCGAAGACTTCGATGGTAAAGCTTTGCAAGGCCACGCTAAAGGTGGCCAATTCATGCTTGATGACAATAAAAAAGCTGTGCTTAAAGCAACTGCTCCTGCCAAACCCTAATCGCCCCCTTGTACCGCAAGGGGTAACGGGTAACGAAGATGGCACAGGAGCAGTTGATTTAGCTTGGGATGCTGATTCTACCGGTAAGACAAAGGCGTATGTCGTCCATGCATCACCAGCTAATGAATCTGATCCGCATAAAGCCATTTTCATGTACTACACAGAAAACCCAAGTTATCGCTTCACGCCATCTAATTTACAACCTCATCAACCAGGCGATGTTCTTCGCTATTGGGTTCAAGCGTTCGATGAAGTTGGTGTAGGTGCTGATGAAACTGAAAAAGCTGAATATTTGAATGTCAACGCTTACGGTTCTGAATGGTCTAGCGTTGTAGAGATGACAATGAAAAAATAGAGAGGTGTTAGATTATGATCATTACATTAGATGACGCCCAGTTAATAAATCCGTCTATTGACCAATCGGCATTAGATGGATTAGAACAATCAATTCGAGCATTGACTCATAATAAGTTTCAAAATCTCAACATCCGCTTCTATCAATTCAAAGTCACGAACGAGGATACGCTAGAATTTAACGAAGCACTAGCTTATCTTCGTCCTAATGACACGATTGAAATTAGTAATACTTGGAGTCAGACGGGCTCAGGATTGAATCAGGATATAGGGGTCAATGATGGCTTGTGTGTGATTGAAGAAATCAACGATAAAACGATTAAACTCAAAGATGCAACGCTGTTTAACGGCAGCTTCCAAAGTGCTTTCATCACTAAGATATCCTATCCGCCTGACGTTGTTGAGGGGGTCAAAAAACTGCTCCAATATGATGTATCTATGGGAGATAAGCTTGGCATTAAGTCCGAAAGCATTTCTCGGATGAGCGTAACTTATTACGATGTTAATTCGAATGAATCAATCAATGGCTATCCTGCCAGCTTATTTGGATTTATTAAAAAATACAAGAAAATGAGGTGGTGAAATGTACCCAACTCAGAATCTTGTGATTAGAAAAAAGGAACGGACCCCTGATGGACTCGGGGGTTTTAATGTTGATTTTGTAGATTTCATAACTCTCAAAGGTTATATTGATTTGGCATCGGGTACAGACCAAGCAGTCAATCAAAATGCAATCGTTGAAGAATCGACGCATTACGCCATTATTCCTAAATATGTGAGCGGAATAAAAAAAGATATGGAATTGGTAGATGAACAAGGGAAAATATACGCGATTACTTACGTTGATGATCCGATGGGTATTCATCACCACCTTGAACTTTATCTAACTTTCAAAAAGGAGGAAGATAATGGCCAAAAATGAGTTTAAAATTGAAACGAATGCGGCCGCTATCAATAAGGCGATCTTGCAAGCGGCTGAACGAGCACTTGAATCCGCTAGCCTTCATATGGTAGGAGAAGTTAAAGATAGAGCCCCTGTTGATTCAGGAGAGTTAAGGCGAAGCATTACTCGCAAAGTTGGGGCTACTGGGAGTAGAATGACGGCTAAAGTCGGAAGCGGACTTCAGTATGCGATTTATCAAGAATTTGGAACGGGTGAATTTGCGGAAAATGGCGCAGGACGAAAGGGCGGCTGGGTCTATGAAGGTCCAGACGGTAAAACGCATTTTACAAGAGGAACAAAACCTAAGAAATTCTTGCGCAGCGCTTTTCGAGAGAATAAGAAAAACATCAAATCAATTATCAATGCAGAAATGGGGAAATTAAATGGATAAACTCATAAATTATCTCACGCTTATCTTGCAGGGAATCCATTCCGAAACTTATTATGATAGGAATAACAGCGAAAAAGTCACTTATCCTTACTGCACTTTTGATGTTGATACTAGCTTTGAGGAAGATAGAAATCAAGAGACGGTTTCGATTGACTTAGATATTTTTGACTTAAACCCAAGTTATAAAAATATCTTTGATATTGAAACAAAAATTAAACAAGAACTTGCTTACAAGCGTGGCCTTAATGAATATTTTGGTGCAACTTGGAGATATGTTCGAGCAAATAACATTCCAACGGGTCAAAATGGACTGCTTAGACGGTCTTTGCAGTTGGAAATTACAATAGATTGGAGAACATTGTAATGGCATTACCAAAAGTGGGATTTACTCCCGATAGTCCACAGAATTTCATTGTGGATGCAGGAGTGATTGTCCGAGATTTTAAATTTGATAAAACAAAAGGTTTTTCAGGCACACCTATCGGTGCGACTTCTGGAGGAACTAAGGTAGAAATTGACATCAAGAAACGTTTAATGGACGTCGATGGTGCCTATATTACGCCAGTAAAAGGATTGGAAGTAACAGAAAGCTTTACGGCTAAAATGTCCTCAAAACTCAAAGAGTTTAGCCCGGAGACGATTGCTTTAATCTCTGGCGGGACAGCTCGTGCCGCAACAGAAGACGAAGCACCAGATGGCTATCAAATCATTGAATTTGAACGCCAGGTAAAAGATGGTGATTACATCGATAACGTTGCGATTTATGGCTTCCAGCGGGGAACAGGAAAAGAGATCATTGTTGTGCTCGATAATTGCCTTGTGACAAGTACATTTGGGCTTGACACAAAAGACAAGGATGAAGCGACAAGTGACCTTGAGTTTACGGCTCATGCCACGCCAGATCAAATGCTGGCAGGAGAAATGCCTTGCCGAATTTTCTACCCTTCTACCACACCCTAAGGCTCCCCAGTTGGTAACTGGGGTTTTAAATGCGGATGGTTCAGTAAAAGTGGATTGGGAGCAAGTAGAGGGAGCAGAAGCTTATTTAACGCATTATGCCGACGCTAATGAATTAGACCCGCATAAAGCGGTATATATGGGGTATTCAGAAACAAACTCATGGACTTTGGACGCCAAGGATGTTCCGACGCTATCTGTGGGGGATAAAATTCTAATCTATGTCCAAGCGTACAAACAAAAAGGCATTGGCGCAAGCGATGTAGACAAAGCCCGCTATTTGCACGATGGGCCTTTTACGGGTTCGTCTTGGAGTGATCCGGTAGTATTGACAAAAGCTTAAAAGCTTACTTTGAAAGGAAAATAAAATAAATGACTTTAGAATTACGAGAACTTAACGGCGGCGATTTGGAGCAATTGCTCACGATTTTTGCGAAACTTGACATCATCGATGAACTGACGGCTATTTTTGAACATCCAGAAAATCTCTCGCTTGAGGGTGCAGATGTTGAAAAAACTGGAATTAGTGTTTTTGCGAAATTGGCTAAAAAAGCTATCACGAACATCAAACCAATCAAAAAAGAGCTGGATGAACTCCTTGCTTCTTTGTCGGGTCTGACTGTTGAAGAAATCAACAAGGTTCGTTTGCTGGATTATTTGAACGGAGTCAAAGCTATTTTTGAGGATGGGCAGATTACTGATTTTTTCGGCTCTATGCTTTCTTAGAACATAACCCAGACGGGTATTACAAATTTAAAGATTTATTTTTCAGAAGATATAGCAATCCACAAGCCTTACTTATGAGTTTTTCTTTGAGTAAAGCAGTGGATTTTTATTTTTACGTCCAATCTGAAGAACAAGAAGAACGGATTTACCAACAATACCTTCACACCGACATGACAGTTAGCTTTGTGGAATTCAAAAAAGCGCTTGGCTATAAGCCTTTGAGACAAAGCAAGCAAGAGAAAAAAGAAGCAGTCACTCAAGAGGAGGAAATCAAACGCCTGAAAAGAGCGAGTCAATTTATCAATTTTAATGGGGAAGGAGGAAAAGAATGAACGAATTATTCAAAATTCTGGGTACGATCGCAATTGACGGAAGTGATGTAGATAACGAACTGAATAAAGCGGTCGGCTCTGCCGAAAGTTCCGGCGGAAAATTTAAGTCCATTTTACAAGGGATTGGAATGGGTATCGGGAATATGATTGTTCAAGGTGCTCAAAAAATTGCATCTTTTGCTGGTGAAGCAATGAATGCCAGTGACGCCCTCAATAAATACACTTCCACCATGAAATTTGCAGGTTTTAAAGATGCAGATATCAACAGGTCACGTAACGTTTTCAAAAAATACGCAGACGACACGGTCTACGATTTAGAAACGATTACAAATACTGGAGCGCAGTTAGCAGCAAATGGGATTAAAAACTTCCAAAGTTTGACCCTTTCGGCTGGTAACTTGAATGCAGTTGCCGGGGGAAATGCGGACACTTTCAAATCAGTAGCAATGGTAATGACTCAAACAGCGGGAGCTGGTAAATTAACCACTGAAAACTGGAATCAAATGGCGGATGCAATTCCCGGAGCTTCTGGAATGCTCCAGAAAGCCATGAAAGACAATGGGGCTTACACGGGTAATTTCCGCGATGCTATGGCTGCCGGACAAATTACCGCTGACGAATTTAACCAAGCTATTGAGGAATTGGGAAATAAACCAGTGGCGGTTGAAGCGGCTAAAAGCACCAAGACCTTCGAGGGCGCTATCGGGAATATGCAGGCCTCAGTTGTTACGGGGTTAAATAATGTCATTGACGCTCTCGGTAAAGGCGGAATGACCAATGCCATCACTCAATTTGGATCAGGAGTAGAAGGAGCTTTTAACAAGGTTGTCACATGGGTCAATCAGGGTAAAAAGCTTATCGGAGAATTTCAAGACCGTTTAAAAGAAAATGGAGCGATCGATTCCTTCAAACAGCTTTTTAGCTCTATTCAAATAGCAATTGGTACAGTAAAAGATATTATCGGTCAACTGTGGCAAAGTTTCACTGGTGGAGCTTCGTCTAAGGATATGATGAAGGGCTTAGCAGACGCAGTGAAAAGTTTTGCTGATAATGCAACTAATGCAGTTAATAGTGTCGGAGGATTTCTAACCCAACTTCAACAAAGCGGACCAGCTATGGATGTATTAAAGGCTGCTATCGTGGGAATTGTTGCTGTTATTGCAGCATATAAAACTAGTTTAATAATTTCTACTGCTGTTACAAAGGCATCGGCAGCTGCTCAATGGCTTTTAAACGCAGCAATGAATGCAAATCCAATTGGGATAATTATTGGTTTAATCACTGCGATAGCAGCTGGTTTAATATACTTTTTTACTCAAACCAAAACAGGGCAACAAATCTGGCAAGGGTTCATGAATTGGTTACAATCAGCTTGGACTTCAATCAGTTCATTCTTTTCTGGATTGTGGCAAGGCATCATTGGGTTTTTCCGAAATGCTGGTAATACCGCTCAAAACATCTGGAATGGTGTTGTATCGTTTTTCCAATCGATACCTGGTAAGATTTCAGGATTCTTCAGTGGTATTGGTTCGGCTATAGGCGGTTTCTTTACAAGTGCTGGTAACAATATTAGAAATATTTTTAATGCTGTAGTAAGCTTTGTTGGTTCCATTCCAGGTAGAATTACAGGTTTCTTTAGTAGTGTTGGTTCAACTATTGGGGGATATTTCAATAATGTGAGCAACAATATAAGAAATGCCTTTAACAATGCAGTATCTTTTGTTTCAGGTATTCCGAGTAAAATAGCAGGTTTTTTCAGTGGAATTGGTGATAGAATTGCAGATTTCTTTAGAGGAATTCCAGATGCTATCGGTGCTATATTTAGTGGCATAAAGGTGCCAACACTTCATATTAGCGGTAGTCTTAATCCAATTGATTGGGTAAAGAATGGTAAAATGCCTAAAATTGATTTCTATGCAAAAGGTGGAATCATGGACGGTCCCACTTTATTCGGATTCAATGGAATTAATCCTATGATTGGTGGTGAAGCAGGTCGTGAGGCGATTCTTCCGCTTAATGAGAAAGTTCTTGGGCAAATTGGGAAGGGTATCAGTGATGCTTCTGGCGGAAGTAGTAATGGATTAATATTCAACCAATACAACTACAGTCCAGAAAATATTGATGCACGTACAGCGTCGAAATATGCCAAGAGAGACGGCAAGGATATGTTGCGCACATTACGGATAAGGAGTTAATCATGCAAATTGTCTATAAAAATTCAGAAGGAGGTCAGGTTGTTTTTGGGCAACAGCCTCCTTTTTTAGTAACATCAAAAAAAGGTTTTGGTGCGGTTGAGAATATCATCACCAAGCAACAACAATACGGTTTAGACGGCTCTATTTTAGTCAATCAGCAACTTGATGATCGAACGCTTGAAATCGAAGGTGAATTTATTGCGAGCAGTGCGGTTGATTTACAAAATAAGCGAAAGCAATTGGCCAGCCTTCATAATCCCAAATTATCCGGGACGTTAACTTATTTCCCGGATAATGGGAACGTTTATCAAATTGATGTTGTAGTCGAGCAAGCTCCGGTAATGGACAACTCGTCTAATAACCTTACTCAAAGCTATTCAATTCGTTTCATCTCTCTTGATTCTTATTGGATTGACAAAAATCAAGCAGACAAGCTGATTATGTTATCTTCGTTAAAGAAAAACCTTACCTTTCCTTTGCGAATCACGAGTTCATTTACTTTTGCAATTCACTCTGAAAATAATATTCAAGTCATTTCAAACGAAGGAGACGTTCGAGTGGGAATGATTATCACTTTAAATTTTTTGAGCGGCGTAACTAATCCCAAGGTTTTAAATGTGACCACCGGCGAATATTTCAGACTTGAAAAGGCATATTCCGCTGGTGAGCTACTCACCATCAACACGCTTCGAGGGGAGAAAGAAATCACACTGACTAAATCTGGCGGCACAGAAGAAAATGACCTTGAATTTTGGGACGAAAATAGCATTTTCTTGCAATTGGATAAAGGAAATAACTTTTTTCAATTGCAGGCCGATTCAGGAGCAGAAAATATGCTTGGTACTGTGAGAATTAGTCCAAAAGTGATAGGAGTTTAAGATGCAAAAAATTTTACTTGCTTATCAATGGTTAGGAGATTTTAATTTTGCAAAAGCTAAGATTTTTGATGGCTTTGAATCCTTGATTATTTATGAAAATTACGGTAAGTGCAATACGTTTGAATTGGATATTCCGTTCAGTTTTGAAAATAATGCGATTTTTCGTCCGGAGAGCGTTTTTAAATTTGAAGGGATTTACTATTACGTTGACGACGTTTCAGGGAAAAATGACCAATTAAAAGTTTGCGGAAAATCTTTAGCTGGCAAATATGACACTCGAATTATTGACAGGGTATATACTGCTAGTAAAAGTCCTGCTTTAATCGCTTGGGATCACATCAATCAAGAAATGATAAATCCCGCAAATTATACAGACGTCAACGGTTCTCACAATGGCTCAGATAGAAAGATTGAATACTTGGCTTTAGCTGCAGCAGATGGATTAAATTTGGCTTCAATCGACTATCAAAATTCCTACGGAGGAGTTGACGAGCAAGTAGAGAAGCTTTGTGAAACTTATGACTTTGGCTTTAGGGAGATTGGCTCAAAAGGAAAAGTAAGCAATCAAATTCAGTTTTTTAAAGGAAGGGATGTTTCAAAGTGGGTTGTATTTTCCGACGATGCGGATGGTTACGACAATTTGAGTGAAGTTGAGTTTGAACATACAACTTTTGATGAGAAAACCGTGGCTTATGCTTTAGGAGAAGGAGAGGGTACGGCTCGTACAAAAATTGTCGTCAACCCGAATTTAAAAGGCTTGGGCAGAAAAGAAACCTACGTGGATGCACGCGACCTGCAAAGCAAAAATGACACGACTACAATTCCTGCCGCGACATATAATAATATGCTAAAAGAGCGGGGTGCTCAGGCACTAGCGGATAGGCAAGAGGTCATCACACTAAATGGTGATTTTATTTTAGAATCAAAACTCATTAAATTTGGTCGTGATTTTTTTGTCGGTGACAAAGTGAAGTTGCTCAGCAAACGTTATGGAGCCTCTAAAACAGCGGTTATTTCACAAGCTAAAAAAACTTACAACGAAAAAGGAGAATATTTAGAGTTGACATACGACAAAGAAACACCCACAATTTTTAAACTTTTAGGAAGGAAATAATAATGGCTACAAATGAAAAATCATTTCCCTGGGATGACCATGGTGGTGATAGGGAATATGGTTCGGATGACTTTGGGGAGTTCTTTTCCATTCTATTTAAGCCCGGAGTGGTTCCTAACGCAAGTAATGGGAATGCTTTACAAATTACGGAATCAGGCAGCTTGGGAATGCGAGTTAAATTTTCTGCCGGAGCAGCTTTTAGCGCTTTTGGTCGCACGTATATTCATACTTTAGACGAAGAAGTCACTGTTCCGCTTGCAAGTACTTTACAAGACCGGACAGACAGCATTGTCATTCAATTCAATAAATCTCAACGAGAAGCCCTCCTTCTTTACAAAGAAGCAGATGTGACGGTAACTCGGACATCAACAATTTTTGAATTGCAAATTGCTAAAATACTTGTGCCAAGAAATGGGACTAAGATTGTTAATGCAAATATTACGGATATGCGAGCTGACGAGAAAGTTTGTGGCTATTATGGGCCAAATGGTATTTTAAAAACAGGTGACCTCTTAGCTCAATTCAAATCTCAGCTTGAGGCGAATGGAATCGTCTTCTCAGAATGGTTCGCGACGGTAAAAGCAGATTTGCAAGTTGAGCTGACGAACATGGAAAATTTCATGGACACCAGCAAAACTGATCTTCAAAGTTGGGTGACTTCTGTAAAGGCAATTATTGAAGCAGTGGATCCAGGCGGACAATTGCTCGCAGAACTTACGGATTTAAAACAAAAAACCGAAAAATATATTCCAACTGGATTTACGTTCATTTTAGAACACGATTCAGAATATCAGCCAGAAGTTAAAGTTACAAGCTACAAGAACGCTTTAGGAACAGAGGTCAATGGCTTGGGAACAGGCCCAATTTTTGGTAGGGAGCGACTTTACAATGTGCCAGTCAGTCTAAGCTATGATAGGAAAAAGGCATATGTCGAAATGCCAACATCTTTTAAAATTGATGGTGATATCACCATCATTGACGACAAAACGCTTGTGATTATCGACAAACCACAGACGCTTTGCTTTGAAATGTCGGGCGCAAAAATAACGAAGGGCTATAAAGCTTAAAAAAGGAGAAAATAAATGACAGATTTGAAAAAAATCACAACCGGGATGGCGAATGGCCCCGAAGCAATCGACGAAAATTTCACTAAGGTAAATAATGATTTAATAAAATTACAAACAGGTGATATTCCGTGGACTGGGGTCGCTCTCTCTTCAGGGTGGGGTGCAGTTTCTGGTGTATTAACTAAATATAGGGTAATTGGCGACCACATCGAAATAAAGGCTTATGGGCTAAAGCCTACCAAGGATATCCCTGCTGGTTCATTTTATGAAGTTTTAACCCTTTCAGGGCACCCCGAACTAGCAAGCGGTAGTGATTTCTCTCTTACTTTTTTTGATGCCAATAATCTAAATCCACTTCAAGGACGAGCACGAATCAGTGGCGGTAAATTAAGTGTTATTCCACCGCTGGCTCTGACGGCTGGATCTCGATATGTGATTGGTTTTTTTATCACAGATAAGGCATAGAGAGCAGGGGTTATGGAATATCAATTATTAGGAATTTCTGGTCTAGTCTTGATTATATTGGGGCTGACATGGTTTAAGGAGGGCGAAAAAATGGACCCACCTTTGAAAAAAAGAATCATCATTGATTTAATGACGATTGCTTTGTTTTGGATTGTCTTTGAATTCGTGAGTAATATGAATCCGAATTACTACGTCAATGAAACAGAATGGGTCATTAACGGATCGCTGATTTTCTTTTTCGGTCGAATGATTCAACTTTTTTGCCAAGTCAATCCAATGGTTCAAGAATTAGTCAAATACCTGAAGGAAAAAAATAAGGAGAACTCAAATGAATAAAACAAGCGCAGGAACAATCATCCGGACAGTCGGAGTCTGGTTGGCTATCGGCAATCAAATTCTCACAGCAACTGGCAAAAATCCTTTACCTATCGATGACAACATCGTCACCACGCTAATCACGGCTGGCTTTGCCATCTGGGCGTGGTGGAAAAATAATAGCTTCACTCCTCATGCTAAACTTGCGGATGAATTTTTGAAAGAAGCGAAGAAAGGAGAAAAATGACAGTCTCAAAATTAGCAACGGTCAGCAAGTATAGCTGGCAACGCGGAGGGAATTTCGGTCAGATTGCTCGAAAGCCGATTAACAAACTTGTGTTGCACCACAATGCGGGGACTGGCTCAGGAGTAGTTCCTAATTGCTGGGTCGGTCGTCAAGCCTCAGCACACTACCAAATCGAAAACGGCACAATCATCTCTTGTCTCGATGAAGATATCACAGCGTGGCATTGTGGGGCTTCAGGAGTAGATAACAACTCACATACCATTGGAATCGAACATCAGAACTCGACAGGCGCACCAGATTGGAAAGTATCTGCCGAAAATCAAGAAAAGTCGGCTCAATTAGTTGCCGAAATCTGTAAAAGACGTGGCATTCCAATTGACCGTAATCACATTGTTCGTCATCGGGAAATGCCAAATTGTCAGACGGCTTGTTCGGGCGGACTTGACATTGACTGGATTGTCAATCGTGCAAAGGAAATCGCAGGAGAAGCTACAGCAAGTAGCTCATCAAAAACAAAAGAAATAAACGAGGAAGAAATCATGAAAATTATTAAGCTCCCAAACAATGCAACCTATTATCTGGTGCGCTCTACAGGCGTCACAACGCTAACCGCTCAGGAATGGATTGGCGTTAAGCGGGTCTTAGGCTTTAAAGACTCTGACGTTGACACCGTGAACCAAGCAGAATTTGACGGCATTAAATCCGCACTCGGTAAAAAGTAAGTGAAATCCCGCTTCGGCGGGCTTTTTTTGTTTTCTCAATTAAACTTTTTCTACTAAAAATAACTAACAAATGCCTCAACAGTGGTACTGATTTTATTTTCCAAATTAAACCTAATCGTCCGTGAATCGTCCGTAGAATTTAGCAAAATGTTGATGTAGAGCTATTTAATCGTCCGCGAATTCGCATATTTTTATTTCATGAACTAAATCCATCAGGCGACAAATTGTCACCGGTTCATTTTTGCCGACGTCAGCAAAATTTGGTATTGTGCGGTTTGTGACCCTCATTTTTGATGGTCGCCTAAATATGATGTTTAACAAAACAGCCCTTTTGTCAATCTATCTGATAAAATATCAAATAGAAAGCTGACAAATTGTGCTATTTGATAAAATATCAAATATGATATAATATATAATGACAGGATCGCAGTACTAGACTGTGATACAGAGTGTACGATTAATGCGTACATTTCGGTTCTTTAGCTCAGTTGGTCAGAGCTAACGGCTCATAACCGTTCGGTCGCTGGTTCGAGTCCAGCAAGAACCATAAATTATTTGTGCCAAAAAATGTGCCAAAAGTTTTATTTTCTTGCTTCAAAATAGACATTTTTACTTTGATAGATGATAAAAGAATATTGATATTATCAGCTTATTTCAATAATGATAACGCCGTTATTCCCCCTCGGATCATAAGAATTTATAAAAAATTCTAATCCTCAAGTGCCAGTCTTACTAAGACCCATGGGTGCCAAACCTCAATTTGTCTTCGTGACAAAATTGATAAAGTCCAGACTTCGTATCTGGGCTTTTTTACTTTCTGAAAATTAAAAGCCCTAATAAAAAAACTAGAAGCTCAGAAGCTCAAAATTTTGTTATAATAGAAAAATGACAAGATACAAAGCCATAATTGCTTATGACGGCACCAACTTTGCTGGCTTTCAAAGCCAGACCAATCAGCGGACTGTTCAAGAAGAAATCGAAAAAGTATTGACCAAGCTCAACTCTTTTGAGCCTGTGATTTTACAAGGTTCAGGACGCACAGACTCTGGCGTTCACGCCTTTGGACAAGTGATTCATTTTGACTTGAAGGGTCAAGCGCGCGACGAAGAACGCCTTCGTTTTGGGCTAGACACGCAAACACCAGCAGATATTGCCGTCAAACAAGTAAAAATTGTTGCTGACGACTGGCACGCCCGTTATCATAAGCACGAAAAAATTTACGAATATTATTTGGAAAATGCAGTGACGCGTACACCATTTACCCGAAATACAAAGGCTTATTTCCGTTATCCGCTTGACTTCACCCTCATGCAAGAGGCACTAAGCCAGTTGACGGGAACTCATGATTTTACAGGATTCACTGCTTCTGGTTCATCTGTTGATGATAAAGTCCGTAGTATTTACCAAGCAGAAATCACTCAACTCGATCCAGAAAATTTCAAATTTATTTTTCGGGGAAATGGTTTTCTGTATAAGCAAGTACGCAACATGGTTGGCACAGTCATCAAAATTGGTAATGGTAGAATGCCTGTCAGTCAAATCACAGCTATTCTAAACAGTAAAAATCGTGAATTAGCGGGCCCTACAGCTGCTCCAGAAGGCCTCTATCTTAAAAAAGTAATTTATGACGACAAGGATAACTGACCAATTTGTTTGATTAGGTTCAGTGGAGATAAAAATGACAAAGGATTTAGTAGAAAATAAGAAAATTCTTACGATTGCAGGTTCAGATATTCTTTCTGGAGGAGGGATGCAAGCTGATTTAGCAACTTTTGCAGCCAATGGGCTTTACGGCTTTTGCGCCTTGACAAGTATCGTAACCGTTAATGACAATAAATTTTGGGTTCATCCAGTAGCACAAGATATTTTCCAAGAAGAACTCAACAGTCTAGCTGACGTTGAATTTTCAGCAATCAAAATTGGCTTGTTACCAAATACGAAAATACTCCAACAGACCACAAAATGGTTGACCACTTTGTCAGCAAAATCCGCAATCCCGATTGTCTTAGATCCAGTGATTGTTTTTAAAGAAAATGCGGACTATTCCGTCAGTGAAATGCGAGAATTTTTTATCAGTGAATTGTTTCCACTAGCGAGCGTGGTTACGCCCAATCTTAAAGAAGCTGAGATACTCACAGGACAGCCAATCAAGACAAAAACAGAGATGGAAGCAGCAGCAAAAGCTCTTTATGATTTTGGTGCCAAAAATGTTGTCATAAAAGGCGGAAATCGATTTGATCAAAGCCAAGCCATTGATTTGGTCTACGACGGAAAAAACTTTTTTGAGTTAACCAACCCCTTGCTTAAAAACAACAATAACGGAGCAGGGTGCACCTTTGCTGCAAGTATTGCCAGCCAGCTCGCCAAAGAAAAAAAGGTAGAAGAAGCTGTAAAAGAAGCCAAAGCTTTCGTTTATCAAGCCATTCAAAATGCCAATGAATATGGTGTTTTTCAAAATAAAAAAATAAATTTCCAAAAGTAAACCAAACTTCTAGGAAAATCAGGAGATGAAACTCATGGACAACAAAAATATCAAAAAACTCACCTTACTTGCAATTTGGACTGCAATCACCTTTGTATTGGGACGGCTCTTTACTTTTCCAATACCAGGTTCTGCCGGTAATATTTTGACTCTCCTAGATGTAGGAATTTATACTGCCGTTTTTCTCTTTGGAAAGAAAGAAGCAGCAGTGATTGGCGGATTTGCTGCGTTTCTTCTTGATTTGACAGCGGGTTATAGTAATTATATGTTTTTCAGTTTGATTATTCATGGTGGGCAAGGCTACCTCGCTGGTCTGACAAGATATAAATGGCTTAACTTCTCGCTCAGCCTTCTTGTTATGGTTGGCGGCTACTTTATTGTTGGTGGACTCATGTATGGTTGGGGTTCAGCCATTGCAGGACTATGGGTAAATATTATCCAAGTACTTGTTGGATTTATTTTAGCTAAAATCTTAAGCCCACTTATTGAAAGGACAGGTGTTTTAAATGGATTTAGAAAAGCTTAAAAAAGACACACAAACAATTATTAATGATGTCTTGGAGCAAGCAGAAATTAAAGCAGGACAAGTTTTTGTCCTCGGACTTTCGTCATCAGAAGTAAACGGAGGCTTGATTGGTCACGCCAGTTCCGCTGAAATCGGTCAAGCCATTGTTTCTGTGATACACAAGACACTGTCAGACAAAGGGATTTATTTAGCTGTTCAAGCCTGTGAGCATCTTAACCGTGCGTTACTCATTGAAGAAGAATTGGCTGAGCAAAAAGACTGGGAAATCGTCTCAGTCATTCCCCAACTTCATGCTGGTGGAAGTGGTCAAGTCGCAGCCTATCAACTTTTTAAATCTCCTGTTGAAGTCGAACACATCGTTGCTCAAGCAGGATTGGATATTGGAGACACGAGTATTGGAATGCACGTAAAACACGTCCAAATTCCTGTTCGTCCAGTTTTAAAGGAGCTTGGAGGTGCGCACGTCACTGCTCTTAAATCACGTCCTAAACTTATCGGTGGAGAACGTGCGAGGTACAAATAAATGAAAGAGATGCTCATCATGACACCAGGTCCAACCACAGTTGCCGAAGACGTGCGTTTGGCAAGAGCAAAAGCGACCACAAATCCAGATATTGATTTAGAGTTTTATGATTTTTACAAAAACCTTTGTGTTAAACTTGCTCAATTTCTCAAAACTAAAAACGATGTTAGAGTTTTAGCGGGAGAAGGAATTTTAGGTTTAGAAGCAGCTTGTGCTTCCTTGACCGAGCCAGATGACCGAGTACTTGTTTTAGATAATGGGATTTTTGGTCATGGATTTGCCGATTTTGTGGAGCTTTATGGTGGAGAGGCTGTATTACTTCAAAGTCCAGAAAAAGAAGCTTTTCATTTAGAGCTCTTGGAAAACTTTTTGAAAAAAGATCATGATTTTAAGTATGCAACGGTCGTTCATTGTGATACACCTTCTGGTGTTTTAAATGATTTATCTAAAATTTGTCCTCTTCTGAAAAAATATGGGATTCTTACCGTTGTTGATTCAGTTGCCGCAATGGGCGGTGAAGATTTACAAGTCGATGAGTGGCAAATTGATATCGCTCTTGGTGCTTCTCAAAAAGTACTTTCCGCTCCGCCAGGATTGACAATTGCAGCTATCTCACCTGCTGCTTACCAAATCATGGAGGAACGTCAACGCCCCATAGCTAGTTTTTATTGTAATCTCCTTACTTTTAAAGATTATTACGAAAAAAAGTGGTTTCCTTATACCATGCCAATCTCTGATATTTACGGTTTAGACAAAGCGGTAGATTGTGTACTTGCTGATCAAGAAATTTTGCAACGTCATGAAAGGATTGGTAAAGCGACAAGAAAAGCAATTGAGAATTCTCCTTTGGAACTTTATCTGCAAGATGGTTATTCGAATACTGTCAGTGTAATTAAAGTACCAGAAGGCTTGAGTGACCAAGTTATCTTGAAAAAGATGCGCGAAGAGTACCAAGTGATGATTACAGGCTCATTCGATAGCTTAGCGGGCAAAGTTTTGCGTATTGGTCATATGGGGGAAAATGCAAGAGCCAATAAAGTTGCTTATACTTTGTATGCTTTGCAAAAAACCTTGGAAAAACTCGGACTTAAGTTTGAAAAAAGTTTGCAAGATGACTTTTGGCAATCTTACCATCTAAAAAACTGAAGGCAACCTTTTAATGAGCAGAAGTCATTCAAAAACTGAAGCTTGTGATTTTGATTATGCTAAAATGGAATTAGAATTAAAGCATATCAAGTTATCTAGAAAGTAGAGGTTTCAGATGTTCAAGTACAAGGATAAATCAATTGTCGTAGACTATGAAAATGGCTATCTCTTTAGAATAGACTACCTGAGTGATCGTGAGCTCAAATTTACCTCACTCAAAGAACGAACCGATGGTGGTCCGATGACGGAGACAGAAACTTACTTCTACAAAGAATTGGCAGATGATATTTTCTTTGTGAATTGGGTTGAAGAAGCAGGCGTAGTTGTATCGCAGATTCTGGATTTCAACAAAATGGAAGTCGAAACTTTTATGACTTGGAATCAGGAGGATGCTAGAGGCAAGCGAGGTTATCTTGTCAATCACGGAGAAATTCGTTTTCCTTAAGTAAAGAAGATAAGAAAGCTTGGCGAACTTCCAGCTTTTTTATTATATGGAGTGACAGCGAGCTAATTTTTAGAGGCTTTAACCCGAAAGGCTAAATGAATAGTTTGACGTAAATAAAAAAGCCCTTTGACAAAAAGCAAAAAATCAGATATAATTATTTTCGGGCACTGGTTTTTTCCTAGAAAAAATCAGTAACGGTAAAGCTCCCCAAATGGGGAGCTATTTTTGTTTTCCCAGTAATTTCTGTTTTGTATAAAGATTAGAGGAGATTTAGATGTCAACTAAGTATATTTTCGTCACTGGTGGTGGTACTTCGTCAATGGGTAAAGGGATTGTAGCAGCATCTCTTGGACGTTTGCTCAAAAATCGTGGACTCAAAGTCACAGTTCAAAAGTTTGACCCATACCTTAACATTGACCCAGGAACAATGAGTCCTTATCAACACGGTGAAGTTTTTGTCACTGATGATGGAGCTGAAACTGACCTTGACCTTGGTCATTATGAACGTTTTATTGACATCAACTTAAATAAATACTCAAACGTTACCTCAGGTAAAGTTTATAGCGAAATTCTTCGCAAAGAGCGTAAAGGTGAATATCTAGGAGCAACCGTCCAAATGGTGCCACACGTCACTAATATGCTTAAAGAAAAAATCAAACGTGCTGCAACAACGACTGATGCTGACATCATTATCACTGAAGTTGGTGGTACAGTTGGTGATATGGAAAGCTTGCCATTCATTGAAGCTCTGCGTCAAATGAAAGCTGAAGTAGGTGCTGACAATGTGATGTATATCCACACTGTTCCAATCCTTCATTTGCGTGCAGCTGGAGAATTGAAAACTAAGATTGCACAAAATGCGACTAAGACACTTCGTGAATATGGTATTCAAGCGAATATGCTCGTATTACGTAGTGAAGTTCCAATCACAGCAGAAATGCGCAATAAGATTGCCATGTTCTGTGACGTTGCACCAGAAGCAGTCATTCAATCACTTGACGTGGAACACCTCTACCAAATTCCATTGAATTTGCAAGCCCAAGACATGGACCAAATCGTTTGTGATCACTTGAAACTTGATGCACCAAAAGCTGATATGACTGAATGGTCAGCAATGGTTGACCATGTCATGAACCTCAAGAAAAAAGTTAAAATTGCTTTGGTTGGTAAGTACGTGGAATTGCCAGATGCTTATATTTCAGTTACAGAAGCACTTAAGCACGCAGGCTATGCTTCAGATGCTGAAGTAGATATTAACTGGGTCAACGCTAATGACGTAACGGATGAAAATGTTGCTGAGCTTGTCGGTGATGCTGCTGGTATCATTGTTCCTGGTGGTTTCGGACATCGTGGGACAGAAGGAAAAATTGCTGCAATCAAATATGCGCGTGAAAATGATGTGCCGATGCTTGGTATCTGTTTAGGGATGCAATTGACAGCAGTTGAATTTGCTCGTAACGTCCTTGGCTTTGAAGGAGCACATTCTTTTGAATTGGATCCAGAAACTAAATATCCAGTCATTGACATCATGCGTGATCAAGTGGATGTTGAAGACATGGGTGGTACCTTGCGTCTAGGACTTTACCCAGCTAAATTGAAAAACGGCTCTCGTGCTAAAGCAGCTTACAACGGGGCTGAAGTAGTGCAACGTCGCCACCGTCATCGTTATGAATTTAACAACAAATACCGTGAACAGTTTGAAGCTGCTGGTTTTGTTTTCTCAGGTGTATCACCAGATAACCGTTTGGTTGAAATAGTGGAGCTTTCAGACAAGAAATTCTTTGTGGCTTGTCAATATCACCCAGAACTTCAATCACGTCCAAATCGTCCAGAAGAACTTTACACAGAGTTTATCCGTGTATCTGTGGAAAATAGCAAATAATAATCAATGCTTAAAATACCTTACTGCTTAGTAAGGTATTTTTGATATCAAAAATGATTGTATCCTTGAGTGTTTTGTACTATAATGAGTTTAGTCTTGTATTAAAAGTAATAAAAAAGACACTTGTAGCAATAAAAAACTCGTTTTCAAGATGAGTCTTGGAGGGATAAAAATGCGTAAGGTAGGATTGATTGGTTGTGGACACGTTGGAGCTACGGTTGCTTTAGATATTGTTCAGGGAGGATTTGCTGATGAATTGGTTTTGATTGATAAAGATGAAAGGGTTGCTCAGGCTGAGGCCTTGGATCTCTTAGATGCTTTGCCACTTCTTCCTTATCATGTCAAGGTATATGCTGGAGAATATAAGGACTTGGCTGATGCTGATATTGTTTTATCCACTCTGGGACATATTGATTTGATTAAGCCTGGAGGAGATCGTTTTACTGAGCTAAAAGCAAATCTCCCAGAAATAAGAGCTGTTGCTGAAGCACTGAATGCCATTAATTTTAGTGGGATTTTGATTGCAACAACTAATCCTAATGATGTTATTGTCAATGTTTATTCTAAGCTGTTGAAACTTCCTAAATCGCGAATTTTGGGAACAGGAACTTATTTAGACACGGCTCGAATGAAAGCGCAGGTAGGAAGAGCTTTGAATATTGATTCAAGAAGTGTTGAAGGCTACGTTTTGGGTGAACATGGTAATTCTCAATTTACAGCATGGTCAACTGTGCGCATTGCTGGTCAAGCTTTCGCAAAAATAGCAAGTGAAAAGCAGCTAGACTTAGATGACTTAGAAGAAAAAGCTCGTCAAGGAGGCTTTGCCGTCTTTAATACGAAGCATTATACAAATGTAGCAATTGCAGCAGCGACTGTGGCTTTGATGAATTTAGTTTTTTCTGATGCGAAGAACGTCGCTATTTGCTCGCATTATGATGAAAATTTTGATTCTTATATTTCTACCCCAGCTTTGATTGGTAAAGAAGGGGTAGAGGGGGAGATTCAGTTAGATTTAACGGCCGAAGAAGAGGCAAAATTGGCTGCTTCGGTTGCTGAGATTCAACAAAAAATTAAATTGTTTTCATAAAAAAACTGCTCAATTGAGCAGTTTTTTCATTTTGATTTAGAATCAGTAGTAAGAAGTTCTTCAGTGTTATTATCGTCATCATCATCATCGGTGTTTTCTTCGATGCTGTCCAAAGTCTCTTCAAAACTGTCAAAGGTTTCTTCGAAATCGTCCAATTGTTCTTCGACATCATCTAAGCGTTCACGAATGTCTTGATTTTGTTGGTAGACTTCGTTGAGGAGGATTTGGATATCTCCGAGCATTTCAGTTTGGATTTTCTGAATTTGCATATTAGATGCTTGGTCGTCCATCATGAGATGGTCAAGTTTTTCATGGAGGGCGGCGACACCTTTTTCTGATTTGACATTGACTTGGAAGTCATTTTTTGCAGAGAGGCGGTCATGGTGGGCTGCTCGATTTTGACTCATCATGATCAATGGAGCTTGCATAGCAGCAGTGATTGAGAGAAAAAGATTGAGCAAAATAAAGGGATATTTATCCCATTGAACGCCAAAAAGTCCAACGACATTGACAAAAATCCAAACGACTAGGATTCCGAGATAAGTCAGAATAAAAGCCCATGAACCTACAAATTCGGTGACTCGATCGGCGATACGCTCACCAAAAGTTTCTTGAGTTTGGAGTTGTTCTTCAACGTCGTGAATTTCAAAGTTGGCCTTCATCAATTCTTCATTGAGTTGATCGTTGACCGTGAAATTCTTTTGTAAATCGAGATGAAAAAGGGTGTCTAAAACCTCAAGTCGGAATTTGACCTGATGTTCATTACAAATAAAGTCGTGAGCTGTTGCTTCAGGATAGTCACGCATGATTACGGTTTGAAGACTTGGGTCGAGATTTTCGAGGAAGTCACCACCAGATACACGGTGAATACGTCCGTTTACAAGACAGACGACTTTATTTTTAGTAATTGGAGTTGGAGCCATTTTATAGCATGGTTCAAGCTTCAGTTGAAATATAAAGTCTTATCTTGTGAAATGAATCAAGTTCAAGACGCAGAAAAAAGAGCGCCAAACTTGGTCAATTTAACAAAATAAGTGATTATGGTTGCGGGTTTGGGTCGACCTTTCAAAGCTTGAGCGCTCTCCTTTCTTTTGATGTTTGATGACATTGGTGGCCATCTGGGATCTTTGTCCCTACTAAATTATAAGTTATTTTGAAAAATTTGCAAGCCCTAGATGAAATAAAAGTTTCTAACAACTTGTTAGAAACTTTTTATTTTTATTTTCTTTTGCTCATTTGAATCTAAAACGGTGAGAAGATTTGGGCGGTTTTAGTTTGCTTTAGCATCTTTTTCCACAGCAACGGCTTGAAAAAGATAAACAAAAAGTCCAAAGAGGAGTGAAATGAGTGTTGTCCAAAGTTCTGGGTCTGGAACGCCTGAGAGTGCAGTGGCAATGTAACCAACGACTTGACCGAGGACGAGTGCCCAAAAAAGTGTGACGATAAGTTTCATAATATACTTCTTTCCATTATTTTATTATCCGTGTTCAGTATAATACAAATTGATGCAAATTTCAAATGTTTGAGTATTTTGAAGGTGAGGTAAAGAATTTAATCAAAAATTGGAAATATCTGAGATAGATTGGTCATTTATTTGTTGGGAATTGTGATATAATCATAGTATTATGGCGGATATTATTTGATTTTTAAAGTAAGCGCTTAAATTGAGGGGGCGTAAATGAATAAAAGACAGGTTTTAGTTGTAGCAGGCGCATTAGTTGCTTCAGGAATTGTAGGAAATTTGGGTGTCTCGGGCGCTTTGGCAGATACGATTTATCGTAATTACAACACTGTTTCAGGAGAGCATTTATATACTTCGCACTATGAATGGGTAACGTTAGCAAATACTACAAGTGATTGGACACAGGATAGTGTTACTTTTGATGAACCTGCTACGGGCGCTAATATTTATCGTGTCTATAATCCAAATTCAGGAGAGCATTTGTTTACTGGCTCGGCTTATGAGGCGTCCCAGCTTATGAAAATTGGTTGGAGATCAGAAGGGATTGCTTTTCATTCTGGTGGACAAATTCCGGTTTATCGTCTATATAATCCGGCTGCGGGAATTGGCGCTCATCTCAATACAGCGAATTCATATGAAAAATCTCAACTTATCAAAGTCGGCTGGAGATACGAAGGGGTTGCTTGGTATGCTCTGGATCAGGGGGCTACTGCGGTTCCACAAAAAACAGTGTGGCATTCTAATTTTTTGTATCAAGATGATGCCAGATGGAGAAATGTCAGGATTGGGGATTCAACTTTAGGGCCTGAGGGTTGTGGGCCAACTTCAATTGCAATGATTTTGAATGGTTTTGGTCGAAATTATAACCCAGTGCAGGTGGCTCAAACGGCTCATGCGATTGGAAACTATAATAACCCAAATGTTTATGGGGATGGGATTGATGGTCAAACGATTTTAAGTACTCTTAATTATTACGGAATGCAAGCTAACCATATCACGAGCGAAAGTCAGTTGATCAGTGAGCTGATATCAGGTAAACCAGTGATTTATGGGATGGAGTGGCTCTATACGGTTCCGAATGCGTCGCACTTTGTGGTCTTATCAGGATATATTAATGGTTATACGACGGTGCATGATCCGCTTCATCGGATTGGTGGGGCAAATAGTGTGGATCGTTTGTGGACTCATCCTTCACAGCTTTCGGATGACTGGAATGCGGGTCGACCTGCTTGGTCTGTTTTTCCAAGATAAAAAAATGGAGGAGAAAATTTGAGGAAGACAAATGTAATGATAATTGGTATGGCCTTGCTGCTGGCTTTGGGTGCTTCAAAGCAGGTGTACGCTGAGCAGGCGGGCGATCAAGTGACGATCAATGGACAAACGGTCACTTTGTTACCTCCAGTCAAGGAGGGACAAGAAGAAGCCGAGCAAACTCAAGCTCCTAAGCAGAGCTTAGGGGAAGAGGCACCCGCGGATGATGCGAAATCTGCACGCTTGTTTATGGCACCTGCTTCAAAAGTGACGCCAAGTACTACGATTTATCGTAATTACAATAGGCGTTCTGGGGAACATCTTTATACGTCATATAATGAGTGGACGACTTTGCCTAAAATTGCAAGTGATTGGACTCAAGATACAGTAACTTTTGATGTGCCGACTACAGGAACTAACATCTACCGGGTTTATAATCCAAAATCAGGGGAGCATCTCTTTACCTCTTCAAGTTATGAATCCTCTCAGCTTGTAAAAATAGGGTGGAAATCAGAGGGCATCGCTTTCCATTCAGGTGGGAATGTTCCGGTTTATCGATTGTTCAATCCTGCTGCAGGCGTGGGCGCTCATCTTAATACCGCTTCTGGATATGAGAAATCCCAGCTTGTCAAAGTTGGCTGGAAATATGAAGGAATTGCATGGTATGCGCTAACCGAAGGGCAGGCGAGTGTAAGTTATACAAACTATCGTTTGTTGGGTGTGCGAAATTACAATCAGTATGCGTTAGGAGCGCCGAGTGGTTGTGAGGGAGCTTCACTTTTGCAGGCTTTGCAGTATAAAGGAAAAGTAACGTCTTGGTCTTTGGGGCAGTTTTTGAATACAATTCCTAAGGCGGCAAATGGAAATCCCAATTATGGATTCGTGGGAAGTCCTTTTGTGGAGGCACCAAGCGTGTATTCTGCAATTTATCCAGCACCATTAACGACTTGGGGCAAGCAGTACGAGACCAAGGTGGCTAATATTTCTGGGGCAAGTGTTGATACTTTAATCAATGAGGTGCGTGCTGGAAATCCTGTGGTGACTTGGGTGACTATCAATTTTCAACCGGTGCGCTGGGGGGCTTGGCCGTTTGGCGTTGCGGTCAATAATAATCACGCGGTGACTTTGGACGGTTTTAACAAGGCAAGTAATCAAGTTCATGTGTCAGACCCAATTAGTGGGACTTATTTGGTTGAGTCGAACGACTTTTGAAACGATTTACAATGCCCGCAAGTATGCTGTGGTGGTTCGCTAGAGATAAAAACAAGGAAGGGACATTCGTCCCTTGTTTTTTTATTTAAAAGCCTGCTAGAAAATGTAGTATAATGGTGCTAATAGGATTTTTATTAGAGAAAATGCTGACGTAAATTTTCGTCAGTAATTTCTCTGGAAAAATCACTGACGTCAGAGCAAAATTTCCCAAAAATGGGAAAAGGAGAGGGGGAGAAAATGTTTGCACCGCTAAATACGAAAACAGAATACAGCTTTTTGGACAGTGTGGTTAAGATTGACGACTATCTGGAAACAGCGCTGCGACTGGGGTATCAGACTGTTGGCATTTGTGATGTGGGTCATCTTCATGCAGCTTTTCGTTTTGTTAAAAAGGCACGGGCGCTGAATTTGCAACCGATTATTGCTAGTGAACTGAGTTTTGAGTGGCAAGGTTTTCCGATTGATTTTTCATTTATCGCCAAAAACACTGCGGGTTACAAAAATTTACTCCGAATTTCGACATTGTATAATTATGGTCGGCGAAAATTTGAGGATATCGATCCTTATTTGACGGACATTGCGCTGGTTTTGCCCGAAACTTATGGAAATTTGAGTGAACTTTCTGCCCTGTGCGCCAAAGCTGATGAACTTTATGTCGGAATCAACACACTCACGGAGGCAACGAGTACGTTTAGTTTGCCAACTTTGGCATTTCCAGCGGTGCGCTATCTGACTTTTTCGGACAATGAAACCTTGGCGATTTTGCACGCAGTGCGCGACGGCGTCAAATTCGACGAAAGTTTAACGCATAGTTCTAGCGAATTGCTTCAACGTCCAGAAATTTATGAGCAACATTTTCGTAAGCATTTTCCTCAAGCACTGACCAATTTAGAAAAATTAACAGCGAAAATAAGTTATGATTTTTCAGAAAAATTGGCTCTGCCCCAGTTTGACAAAAATCGTGAAGGCTTTGAATTATTGCGTGAACAAGCATTTTCAGGGTTGACAGCAAAAATTGAAGCAGAGAAAATGCTGACGCAAATGCCCGAAGCGATTTCCAATCAAAATCAGCCAGAGAAAATGCTGACGCAAACCAAAACCAGTCCGTCAGCAAATTCGTCACTCTACCAAGAGCGCCTGGAAAAAGAATTGTCCGTTATTCATCAAATGGGCTTTGATGATTACTTTCTGATTGTGGCTGATTTGCTGCGCTACGCTCGCGAGCAAGCAATTTATTGTGGAATGGGACGTGGCTCAGCTGCCGGCTCTCTCGTGGCTTACGTGCTAGGAATTACTCA